>JBEAUL010000095.1:0-19109 GCA_041161475.1 Pseudomonadota bacterium | reverse complement strand
TTGAAATGTATTATAATCGCATTCGACGTCATTCTGCTATTGGTTTAATTTCACCTGAAAAATTTGAAAACCAATACAAAATGGTCGCGTAAGAGTGTCTATAAAATCGGGGTAAGATCATTAGAAACCTATCTCAGCCTTTGTACAGAGGTTTACGATTTAAGCAAACCGAATCCACCAGAAGATGCTTATGCTTTTTATCGTGACTATGTAATGAGGGCGAACGGTCCTATTTTAGAGCCAATGTGTGGTACAGGCCGATTTTTACTACCATTACTTGAAGAGGGATTTGATGTGCACGGCTTTGACGCAAGTAATCATATGCTTGAAGTCTTGCATGCTAAAGTCAAGGCTAAAAATCTAGAACCTACAGTCTGGAAAGGGTTTGTTGAAGATTTAAAGCGGCCAGAAAAATACAAGTTGATTTTTATTCCCAGTGGGTCTTTCTGTTTAATCATTGACCCTGTGCAGGTAGAGAAGTCACTTAAAACCATTTATGACCACTTAGCTGATGGTGGTATTTTCTTGTTTGAAGCAGAAACTTTGAACGCAGCGCCTCAAGCAGGTATATGGCGTGGCTCGGTATGGCCCAAACCAAATGGCCAAAAAATTATCCTAAGCGGGCTTGCAACCCTCCAAGACGATATCTGTACCAGCCTTTGCAAATATGAACTGATGGAGGCGGGAAAGATTATCCATACAGAAATTGAAGAGCTGAGAGTGAAAATTTATGAGCAGGATCAGCTGATGGAACTGCTAAAATCCGCAGGCTTTAAACGAATCAGAACGCTCAAAGCTTTTGATCAATCTTCAGGGCCGGCTAACCAAGATGAGTCTATCGTTTATGAATGCAGAAAATAAAAGCCACCTCTCTTTAATCATCTGGATCGTGGCGCTGATTGCAATTGGTGGGATTATAGGCTCTTTAACCAAACCAGAAATTAACAGTTGGTACAGCACATTAAATCGTTCGTCCCTGACGCCACCAAATTATGTATTTCCAATAGCTTGGACTATTTTATACGGCATTATTGGCACTTGTGGTTGGCTTATTTGGCGTGAGTCTCAATTTCCTAAGCTAAGTGTTATCAAAACCTTATACTTGGCTCAGCTTATCTTAAACTGGAGCTGGACACCCTTGTTTTTTCATTATCACTTAACAGGGCTTTCCCTTGTAGTTTTAGGGCTTATGGATATTCTGGTAGTCACTATCATTTGGCTAGCTTATAAAAAAATGAGAGCGGCATCGCTGCTTATGATTCCTTATCTGTCATGGATTCTATTTGCCAGTTACTTAAACTTTTATATATGGCAATACAATTGATGGTAATTATATGAGTGAAAAAGGTAAAATTATTAAAAATACTAATCAATGGCTAGATATCAGAAAAGCATTGTCCAAATGCTCTGAACGAGATTTGTTGGGATTAATTGCAGATTTATACGCTCTTTCAAAGCAAAATAAAGACTTTCTTGAAGCACGTTTTATCAAAAATGAAGAGGTTCTTGCGCGCTATAAAAGTATCATTAAAAAGTGTATTGCGCCTAGTGAACCATGGAAAAACAACCAACAAATTAGCCTCAAAGATGCCAAAAAAGCTATTAGTGACTACAAAAAAGCTACAAATGATACGATTAGCCTCATTGATTTAATGGTTTGTTATGTGGAATATGGGACAGATTTTTTGTGCGAATTTGGGGATATGTACGAGCAGTATTACTGTAGCTTAGAATCTGTTTTCAGCAACGCCCTAAAACTCATGCAAACCTTAGAATATCAAGAGGTTATTAATTTCAAACAACGACTCCATGTTGTTGTAAAAAAAGCTGAACATATGGGATGGGGATATTATGATGCTATATCGGATATGTTGAATGAAGCTTATCCAACGCCATAGATGTCAACTCTCAGCTTATGTGGCAAGAGTGCAAAACCTCTACTAACCGTTCCCAGTATCCTGTATCACACCCATCCTCTAACGCCCATACCCATGCAACTACTGTCCGCACAAAACACCAATCAAGGATTCGCTGTGATGATAATTCAAGAGCTTCAGCAAAGCGAGTGATACGATTGTCAATAATATTTGGTGCATCATTATAATTCAGTAATTCTGGCATAGGATTTCGGATAAAAGCAGCAACTTCATAGGCCGGTTCGCCGATCACACCTTTGGGATCGATCACCATCCAGTCATAACCATTTTGCAAAATATTATCATGGTGTAGATCACCATGGAGCAAGGCATCTGCAGCAGACGTTTTTAAAAGCTGATCTCGAAGCTTTCTCGCTTTTTTAAGATACGCATCAGGAATGGGCCAGTCCCTATCCAATGCCGTAAGCCAATCTTTGATGTGAGGAAAATTATGCGTTATAGGAATATTTGCCTGATGTAATCTTTTCATAACCCCACAGGCAATGTCTATGGATTCATGTTCGTGTTTTGGAAAATAACTTTTAAGGGATGTGCCTGGTACCGCTCTCTCCAGCAATAACATGCCACCATCTTCGGCCAGCACCTTCACTGCAGCACAGTCCTCAAAGCATTTAAGAGCAAATGATTCTCGAGTTAGTGCCTCATGATCAAGTCCCAATTTTAAAATGATAGGATTATCGCCTTGAAATCCAGATAATACATAGTTGTAAGTAAGATTAGTGACCTCAATTAAATCACGTAAATCGAGCTTTGAAGATATTGCTGAAACAATCTGAGGCAGTTCATCTATCCAGGCTTTGCCTTTTTCTCCATAAATGCTGATGAGGTTAGATTTGAAGATGCTCATAGACTCTCCTTCACAATAATATCGTAAGGCTCTGTCAATTTATATTTTCTGGCTTTGTTAGAAGCGTCTACTATTTCTAAAAAGCCACCTTCAACCCATTTTTTGCAAAGCGCAGCATTCGTTCTAGGCTGAAAGCCAAATAGATCACCTATTTGTTTAGCTGTAACAACATCATATCCCTTAAATAATTCCAAGGCTTTGCGCTGTTTCGGATCTAAGGTGCGCAAAACTTGCGAATGATCTTTTTCGCCTTTCTCATTACTTGCAATCATTTGTGCAACAACTTTTTCAAAAGCAAAAGCCATCCCTTCCGTAAAATATTCCACCCAAGGGGTTATATCGCTTTCTGCCCTTCCAAAATAATAATTGTGAGATGGACCGATGCTGATGGCGCGATAATATCCGAGTAAGTTTTTAGCATAATATTCTTCAAGAGAATACAGACCTTTTAAATCATACCCACCAAGGTGCAAGATTAGGGTCGTCAGTAACCTACTTGTTCGTCCATTTCCATCGTAATAGGGGTGAATCGTTGCAAACTGGTAATGAGCAATGCCGGCGACAATAGGGCACGGTATCTCTTCATTTTCTTTGATCCATGACACTAAATTGCGCATAAGCCCCGGAACATCTTTGGCTTCCGGAGGCATATAGACAATCGTTCCTGTTCCACTGTCCTTGATAACATTTTGTCCATCTCGGTAAGGTGTTGGTTTAATGCGCGTTCTTCCATCACTCATCACCAGAGCATGCAAAGTTTGAATAATTTTTTCGGTAACGGGATGGTTTTGTGAGGCATATTGTTCTAATTGGGCAAGCGCAGCATAATAGCCTTTTACTTCATGCTCATCACGTTCTCTACCGGGGAAATGACCTTGAAGCTGAATAACCTCTTTGATCTCATCGGGCTTGAGCTGATTGCCTTCTATCATCGTCGAATAATGCGTAGTATATAGCTTTGCCGTCTCACGCAGCGAGGCGAGGACTGTAGGGTTAACAGGCAGTAACGTGACCTTTTCCTTCGCAGCCTCAATTCTCATCAGGCTTTTGGCAATGCTAGGGGTTATACTATACATGGGTTTAAAGTTTGTCGGCATGATCTAAGCTCAATATCAGTTTCTCTCGCATTACTTATTATGCCGATAAATAGCCCATAAGTCAAGCATAACATGCCGATAAAATGCATAGGGTGGTTTATCATGTCCGTAAGGTTACATATAGCGTAACTTTAGGGACACGATAACATCATCAAATGATTTGCAGAGAATCCAAAATCGTTCATTTGACACTCTCCGAGTACGCATCTATAATCGCCTCAGAGACTGAAAACATGACTATACCACCCCAGTTTGGAGTTGGTTAGGTTACGGTAAACTGATCTCCGCCAGATTTTCTTATCAAACTTACACAGGAAGTGTCATGGCATCTTAAAAATTTGCCGAGATAGAAAAAATGAGATACTAAAGCATGAAGAAATGTATCAACAAAAAGTGCTGGAAGTCGAACATCTTAAAGCACAGGTCGCCGCATTAGAAAACCGCTTAATGCTTTCTGAACAACAAAAAGAGGTCGCTTCCTTGTTGTTTTCACCAAAGACTGTAGATAATCCGATGGATAACAACACGACAAAAAAATTCGATAGCCCATGACTTTAAAGCAAGATAAGTCTTCAGTCTAGGATACATGTCCTCCAACAAAGTGATAATACGCATTCAAAAATTTTTCTTTTGTTGTTTTTCCTAAATATGTATTCCAATATTTTTTGTAGTGTATCCAGACGGCGTTAATATCATTTTGAGCGGGAAAGTGATGTGGAGAACGGCTCATATACAAGACATAAGCCATCATACTTGCATATAGAAGATTGGTAACGAGGGTTTCTGCTCTTGGAGGAGATTGATATCCACAGGTTATGAGCAGACGATTTTTTAACAGTGGATTGTTTTTTAAAAATCGGCTCCATAAATCATCATGGGTGATAGGCTCCATTTGAAAAATACCCTTAGCCGATCCTAAGCCAGTTTGAACAAGGTAGGTGCCACCATCGCTTTCAATGGCGCAAGTGGCAATCAACAGTTCTTCGGCATCGACAGAGTATGCATCCAATAAATGAAGCGCCGGTTGAATGACGACTTGTCTTAACTGCTTATGCTTAAACATGCCTAAAAGCCTGGTTTTATTTGAAGGGTAGTATTACTATAGAAGAAAAATAAATAGGTTCTAATCGATGAATGTTTTATTTTGGTTAAGACAAGATTTACGCTTGTCAGATAACTTAGCACTTAAGGCAGCACTCAGTGCGCATCCTAAGACAGTGACCTTTCTCTATGTATTGCCCAAATCACTTGGCTCTGCGAGTCGATGGTGGCTTCATCACAGCTTAAAAGCATTTGATGCCAGTTTACAGCAATATGGCCATCGATTATTTTTGAGTAATGCGCCAGAAGAAGAGATTATTTTACGCTTGGTGGCCCAGAAAAATATTCAAGCGCTGTATTGTACCCAAAGACATGAACCTGCATTGGCCGCAGCCGATGCCCTATTGTTTCAGAAATTACGAACAGTAGGTGTTTCGCTAGAAGCCTACCCAGGATACCTGTTACACAATCCAGAGAAAGTGTTAACCGGACAAGGAAAACCCTATCAAAAATACACGCCTTTTTGGAAAGCGTCTTCTAGTGGCCTCACGGAATCTGTGCTCAAGCAATGGTTGTCAAAAGCCCCTTCGGCATTACCCCCCTCATTGTCCTGGCATCAAGAAAAAAATATCATTACGGTTGATCAATTAGATACTTGGCAGCTGTGCCCTCGGCACCCCAATTGGGCCCTAGGCTTTGAAAAAACATGGATACCTGGAGAAGTCTCTGCACAAAAACGGTTGCTCAATTTTATAAAAAACCCCATCCAGCAGTATGCAACACAAAGAGATTTTCCGGGGAATGCAAGTGGCACTTCGCGCTTATCTCCGCATTTACATTTTGGTGAAATCTCGCCCCATCGAATCTATCATACGGCTTTGTCTCAGCCGGTAGAAGAAACCTATTTAAAAGAATTGGTTTGGCGAGAATTTTCTTACCACTTGTTGCATCATTTTAAGGCATTGCCAGAACAACCTTTAAATCCCCTATTCAAACATTTTCCTTGGCATTCAGACAAAAAATCTTGGACCGCTTGGACAAAAGGAGAAACCGGTTACCCCATTGTTGATGCCGGCATGCGAGAATTATGGACAACAGGGTGGATGCATAATCGCGTCCGTATGATTGTAGCGTCTTTTTTGGTTAAAGATCTGTTTATTCCTTGGCAATCAGGGGCTGAGTGGTTTTTAGATACCCTGGTGGACGCTGATTTAGCGAGTAACAGTGCCAGTTGGCAATGGGTTGCGGGATGTGGGGCAGATGCAGCGCCCTATTTCCGAATTTTTAACCCAACCTTACAAGGAAAAAAATTCGATCCAGAAGGAACCTATGTTAAGCGATGGATACCCGAGTTAGCGCATGTATCTCCTTCAGAAATTCATGAACCTTGGGTATCGAACCTGAACATTCGTCACAAGTACCCCAAACCCATTGTTGACCATGCTGTTGCACGCGACAAAGCCCTACATTATTATCAACAAATTAAGCAGTTGGCGAGTAAATAAAATAAATTAGCCCACTGCTTTTCCGGCTGCTTGTAAATCTGCGTGATAAGAAGAACGCACCAAAGGACCACTGGCAACATGTTCGTATCCCAATTGTTCAGCAAACACTTTAAACGCAGCAAAGGCTTCAGGTGTGACAAATCGGTCTACAGGGGAATGAAAGCGACTGGGCTGTAAATATTGCCCTAAAGTGAGTCTGTCACAGTCAGCGGCTTTTAATTCTGTTAGGGTCTGTTCGATTTCCTCATCCTGTTCTCCTAAGCCCAGCATTAAACCTGACTTTGTCGGAATGTGCGGAAATCGCGCTTTAAATTGTCTGATTAAATCCAGTGACCATGCATAATCTGAGCCAGGGCGTACGGCACGATACAAGCGAGGAACCGTTTCTACATTGTGATTAAAAACATCGGGCGGGGCTTCTGATAAATGATCTAGCGCGATTTGCATGCGACCGCGAAAATCAGGCACCAGTATTTCAATTTGGGTTGTTGGACTATGGGTTCGAATGGCACGAATACAATCTCGAAAATGGCCTGCGCCACCGTCCAGCAAATCGTCTCTATCAACAGAAGTAATCACCACATAACGTAACTTTAAATCTTGTATGGCCTTTGCCAAGCGCATAGGCTCTTCTTTATCGAGTGGATCGGGGCGACCATGCGCTACGTCACAGAAAGTACAGCGTCGTGTACATTTGTCTCCCATAATCATAAATGTGGCCGTACCATGTCCAAAACATTCACTTAAATTTGGACAGGAGGCTTCTTCACAGACACTGTGCAGTTTATGCTGACGTAATAGTTGTTTAATACGAGTGACTTCGCCATTTGTATTGGCTTTTACTCGGATCCAATCGGGTTTTCGTGGCATTTCGTTTGGTTCTGTCGGCTTTATCGTAATGGGAATACGTGCCATTTTGTCCTGTCCCCGTTGTTTTTGTGTTGGATTCTTTGGTGTTGTTGGGGGCGTGGAATGTGTCGACATTACAATTATCCTTATATCGGTTGATAAGATGCAGATTTGTGTTCAGCAGTGGTATCAGAAAATTGTTTTTCTAACAAAGTAATACAATCTGCCACTACAGCGTCAATCGTACAGTCGGTTTTTAAGGCTTTAAGCTGTGTTACCGGTTGGTTTGGGTAACCACAGGGATTAATTTGTGTAAAGGGGCTTAGGTCCATGTCAATATTAAGACTAAATCCGTGGTAGCTGCATTGACGGCGAAGACGAAGACCAATCGCAGCAATTTTTGCACCATCAACATATACACCGGGCGCTTTTTCTTTTCGGGTTGCTGTAATACGATAGCCATTGAGTAGATCGATAATGACTTGCTCGAGCAAGCAAACCAGACGGTGTACAGAAAGGTTGCGTTTTTTTAAATCGAACAAGGTATATACGACGAGTTGGCCTGGGCCGTGGTAGGTGACCTGTCCCCCACGATCGGTTTGTACAACTGGAATATTTCCTGCCCGTAGAATGTGTTCGGGGCGACCGGCTTGCCCTAAGGTGAATACAGGCATATGTTGTACGATCCATATCTCATCCGATGTCTCGGGTGTGCGAGCATCGGTAAAAGCACGCATAGCCACCCAGACATCCTCATAGGATGACAGGGGCCAATGACGTACGGTTATGCGTTTTGGATCAGTTTTTTCCATAGTGCTTCAAAGCTTAAGTGGAAATAATCGTAGACGCGGCTTAATAAGCTGCCTCGCCCAATATTTTGTAGTGCGACAACGGGTTGTTGGATCAGAGATTCATCATGCAGTTGAACAGACAATACGCCAATCGGTTGCCCAATTTGTGTCGGGGCTTTTAAGGGTTCCTTGACTTCAATAGTCGCCTGTAGTTTTCGATAAGTGCCTTTTGGAATCGTGATATATAAATCATTGCCTAGGCCAAGATTTAGATTTTTCTCTTTACCCATCCAAATACGCGTTTGCTTGACAGGAGTTAAAGCGGGATACAGCTTATGGGTTTCAAAAAAATTAAAGCCATAGTTAATTAATTTGTTTGTTTCGCTGGTGCGAGCTTCATCACTTTTCGTGCCCATCACAATGGCGATGAGTCGCATATTGCCTTTTTTACCAGAAGCTGCAAGACAGTAACCGGCAGAATCAGTAAAACCTGTTTTAATGCCGTCTACGGCTTCATTGCGCCACAAAAGACGATTGCGATTCAACTGTTTGATTCCTTGGTATTCGTATTCTTTTTGTGAATACAAAGCGTAGCTTTCTGGGAAATCACGGATGAGGGCATTTGCCAAAATGGCCAAATCTTGTGTTGTTGTATAATGATCTGGGTGTGGTAATCCTGTTGCATTCATAAAATGGGTTTGCGTCATCCCTAAAGATTTTGCATAGGTATTCATGAGCTCTGCAAAACTTTCTTCAGAGCCTGCCAGATATTCTGCCATTGCCACAGAAGCATCATTGCCTGATTGGATAATAATGCCTCGGATAAGCTCTTGTACTGGCACACGCGAGTTAACATTTAAAAATGTGCGAGAGCCGCCTGTTTTCCAGGCAGAGGCGCTAATGGGTACTAAATCTTGTAGTCGCAATTTACCTTGTGCAAGCGCATGATCGATAACATAAACCGTCATCATTTTGGTGAGGCTGGCGGGTTCTACGCGTTCATCTTTGTTGTGAGAAGCAATGACATGATGGCTGTCGTAATCTAACAATACAAAGGCTTTTGCAGCAAGATTGGGTGGCGCAGGAGGCGCTGTAATAACAGGTAATTGCTTACTTTTGTTGGCCTTGATGGATGCAGAGGCTGGGGTGTCTGAAAAAACAGTATGAATGCTGAAAAAGCTAAGGATTAGGATACTGTACTTAAGCCACGGGCTTTGCATCAATCGCATATAAAGGCCTCATTCGTTTTGTCTCGATTCTAGGGGGGATCTACCCAATTGTATCACGATTTTTCCCAATCGACACTTAAAAGCGCCCTTTGGCGACAGTGGGGTATTGCTAAGATTCAAGTATGCCGTTTTTGTATCCGTGTCGGGCGTTCTGGGGGTGGTTTTTTGGTAATAATCCGTGGCCCTTTATGAACGGGATGCGTGATACGGCGCGGAATAGGAAGCACGTTTTTTTGAGGGGAATGTTGTTTTGGCAAGTGGTGTGCTTTGTAGTGTTTGGGATGGATGGCTTCAATTTCAACCCAGGCAGTCCCTGGGGATACTAAATCCAATTTAGCAGCAGCGGCATAAGATAAATCGACAATGCGTTTTCCATGAAAAGGACCTCTGTCGTTCACGCGTACGATAATATGACGGCCATTTTCTAGATTGGTTACTTTAAGATAGGTCGGTAGAGGTAAATGTTTATGTGCTGCGGTCATGGCATACATGTCATAGGTTTCGCCATTGGCCGTTTTACGGCCATGCCATTTACGGCCATACCAGGAAGCGGGCCCTCTTTCTTTAAAACCGTGGCTGGAAGGCAGGACCCGATAGTGTTGTTGAAACACAGTATAGCTGGGTCTGTTGCCAATGCGACTGAGTGGTTCATGCCGTGGTACCGCATTGGGAACCTTATATACATCTACGAGCGGTTTGCCTAAAGGGGGACCATCGGTATTCTTTGCAGTCTGTATTTTGCGATGCGTGGCGCCACCACCACAGCCCGTTAAACAGGACAGTGAAAGGGGTAATAACAATATCAGGTAGCGTAATGATTTAACTGTGTTCATGTCTTCATTATAATTTAACTTTCTGACTTTTCCATGTTTTTTGTAGAAGCGATTTTACCCGCCTTAATCTGCTCTCCGAGTAGATAGACCGCCATGGCATAATGGTTGCTTTGGTTGTAACGCTTAATCACGTCAAAATTAGGGTATGTCATCCAGTGTTCAGCCTTATTCTTGCCTTCTAAGGTCAGTAACTTGGTGAGCGTGTTGGGCGCTTGTTTAGTAGCTAAACCAGGTTTGACAAGGGTTATGCCTTGTTGATGCCATTTTTCTACTGTGTTTGGTCCACTAATGCTGGGTTTTTTCACGCTTTGAAACGATTGAGTCCCATCGTTCGATACTTGGGCAGAGTATGCCACAGGCGCACCGGATTGCCAACCATGAGAACGAAAATAATGCGCGATTGAACCTAAAATATTGGGTATATTTGTTAAAATATCGCGATTCCCATCTTGATTGACATTAACAGCATATTGGCGATAACTACTGGGCATAAATTGTGCCGGTCCCATCGCACCGGCATAAGAACCTTTAATAGACAAAGGATCGAAACCTTCTTCCCGCGTGAGCAGTAAATAGTGTGTCAGCTCTTTTTCAAAAAAATCCGCACGTCGTGGATATTCAAACGCTAAAGTGGATAGGGCTTCAAACACAGAAAAATTACCCGTTATTTTACCATAAGAAGATTCTAATCCTAGAATAGCAACAATAATCTCCGGTTCAATACCAAAGGTTTTGGCCACTTTTTCAATGGTTTGTTCATGTGTTTGCCAAAACAAAATGCCTTGTTTAATGCGATTGTCATTGAGGACCAAAGCTTGGTAGGCATGCCACGGCAGATCTTCGGCTTGCCGATTCATCAGCGCAATAACCGTTGTATTGGGTGTGATTTGTTTAAACCAAGATTTTAATTGTGCTTCAGAAAATTGATGTTTAGAAACCATTTTTTGAATAAAATGGTCGAGCCCTTTTTTATTTTGAAACAGGAATTCTTGGCTGTTTTCTGATTGAAGCGTGGTGGCCGTATTGCCCACATCGTTTGCAAAAAAGACAAGAGAGACAATGAAAATAAAAGAAAAAATCTTGTGAAAAATATCCTGTTTTTGCATGACCAACATCCTTTGTCCTGCATGGTTATTTACCCAGGCAACAAGCGCTTATGGGTAGCGATAGACATCAGTATACCAAAACTTGTCATTAAGGTAACCATAGAAGAGCCTCCATAACTCATCAATGGCAGCGGCACCCCTACAACAGGCAACAACCCAGTCACCATGCCAATATTTACAAAAATGTAAATAAACAGGGCGCTGGTAATAGAGCCTGCCAATAATCGGCTGAAGCTGTCAGCGGCTTGTATGCTGATCCAAAATCCTCGTCCAAGCAGTAAAAGATAGGTGAGCAATAACAGTAAAACACCTATTAATCCAAATTCTTCTCCCAGCACTGCGAAAATAAAATCGGTTGATCGTTCTGGTAAAAAATCCAATTGAGATTGTGTCCCTTGTAACCATCCCCGACCAAAAAGGCCTCCCGATCCAATGGCAATTTTAGATTGAATAATGTGATAACCCGTGCCCAGTGGGTCTGCTTCGGGATTAAGCAATGTTAAGACACGTTGCCGTTGGTAATCATGCATAAAATACCAAAGGATGGGAAGCGCTGATAAACCTACACCGAGTAACCCACTTAAAAATCGATAAGAAATACCCGCAAAAAATAAGGTAACAAAACCGGTGCTGCCAATCAAAATAGCGGTGCCTAAGTCTGGTTGCTTTGCCACCAAAAAAGCAGGTAATGCAATAAAAGCCAAGGCAATACACGTGGTGGAAGATTTAGGAGGCAATTCTCTTGCGCTCAAATAATGCGCTAAAAAAAGTGGAACCGCAATTTTTAGGATTTCAGCGGGCTGAAAACGTAAAATGCCTAAGTTAAGCCATCGTTGCGCCCCTTTACTCACATCGCCTAACAACAGTACACAAGCAAGCAGTGTGACACCAAAGCCATAAATCCACGGTGCAAAAGGCCGTAATAAGGGTGGCGGAATCTGTGCTACACCAATCATTAATAAGGTTGCCATGCCAAAACGCAACATTTGACGTTCAACTAAAAGCCAATCTTGCTTTGCACTGTAAAGTACCAAACAACCCACGCACATGAGCACAAATATATTCAGTAATAACCAGCCATCTAAGCGATATTTTGATAGAAATCCGGGTTTGTTCATGACATATTGCTGGTGTGCTTTTAACATATGAATGCATCCATCGTGATAGGCTATGGGTTATGATGTGGATCGGAAAAAAAGTGATCTAAAATACGACGAGCAACATCTGCAGCACTGGTTTCATATTTATTTTCGACTAAAATAGCCAGGGCAATTTTTGGATTGTCTATGGGGGCAAACCCCATAAACCAGGAGTGATCGCGCAAGTGTGCTTTGAGTTTATCGGCTTCATATTTTTGATCGGTCTTCAAGTTAAAGACCTGTGCTGTACCTGTTTTAGCAGCGACAGAATACTTCAGTCCTTGCCCCATTTTTTGTGCGGTGCCACCTGGCAAAACGGTTTTGCGCATGCCTTCGATGACAGCCGCCCATTGCTCTGGTTTAAATTGATTGATTGCCATAGCTGGAGGACTTTCGGTGGCAGTAAAGTCACCATTGTCTGGTGAGGCGGTTGCAATAACCAATCGAGGCGCAAAATAAGTGCCACGATTGGCTAAAATGGCAGCGACCTGTGCAATTTGGAGTGGTGTGCTCAGCATAAATCCTTGTCCAATACCCATATTAAGCGTGTCTCCTGGGTACCAATATTCTTTTTTAGTTTGTTGTTTCCACGCTTCGGTGGGAATTAAGCCACTGGATTCGCGTGGAAAATCGATACCCGTCATTTGTCCTAAACCAAATTGTTGATACACTGTCGCAAGCGCTGAACCGCCTAATTTTTGCGCAAGGGCAAAGAAATAGGTATCACAGCTTTGTGCCAAGGCTTTTTCTAAATTCACGTGGCCGTGTCCGCTTTGTTTCCAGTCACGGTATTTTCGTCCCTCTTCATTTAGCTGAAACCAACCCGGATCATACAGTGTTGTTTGACTATTAATTTGTTTGGTAGCCAAACCTTGCAAGCCAACCAGTGGTTTTACGGTTGAGGCGGGCGGATAAAGACCATTAATCACACGATTAAACAAGGGGCGGTCTGGTGCATGTTGCAGTGCATCGTAGCTTGCCACATCAATACCTTGTGTGAATGCATTGGGATCGAAAGTGGGTGTGCTGACCATGGCCAGTATATCGCCTGTTTGTGGATCGAGGGCGACAACAGCGCCTTTTAAATGGTTCATGGCTTTAAATGCAGCGCTTTGCAATGCCAGGTCAATGCCTAAAATTAAATTGTTGCCAGGAACCGGTGGCGTGGTACCTTGTACACGAACAACATGTCCGTGGGCATCTGTTTCAATGTGTTGGTAACCGACATCACCATGTAGGGTTGTTTCATAAAATTTTTCTAAGCCAGTTTTCCCAATGTGGCGTGTTCCTCTGTATTTGACTTTGTTTACATTGGATAAGTCTTGATCGTTAAGGGGACCGATATACCCGAGTACATGTGCAAATAATGCATGAAAAGGGTAGTGGCGAATGGGATGCGCAACCACTTCAATGCCTGGAAATCGGTGTTTATTCAAAGAAAAACGGGCTATTTCCAGTTCAGTCAATTTTAAACGAATGGGCACACTTTCTCTGTTGCGGGTATAGCGGAGTTGCTTATAAAAGGCTTGTTCTTGTGCTGGTGTAATTGTAATTAAGGTTTTTAGCTCAGTTAGAGTATCGGCGATATTGGCAATTTTATGTCGAATCATTTCTAAGCTAAAGCTTGGCACATTCGTTGCCAAGACTTCGCCAAAACGATCGTAAATGAGCCCTCTGGTTGGTGGTATGGGTGTAATTTTAAGTTGGTTATTGCGTGAGAGCAAGGCGTATTGGTGGTGCTGTATTATTTGAAAGTATACTAACCTCGAAATAAGAATGAGCGTACCAACCAGTATCACTCCGGTGGCAATTAAGACACGACTTAGGTATAGTTTACTTTCTTTATGCGGATCTTTGAGTGTCGATAAAATGGGCATGGTGGTTAGTTACTGTGTTCTCTACATTGTGCCAAAAATAAAACGCCTCAGCCCATAGTGTGTCAGGAGAGTCGCCCATGTTCATCTGCTTTGCTATTTTACTCTTTTTATTATCGGTTACTCTAGTCAAATTATTCCAGCAAGCGGGTGTAAAAAATGGATGGCTAGACATTCCTTGTGCTCGATCGTCACATGAGGTGCCAACCGTGCGCGGTGGAGGACTTGTCTTTATGGCTTTATGGTTAGGCACAGTTGCCTTAGCCTGGCAACAACAGTGGATTTCAGTGTCGTTGTGGCGACTGTTATTTTTGTTGCCCCTCAGTATGGCAATCATGGGGTATTGGGATGATAGACATTCCTTGTCCGCGAGGTGCCGTTTGGCCATTCAAGCGATGGTTGCCCTGTGGGTAATGGCCGAAATGGCTTACCAAGGACTGATCCCTATCTGGCCTGTTTGGGTAGGGGCTGACATCGGAGCGACTGTTGTTTTAGGTATCACGGTTGTCTGGTTTATTAATCTATTTAACTTTATGGATGGATTAGATGGATTTGCGGGTGCACAGGCCGTTGTTGTATTAGGGTTTGGGGGCTACATGTTGTTTGCCTCTGGATCGGTTATCTTGGCGTATCTGGCGTGGCTTTTGGCTGTCAGCGTGTCAGGATTTTTGGTATGGAACTGGCCAAAAGCCAGTATTTTTATGGGCGATGTGGGCAGTATGGCCCTAGGGCTTGTGCTGGTGCTCTTTGCCTATTTAGGGCAAGCAACCATACCTCAATCGCTTGTGATATGGTGTATTCTGACTGCGCTGTTTTGGTTTGATGCGACACTCACCTTGTTACGTCGTTACATGCATGCAGAAGCTTGGATGCGCCCCCATAAACAGCATGCTTATCAACGCCTACAACAGTCAGGGTATAGGGTGTCCAGCATTGTACTAGGGAGCATTGCTTTAAACAGCGTATTGGGCACTTTGGCTTTAGGCGTTTACTATCATTACTTATCACCCTTATCAGGATTGTTCTTTACTCTGGGTGGTTTATCGTTGGTGTATACCTGGGTAGAAAGTAAAAAGCCGATGTTATTTCAAGAGACAGTCTCTACCACGATTCAAAATGCTGGGAGGATATAATGCATCGCATTTGGACCCATCCCTGGCTAAAAGGCCATGCATCCATGATCGCCTTACTGTACGATATCAGTATGGTTCCTGTTGCCTGGTTTTTAGCTTATGCCTTGCGATTTAACTTTGAAGCCATGCCTTTTGAATCTTATCAGGTTGCCGTAGAATCCTTGTTTCCTTTGTGGGCATTGCAAGTATTGGCCTATCGTATTGCTCGATTGCACAGAGGGATGTGGCGATTCGCCTCTATTCCAGATTTACTGCGTATTTTTCAATCGGTAACCGTAGGATGCGTATTATTTTTACTCGTTGTGTTTTTAATCAATCGTTTGGCAGGGATCCCACGTTCAATTACCCCCTTATATGGATTGTTACTGATTTTTTTATTGGGGGGCGCCCGCTTAGCCGTTCGTTGGCTGAAGTCAGAGCCTTTTTTTATTGAAAATACCGATACCATGCGTGTGTTGATTGTCGGTGCAGGTCGTGCTGCAGAAGGGTTGCTCAGAGAATTAAAGCGCGGTGGGATGTTACGGTATCGCCCTGTTGCGCTGGTCGATGATCGCAGCGAGATGCAAGGGCAGGAAATACAAGGTGTTCGCATTGTTGGATGTTGTGAGGACATTCCTTTAGTCGTTGAACAGCAGAACATTACGTTAATTATCATCGCTATTCCATCGGCCAGTGGCATAGCCATGCGTCGATTGGTACGTTTGTGTGCACAAACCACTTGTCAAGTGAGAATATTGCCGGGCTTGTCTGATATTGTTGCAGGACGCCTGAGCGTAGATGCTTTAAGAGCCATCTCTTTAGAGGACTTGTTGGGTCGTGAACAAGTGATGCTCGATAAACAAGGCATTGGTCAAGAGATAGTAAACAAAGTTATCTTGGTCAGTGGTGGTGGCGGATCGATTGGTTCAGAATTATGTCGACAAGTGGCGACATATGCCCCAGCACGGTTGATTATTCTCGATCAATCAGAATGTGCTTTATTTACTATAGAACAAGCTTTACGTAGTACTTGCCCTTCGGTAGAGATATTACCTGTTTTAATGGATATTCGAGATAAAATAGGCCTTCAGTCTTTATTTGAAGCAAACAAGCCTGATATCGTGTTGCATGCAGCTGCCTATAAGCATGTCCCGATGCTGGAATCGCAGTTACGACAAGCCTTGTTGAACAATATTGTGGGTACCTATACCTTGGCCAGTGTTTCCGCAGAAGCGGGTGTAGACAAATTTTTACTGGTGTCGAGTGATAAAGCGGTAAATCCAACCAATATTATGGGTGCCACAAAACGCGCATCCGAACGCATTTGTCGCGCCTTTAACCAAACAACGCAGACCCATTTTTTAACAGTCCGTTTTGGCAACGTATTAGATTCAGCGGGTAGCGTTATTCCAACATTTAGACAGCAATTAAAATCTGGGGGACCACTCACCGTTACCCATCCCGAAATTACGCGCTTTTTTATGACAATTCCTGAGGCTGTGCAGTTGATTCTTCAGGCATTAACGATTGGGCGTGGAGGAGAACTGTTTGTATTAGATATGGGTGAACCGGTTAAGATACGTTTTCTGGCTGAGCAGATGATTCGATTGGCCGGAAAAAAAGTAGGCGAAGATATTGAGATTCAATACATAGGCTTGCGTCCTGGTGAAAAATTATATGAAGAATTGTTCTATGAAGCAGAGATGTTAATTCCAACAAAGCATGAAAAGATCTTTCATTCAACGGGGATTGAAACGACGGTAACAGATGTCTTGGCAAAAGTAGTGCAGTTAGAAATGCTCTGTGCACACCATGCAACACAAGCTTCGCTAACGCGTTGTTTGCGTAGCTTAGTGCCCGAGTGGCAAGGTAAAACAGAGAGAGCCCGTTTATGCGATGAAGCGTTGCTGGATCCGTAAGATCCAGCAATGAGTGATTGCCTGCTATAATCTCATGGTTTCAAGTTTTCGTGCGACAGCGTTTGATGTGTCTACAGATTTTAAAGTCACAGCGGTACAGTACATATGAAAATTTGGCAGGTATGGGTTACAGGGGAATATCGGTTTATTATTAATTTTATCGACCAAAAGGCCCCACATTGGCAATGTTTGTAAAGGATGTCTTAGTAAACTCCAATCAGCGCCTTCTGGTATTTTTCCAAGCAACAAAAATGTGTATAAATCATTCAAACCCATATGATTTTTCAGAAAGTGATACGTTGGGTGATTATCTACTAATTTTAAAAGCAGGTCCCTTGGTGTTAATGTTTTTGTTTTTTTCTTCTGTTCTTCTTCAAACAAGGATCGGATTAACTGTACTCGCTCGTATTGCGCCATAACAGCGGCGGAAGAGAATAGCTTTTTATTGCGGTGATATGCCAATAATTTTTCTGGATCTAAGTGTGATAACACCTTTTGAATTGTTTGTGTAGAAAATGCCCTATTTGCTTGCGGTAATCCAGCTAGCCATAATCGAATAGGGAACACGTGTTTGAATTCTACTTCAGTAGGAACACCCGCCATAGGAATTGGTTTAGTCACGTCATAGTTATTGTCTGGCATGATGCGTTCATGATCGATGCTGTATAATTTTCTATGTCTGTCTGTAGTTTTAACAAACAGTGTATTTCCAGGATTTGCATCCTGTGAGCCTAAAATGATTTGCAATAAAAAGTTTTCTTCGAAAGAGATTTGATCGATTTGAATTAAAAAGTTTTTGGCATCCTGCTCTAATTGGTCACCAGTCATTTTGATGAAGTCCGTGCCTGTGAGTGACTGTGGCATAAATGTTTGAACATAGAGTATCTCGTCTGGAGCCGTGTTTGTTTCCAGTTGTTTTTGGAGGCGCTTTGTTCTGAATTTGCGTGCCAGTTTTGCCAGTACGTTTTTAGCACCGTTTGAGATTGTTTTAACACCTTTTGAACGAAAATACTCGTTTTCTGATTCTGAGATTAGGTTAGAGATATTTTGTTCCGTAGGTAGCGGTAGCGGGGTTCCACTTTCATCCTTGTAAACAACTGCATTAGATGGAATTAACCCAGAAAAACCACAAATTTCTGCCATTTCTTGAGCGGCTATTTCACTCAGTGTATCTTTAAGATTTGTACGCTTCACATAAAATGCTTGTTTGCCATCATCCACACAGTAGCCTTGGTTGCGGTTTGTGTTCGATGCAAGATGCGATGGTTTTAAATTATTGTAAATATCAAGGTTTTCAGTCAATATGATTTGATCGGTGATGGTTGTTTTTTTGTTTATTTCCTTTGATTGTTTTAGATTATTGACGATAAATTTCAGGAGCGCTTCATCCTTTAACCCCTCTAATTTATCATGATCAAATAATTTATCTGAACAAACCACACGATTGTTTAAATAGAATGCGAGCTTTTGCTGATAAGCTAGAACAGCTTCCCGTTGTTGTGATAACTTTTTATGCGATTCTTTTAATATTTGGATTTCTTCTATGCTTATCTTGACTTCCTCTTCACTGCTTTTTTCTTTGGTCGAGAATGATGACAGCGCAGTATTCAAGCTACTGAGTAACTCATTGCAGTTGGTTGCCAATACTTTAAATTTTTTGTTTTGATGATTCCATATAAGATCGGCGATTGCAGATAATGGCACAGTAATAACGAGTCCTAGTAGCGCTGGTAAGCTTGAGGCCCCAGAACGATATCTCTCGTATGCTGTATGCCAATAGTGCCAAAAACGATTGTATGTAAACATGACTGTATACTCCCAATATACAAT
>JBEAUL010000064.1:0-6710 GCA_041161475.1 Pseudomonadota bacterium | reverse complement strand
TTGGCAACACTACATCAAGAATCATTAAAAACCAAGCAGCACATGCCGACTATCTACAGGGATGGGAACAACTCGGCTATCTTTGTGCCACGTATCTAGGTAAAGTACTGGATGTAGCACTCTGTGCAGCAACCGGGAAAAAATTGCCTTTTGATGAGAGTCCCACTGCTGACCAAAATACAGCTAACGACTTTATGCCAATTAATGGGGTCACGAGAAGAAGGCCTCAGCAAAGATAATGACTTGTTATAGAGTTAGGGTAATCGCTTTTTATTACCCTACTCTCATTCTGCATCCCTCTTTTGTTTGGCCGCAGCCTCTTCTTTGTCCCCAATCCTCTTCTTAGTACCTTCCACAACGCCTTTACCGCCACTTTGCGCAGCACCAATACCTTCTTGCGTTTTTCCTTCGGTTTTTTGCATAACATCATCCACACTAAAGCCATCGCCTTGTGCCCCTATCCAGCGCATGACTTTTTCTGGCAATATATGAATTAAAGAAAAGCACTTATTGATTAAAGAAATAATAAAGCTACCGTATAATACCATTGGCACGACCCAACCAAACAATGGAGAAACACCGGCAATATTGGCTTCCACCGTTGTGATAAACATATTATTCACCATTGTTAATATGGCCTTCAGTAAACGAGAAGCCAAAATAAAAGACAGAATCATTAAGGTGGGCTTTAAAAACAAACTGACTAACATTAATACACCTTGTCCTGCTTTGCCCAGCTCATCTCCAGAAGGTGACACAAAGCCAAGCGCCAATACAGGCGCAGCCACGACTGCCTCGATAACCGCAAACATCCATCCTATTGCAGTCGCAGTGAACATTAAATAAGGAATCATAGGAATATAGACCGCAAAAGTAGCCCCAACAGACCACATTAAAATACCGGCGGTTGCAGCAGGCACTAACACACCTTTGCTGATATTTTCAAAAACCATCGCAAATGAAACAGGACAGGAAATAACAGAGCTAAAAGACAAGGCAACCGATGCCAAATAGGCTACCAATATCATTGTTTCAGCCGTTATCATTAAGTTTCTTCCAAATATGGAAATCCCTAACAAAGGGTCTGATGAGGAATTGATGGCATCTTGAAACGTTTGAATTACCCTGCTGCCTGTGGCATACAAATTATTGCCCGCCGGCCCTTTACGAGCGTCGGTTGCCATCGAACCTGTAATTGTCTCTCCTCCTATCGCCGATTGACCGATATCCGTTGGTGGCGTAGTATGCGGTATGAGAGAAGAAGAGGAAACGAGCAATTGATTAAAGAATTTAGAAATTTGCAGATCTTTTGCCAATGGGGCATCTCCCGATAACGAAGATAATGTCATCATCGTATAAATGGGCTGATTACCACTGATGCCTGAGTTTGTTAACTCCAAAATCCCGTTAATATCTGCCGCAGTAAAACCCTTGAATAACATATAGCTGCTGACATCGCTGGGTAAATTTGCAGAGACATTATCAACAGAACCCACAAATTTAAAGGCTCCTTCGTCAAGATTTGAGGTAACCAACTTATTTAAAATCATGTAGTAGCTACCAGCATGGATCCAACCCAGTCTTTTAGCACCGTCTAATACTGCATTGAGATCGCTACTGCTTGACCTTCGCATACTTGTGATCGCATTTTTCATAGAATCAATTTGATTTTCATATAAACCCCTATTGCTGTTTAATTGGGATTTAATATTATTTGCTGTGTCTGAATAGTTATAAGGTTTTTGTAGAGTATCTATTTCACTAAAAAAGGCGTCTGCAAGAACATCCATACTGTCATAAAGATCACTTAATGACTGAAAAATAGTATCTATCCTACCAGGATCTTTACAATTATCGCTGTCACTGCTTTCACATTTTATCGTCATCTGACCACAAATATTTTTAAATTCATCTGTAGCGCTATTTTGAAATCCTACATTGATCTTACCATTTGCTCTGTCTGCCAGATAAAAAGAAACCTGATCACCACCCGTATTAGCACTGTTATAACGCGTAAGTTGCAAATTATCCGACTGATTTATTTCAACAAATCGATTCACAAATTTTGAACAAACCGCTGCTTGAAAAGTATTTTGTAATACTTTGTCAAGTCGCTGTTTTTGAGATGGACTCAATGTAACGGTTTGATCACCTACATTTTTTCCACCAAAACCTTGCACTGCTGTTACTGTTAAACCTGAACGTAAGGCATCTAGAGCTACCTGCCACACTGAATTAGCGGCACCAATGCCTTGTAATACAAACCATATTACCGTAACCTGAATAGTAGAATAACCAGAAATAGGGGTTGGTACCATAACCAATAGTCCCAAAACAGACCTAACCGGTACCCACATAGAGGACCATTTCTGACCCATCGCATGACCTTCTTTTGCCGTATTCAAGGTAGACACAACGGTGATATAGCCAACCAAAAGTGTACCTAATACAAATATGACGGTGTTTAATTGAGAAAATAATCGACCAATCACAGCATTTTTTTCATCACTGAGGACAATTGGGCCAACACTGCCCCCAAAAATCATGCCTAAGTATTGACGAGATTTATCGCTCATGGCGACATCGAAGGCCAATAACTCATTGATGAAAAAAAATCCGGCGAATAAGACCGCTAATTGCGAAAATAACTGTTTAATTCTCAAGATGACCACCACTCTTTAACAGAACAGCCCAATCTTCTTTGCGTAAACTGGTATACCCAAAAATCATATCGAAAGGCTTGGGACAAACTATAGACGGTCAAAGCCATCGATAAACTGACCCCACCCCAGCTGTGTTGATAAGCCAGGTATATACCATAAGCAAAAATGATAAAAGAAAAAGCCAAAAAAATATAAACCAAAATACTGTACTGACGTCGACGTTCTTCGACCATGGTATCTGTTAACTGTAATCTTGCCATGGCAGCCTCAAACGTTTCTTCTCGATGGGCCTCTTGTACGCGAAAAACCGTTTTAACCCATGCTAAGAGCGCGGAAGTGTTTTCTTTGATTGTCTCGACACCAACCCACTTATCAACACGCACATCGACAATTTGGCCCATCACTTTTCCTGTACCACGCCAAAATCCCATGGATGCTCCTAACTACTTTTATTGACCATTCAAGACTACTTCTCCCCGCATTATAGATTAAGCTTGGAAAGAATGCGAAACTTGCCTAGAATAGAGGTATGCCAAACTTGCAATTAGAAGCTGTCCACGATTTTTGGGACAGCTATGACAGAAAAACATTATACCGAGTAATCGTTGCACTTGAACGTGTTGAACATTGGGTATTAGATAGTGAACCAACTATTGAGCGTGCCATTATTGCACTTGGCGAAGCCTTAGAACAAGCCCAAGACATTTCGATTAACAATAACGAGGCGCAAATTATTCGGGTATTGGCCACTGTACACGCAGGTAGAGCCCTACGCATTTTACAATCGCTTGATCAAACCAAGCCCGGTAGCGCTTCACAATTACTGATGTACGCAGAAGAAGCAAGCCAAGATACCGATGATAAAAAAGGGGATCCGTTCGCTAAACTGTTTCTTCGCAGAAACCTTGTATTCGAACGACTGCAACTGTTATCGCGTGTTTTTTCACCACAGCGTATTGCGATTGTACTAAAAGCCTTAGAACAGCAGGCCACTCAACGTTAACCACCTATGACGAAAAGGATTAAATAATGTTCACATTAAAAAAATGGTTTACCTCTTGTTTAACCCTGGCCACATTACTGGTCACGTTAATCTGCTCAACCACACTGGTGTCTGATACCAATGCAGCTGGTACAGACAATACAAATACCCAAACCCCTGATGCAACGACTATTACAGCTAACGCAACCACGGCCGCTCAAACCGCGGCCACTTCTACAGCCACTACAGGCACAGACCTCACCAGAACGCAATTACTCAATTCTCTGCTTGGCTACCAATCGTCTTTAATTATTCAAAATGCCGGTGTGCATCCGCCTGGCGACCCGCCTGCAACGGCAAATTCAACCCCTCTGTATACCGAAATTAAAAAAATTGAAGAAGACAGAGATGCCATTGTGTCAAACCAATCTTTGGCTGAAAACATCTTCTATCTTTACGGTATCAGTTTAATAGAACCTCAAGAGCTGTCTTCTGTTCCTCTAAAAACCGGCTATTTAAGCAAACATTTTTCAGCCTATTGTACCCCTTTGTCTAGCGACGAAACCAATGCCTACGTGTGCAACAATTCACCCACATCCACACTACAGCACGCGGATATCAAACCTACCAGTCTTTTAGAACCAAAGCGTTACGATCAAGCAAACGGTCTGGCTGCCTTAGAGTATATTCGCAGTACGGTCGATCCTTGGGCAGCGCATAATATTCAATCAGCCATGAACGACACCAGTAAAACAGATAACCAAGATGCAATTATCAATGCGCTTTCTAGACAAAGTAAATTAAACGTTCCCATCTATTCCATGTTATCTGCGTATGGCCGTAGAATGCCTTCTGCCGCAAATCCAGACAATAAAACGTTTATGGAAGTCTTAGAATATGAAACCTCGCAACGCTACTCAAACCCAAATTGGCACCAAGACATTGCCGTTGCCCCTCAAGAAGCCTTACTGAAAGACATTGCTGCCATGATGGCGCTTTCTCTATGGATACAAAAAGAGCAATATAAACAAAACGAGCGTTTAGAGTTACTCATGAGTATGAACGTATTAAGCTCGATTGCAGGGCAAGATCAGGCTGCCGCAGCAGAATCCAAAGGGAAAGAAGCGGCCACATCAGCAAGCGCAACGGCTAACGACCAAACCAGCAGTCAATAAACAGGACAACAGTCATGGCGATAAAAAAAGGGGTGATTATTACCACAATAATCACCTACCTTTTACTAATGGGTATCAGTATTTTTTGCTACAGCACATTGGATAATGCTTTCGACCATATCTCGATGTTGCTTGTGGCACTCACCTTCACTGTGCTGATTGCCTTGATACCCATTTGTACAAAAACTTTACATGTCGCTAAAACCGAGGATACGCCAGCGCTTCCCTACTATCCCCGTTCTCAACGATGGTTTATCCTTGTTTTAAACCAAACCTTACTCTTATTGGCTGGGGGAATTTTTTTGTTTGGAGGCGTACTCCAAAGTCATGTTAGCCCCAAGTCACCTGCCCTCCCTTTCGAGGCCTTGATTCCATTATTCAAAGAGCGATCAAGCTTGTGTCTCTTTCTACCTTGGGTTGTGATCAGTGCACTGAGCGTTCTGGCCAATCATCGTTCCCACAAAACAAACTCGATGTTATGGCTCCCAGGCCTGAGTATTGGTTTGGCTCCACAGCATCCTAAAAAGTTTTTTTTAAGCGCTTACAACGATATTTTGAATATGGTTATTACCACCGCGGGGATTGTCTTGCTGTGTATCGCCATTGGCTTGGCCTGTGAATCGTTGGGACAAGCGCAAATAGTCCATTCTGCTTGGAAAACCCCCATGCGTAATGGATTATTTATGTTTATCGTCTTGATGTTTTCTTATCGATATAGAGATAATTTACTCAAAAAATATGCACGCCGTCATTATTCTTTGGGCGCCGTATTTTTTGTGCAAGGCATTTTATTGGTGCTTGCCCTTTTTGGATTTGAAGTATTATTGCTCTTCACTGATTTTGCCATCGAAGAAGCCACCTTATTAAAAAATCCACCGCCCCCTATGGAACTGGGTATGACCGTACGCTCCCTAGGCACTGTTTCGATGCTATTTCCTTTGTTTTTAATCCCTTATTTGGTTCCCTTGTTTGCACGCCTAAACTTAGGCTTGCGGGCCTGGCAGGCTTTTTTGATGCCCCTTATTATTCCTGCCGTCTTCTTTTTATGGCTACTCCCTCACTATGTAGACAGTCATGCTTTTCTGTCATTTATTGAAAGACTGAAAGAACCTCTGCCATTATTTTCTTTGGGTATGCTCGGTTTATTTATTGTCTATTTTTTATTTCAACACGTTCGCCAACACTTTGATTTGCATATTGGCCGTATGCCGCTTATCAACCCCCCCTATAAAAATCCTAACCTGTACTTAATCGCACGCACCTTAACCAAGGGTGTTCTGAGTTGGATGGCCATGATTTTTATCGGCGGATGGTTTACCATTTATCTAAGCTTTTATGGCATTGGTTTGGCATTACTCTTCGCACTAAACATAACAGCAATCTGCTTTCTAATTTACAATCTCAAGCCTCAAAGCACTGTGGCAATTGTTCATTAAGGATTGGTCTATTTACTAACTACCACCAGGTCCAGTTCTCTGTCTTTTTGCAGCAGGGCCTTCAGCTTGAAACTGATCATGCTTTTTCCCAACAAGTTTCTCTTCAACAGAATTCGCTGCAACAGGCCAGCCACTATTTGCGGCCCGATTTGCTTCATACTGTTTCAATAAATCTGTAGGCTTAACAGCAGGAGTAAAATATACTCCTTTATCTCCTTTTTCTTTTTCTTGCGCATATGAATTATCCTTAAAAAATTCAGCTACATATGCACCAAAACCCGGCTGTGGTGGTTGAATTTTTACTGACTTCACTTCCTGATTAACGAGCGCTTCATTAACAGGCGCTTGATCTTGCGGTGGTGTTATTTGTTGTACGGGTGGTGTTATTTTTGGCGTAGGAGGCATCGGATCTGGAGAACCCTTTTTATTAAAAAAGACACCAGCGGTCGTTAAT
>JBEAUL010000022.1:0-10315 GCA_041161475.1 Pseudomonadota bacterium | reverse complement strand
ATGAGTGGCACTTCTATGGATGGCATTGATGCTGCACTCATTGAGACCGATGGAACACCTCACCGGCACACAAGTGGTTGTTACCCTTAAAAATACGCCAACAGGTGGACACGAGGCAACCATTGTGGGCACCTTACCTAATGCCGAAAATCCTGCCCCTGCGGACACAGCGCGTCCCAGCTGTCATCGCCTCCGTAGCTACCAAGAAAATACCTTCGAAGCAGATGACAACCCAAATACGGGTTACACAGCCTTATTTACCCATCAACAGAATAATGAAGTCCGGATCACTGAAAATACACTCGATAATAGCCTGTTATTTACCTCAAAAAAACAAGCCATCCACCTGTTTTCTGGACAAAACTTAAACATTGATGCCAAAAAAAATACTTATCGTTTTGCACAACAAAATATTGAACATACCATCAATGGAGCGTACACCCTACTCTCTAAAAAAAACATAGATATCACCAGTCATGAAGCACGTCTGAATGCCGAAAAAGATCTGAGAATAATGTCTGAAACAGACAGTCAAATACAAACCCAAAGATTACGTTGGTCTGCAAAAAAAATCTTTTCACTCACCGCCAATGATTCTATAGAATGCTGGACCGAAGATTACCGCATACAGGCGGCTAATATCCATGTCTCAAGCATAGGAGACACGCCCTTCTTCTTGAACCAAGGAAACACACAATGCCAATTAGATGCTTCGGGTATCACCAGCTTATACGCAAAGCATTTTTTGATTGAAGCACCCAATATTGCCATACATACCGATCATGAACAAACAAACTAAGGAAATCCCATGTTGAGTATCGGTTTGATGAGTGGCACTTCTATGGATGGCATTGATGCTGCACTCATTGAGACCGATGGAACACCTCACCATCTACAGACCATCGCTGGAATCAGCATGGATTACGATCCGGCATTTAAAACCTTACTGAAAGCAGCAGAATACACTGTTCGACAGTGCCAAGGAAATTGGCAGATGGCTGTTGTGCGATACCCAGAAGGAATACGAGACTATTTACAGTATGGCTTACATATCTCGCAATCGGATATCACCGCACATTATGAAGTATTATCCACCTATTTAAAAAATAGCGTTCCGCATCCCGTGATGGATGACATTGCCCTGTCTACGGTCGTCACACACAGCACCGCTTTACACACACAATTGATCAAACAATTGCTACAACAGGCCAATGTATCAGCCCAAAATGTTCAAGTCATCGGATATCACGGACAAACCTTGTTTCATCAGCCTGACATGGGCATATCCATTGCAATGGGCGATGGCGCTGCCTTGGCAACCGATCTACAGATCACAGTTGTCAATGATTTTCGCCGAGAAGATGTCGCTGCTGGAGGACAAGGTGCGCCCTTTGCACCCTTATACCACCAAGCACTCAGCATACGAGACAATCAAATACCGCTTGCTGTTGTGAATTGCGGGGGAATCGCGAATATAACAGTTATCCCGAACGATAACCCCGAGGATTTGATTGCTTTTGACACAGGCCCAGGAAATGCACTGCTCGATCAGCTGGTCAAACAGCGAACACATGGAGAAGACAGTTTTGATAAAGACGGACAATACGCCAAACAAGGGCGCATACACGAAAACGTACTAGAAGCCCTCTATCAGGAAACGCTTATAAAAAATGGAAAAAATTATTTTGATCAATTGCCACCCAAATCCTTAGATTATGGAGACTTAAAGCTTATCTCTGCCCTTAATACACTTTCATTACCAGATGCTTGCCATACCTTGGCCGCATTTACTGCAGACAGTATTGTACGTAGCCTGGCATTGTTGCCTTCTGTTGCCGATAATTTACCCAAGCATTGGGTCTTAGCGGGTGGAGGATGGAAAAATCCAGTTATTTATCAAGCCTTTAAACAACGTCTACAGGCAAAATTGGGGAGCGATACCACTGTATACCATGCAGATGACATTGGCTGGAGTACGCAGTATATGGAAGCGGAAATATTTGCCTATTTAGCCGTTCGCCGACTGAATAATCAACCCATCAGCTTTCCTGGTACAACCCGTGTTCCTTTTCCTTTAACGGGGGGAACGATTCACCAGGTTGTGCCAAAAAAAGAGTCACAAAATATGAAACTTTTAAGCTTTTATGGAGGCTTAAGCAAAAATATTTAAAATTCAGCCAATTGCCTTTAAGGACTCGACTATTATGGCGTAAATTCCCGAAAAGTCTTGACTTTTCGGGAATTTACGCCATAATAGTCGTATATGCTCAATTTATATTATAAGCAAAGGTAATACCGTGGAAAGATATTTACAGCCTTATCTTTATGAAGACAGTCAATCAAAAATTGTATTAATCAGTGGCCCAAGACAATCCGGCAAAACAACGCTCAGTAAGCAACTTTTTCAGCACTACAGTTATTTAAACTACGATGTAGCAGAAGATAGGCTTTCCCTTGCTAAAAAAGAGTGGCCTCGTTCTCAAGAAGCCATCATTTTTGATGAATTACATAAAATGCCTAACTGGAAAAGATGGCTGAAAGG
The DNA here is from genome assembly GCA_041161475.1 of Pseudomonadota bacterium. Classification (GTDB taxonomy): domain Bacteria; phylum Pseudomonadota; class Gammaproteobacteria; order UBA6186; family Azoamicaceae; genus JBEAUL01. The sequence goes on along the minus strand of JBEAUL010000022.1, from coordinate 7,773 downwards.
TATTTTTGATACAGAAGGTGTACGCCCAAGGCTACTGGTCACAGGCAGTGCAAATATGGATGCCTTTAGCAAAGTAGGTGATTCTTTGGCTGGTCGTTATTTTCATTTTCGACTACACCCAATTGATTTAAAAGAAGCTATCTTATTTTGGAATGCTGATTTAGGATTGGCATTTGAGCATTTAATCCAATTCGGTGGATTCCCTGAACCTTTCTTAAAAGGAACACAGCGCGATTATCGACGTTGGCAAAAAACACATTTAGATATTATCTTAAGACAAGATTTTTTAGATTTATATGCAATCCGTTCAATACAATCTATTGAATTATTGATAGAACTACTAAAACCTAGAACAGCCAGCTCTGTTTCCTATCATAATTTATCAGTAGACTTACAAGTAGATCCTAAAACTATTAAAACATGGCTACAGTTACTAGAAAATTTTTATCTCATTTTTAGAGTAACGCCTTATCATCATAATATTGCTCGTTCTTTATTAAAAGAGCCCAAATTTTATTTCTTTGATATTGCTCGAGTACCGGATAAAGGAGCAAGACTTGAAAACTTAGTTGCAACGGCATTGCTTAAAGAAATTCATTTTATAGAAGACACTGAAGGGGTGAAAGCTGGGCTCCACTATCTTCGGACAAAAGATGGGCATGAAATTGATTTTTTAATCACGATTGATGAAAAACCTGTACTTGCAATCGAAGTAAAATCTGCTGACGATCGCCCAAGCAAAAGCTTTCATTTTTTTAGACATTATCTAAAAGACATCACCTGCATACAACTCGTACTGCATCTCAAAAAGCCTTTTGATACCCCTCAGGGCATTCAAGTTAAAAGCTTAATTGAATTTTTATCGACCTTTGATCTGAAAAAATATTTTTAAGATCATCAGCTTAGTTGAAAAAGAAAATAAGCTAGCGCTTACCCCAAAGAAAATCGCTCAGCCATACGTAACTTTATTATTTCTCTGGCTTCAGGTGGATCTATGCGTATAAAGATGTCTGTGACCCCTTTGCCAGAATAGCCAATCACTTTAATCCCGCCATCTACATCTGCGGTAAAACGGATATGTCCTGGGGGATATCTGTGTCGACAGGATTCAGAGAACCCTAAGACAATTTTTTGAACGCCAGGTAATTTTTCTACCCAGGCAATTTCATTTTTTAAATGCTTATCAAGACTTTTGTGTCGACCCCGCACGTGCTTTAATCTCCGAGTTTTAGTCGCTCAAAGTAATGCTCATAGAGAGGGGCCGCGTCACCGACATCTAATAAAAGGTAACCCCGTTTCATGGTCTCTTTATCGGGATACAGAATGGGGCTTTGTCGCATTGCTTCCGGTAATAAGTCTACTGCCTTTAAATTTGTTGTGGCAAATCCGGTTTCCATTGCAATTTGTTTTCCAATTTCTGGACGAGAGAGAAAATCAATAAACTTATGTGCATTCACTACATTTTTTGATTTTTTAGGGATTGCAAGACAATCTAAGGAAATAACAAAGCCTTCTTCAGGATAGATAAAGGCCAAATCAGGATTTTCTCGGCGAGCGGTATAAATATCGCCACTCCAACCCATACCAATGGTAATATCTTCATCGATATAAATAGAGCGTACGGTATCGGTGTTAAAGAGTTTAATATTTGGGATGAGGAGTTTCAGTTTTTCAAACGCAGCTTTAATATTCTGCGGATTCGTATCATTCACTGAATCTCCCAATACCAATAAGGCCATTGAGAATATTTCACGCACATCGTCTATCAATAATAAATCATTTTTATATTTTTTATCCCATAGATTGCCCCAAGCAGTGACTTCTTTTTTATCATGGTATTTAGTGTTAATGACAAGACCCGTAGAGCTCCACAAAAAAGGTAGGCTATACTCATTTCTGGGATCGTGTTCCTTATTTAAAAACTCAGGATTTAAGTATTTAACATGCTTTAATTTTTTGATATCAATTTTTTGTAATAAGTCTTGTGAAACCATGCGATTAACAAAATACGCGGAAGGCATGATGACATCGTACCCTTCTCCCATATTGGTTTTGAGCTTGGCATAAAGTACTTCGTTACTCATGTAGGTAGAATGATTAATTTTAATGCCTGTTTCTTGCTCAAACTGCTTAATAACCGCATCGGGTAAAAAATCAGACCAAGTATACACATTTAACATCTCTCTATCGGCTGCAGAGACAGGGCTCAGGTGACAGAACAAGCATAATAACAGACCGGCTATTCTTAGACGCCATTTATTCAGGCATTTGATTAAGTGCATTTTTCTTTCTTCCAAGTGACCAGCTGATAGGCAATAACAATCAAGATAGTTAAAATAAACATCACTGAACATAGGGCATTAATCTCTGGTTTCACACCCACACGAACCATTGAAAAAATCTTTAACGGCAAGATGTCAAAACCAGGGCCATTGACAAAGAAACTCACTAACACATCATCTAAGGACAAGGTAAAGCTAAGTAACCAGCCTGCCGCAATCGCTGGCCATAATAGTGGGACCAATATTTTTCGGACAATTAATCCTTCTGTCGCCCCCAAATCTTTAGCCGCTTCAAAAATATTCTTATCCTGCCCTAACAAGCGAGAATACACGGTGACTGTCACAAAAGGAATGCAAAAGGCAATATGGGATAACAGTAGTGTCCAGAAGCCCAAAGGCATCTTAAGTGTTGAAAACAAAATCAAAAAAGAAATACCCGTGACAATATCAGGAGACACCATTAAAATAAATAGCAAGGCATATACCAAGCGTTTGCCTCTAAAAGGGTAACGATAAAGAGAAATGGCTACCATTGTACCGAACAGTGTGGCAAAACTGGCCGACAAGACCCCAAGAATCAATGAATGATAGGCAACGAGATGTAGCTCTGCATTTTCCAACAGCATTTCATACCACTTCCAAGTAAATTGTTGCCACACCAAGGAATAGGTTGAATCGTTAAAAGAATACGCTATCAGTACAAAAATAGGGGCGTATAAAAACAGGTAAACAAATGCAATATAAGCCGATTTCAGCAATCGAGTTGTTAATCTGGTTTTCATAAAAATTCCTGCTGATTTTTAAACTTTCTGGAGTACAAAAAGAGACAAATACTAATAACCAGCGTTAATGCAACACTAATGGTTGCCCCCATTGGCCAATCTCTTGCAGCCAAAAATTGATTTTGAATAATATTACCAAGTAATACGGTCTTAGCACCTCCCAGTAAATCTGGAATATAAAAAATGGTCATGGCAGGCAAAAAGACCAAAATACTCCCAGAGAGAATGCCTGGTAAGGTTAAGGGCAACAGCACTTTAAAGAAAATTTGGGTTTTATTGGCCCCCAGATCTCTGGCGGCATCAATCAAACGCTTGTCCAATTTATCGATACTGACGTATAAAGGTAAAATCATCAGAGGCAATAGGGTATAAACCAGGCCAATTAAAGTGGCCATATCGGTGTACATTAACTGCAATGGCTGGTCAATGAGTCCAGCCCACAGTAAAAATCCATTGACAATGCCTCGTGCCTTAATCATCGCAACAATGGCATAACTGCGAATTAAGGAGCTTGTCCAAAAAGGCACAATCACCAATAGCATCAGTAAATTTTTGACACGCGTGGATCGCATTTGCGCGATCGCATAACTAAAGGGGTAGGCAATGCCAAGACAGACCATCGTAGAAATTGTTGCCAAGGTCCAAGAGCGCAGAAAAACACGCAGGTACGTTGGCTGAAATAACCGTAAATAATTGTCTACAGTTAACTGCAATCGCACCAATTCACTGTCTCCTGGGGTTAACAGGCTGGTGATAAACACGAGAAAACTGGGTACCAAGGCAAAAACAGAAAGCCAAATCCAAGTTAAGGCAATCGCTGACCGTTGAAAGCTAAGTCCTTTCCCCATCTGATATTCATGCACAAGATTAGCCCTCTTCCGGTAAAACCACTTCCCAACCCAAACGCCATGAAACAAAAACCGACTCTCCTGGTGTGAAATCCAATTTTTGATCGTCTTCGTTAAAAAATTGAGTGGCTAAAATGTGTTTGCCTGTGTTCAACTGTAAACTTAAATCAACCGTAGAGCCCTTATAAACTGCATACAATACTGTCGCAGGATAGGTACGCTCATCTGGACCCGGATCTTCTGGATAATCTTTGGCGCTGTATACTTCCAAGTCTTCCGGACGAAGCAATACGTGCACACGTTGGCCAACTTCGAAGTTTTTTACGTTATTCAACTCGAACACCAAGGTTTCAAGCTCAATTTCGAAGGTCTTTTCGTCAGCTTTTAGGACTTCTCCCGTAAAAATATTCACTTCACCAATAAACTGCGCAACCTGTAGATTTGCTGGTTCCTCGTATACTTCACGAGGGGTACCAATCTGTTGAATAACGCCCCCATGCATGACGATGACCCTATCCGCTGTTGATAAGGCCTCTTCCTGATCGTGGGTTACCATGATAAAGGTAATGCCCAACTGAGACTGTAGTTGCTTCAATTCCATTTGCATGGTTTTGCGTAATCGATAATCCAAGGAACTCAATGGCTCATCTAGCAGTAAAATGAGGGGCTGATTAACAACCGCTCGAGCAATTGCAACACGTTGCTGTTGTCCACCACTTAACTGTTGAGGCTTACGCATCATATAGTCTTCGAGTTTGACCATGCGTAATGCTTCTTTTACCCGCTTTTCGATTTCTTGCTCTCCATATTTTTTGCAACGCAAACCAAAAGCAACATTGTCATACACGTTCATATGAGGAAACAGCGCATAGCTTTGAAAGACCGTGTTCACATGGCGCAAATGGGGGGGTAATTCTGAAACATCTTCACCATTCATGGTAATCGTACCGCTACTGGGTGATTCAAATCCAGATAACAAGCGTAACAGGGTCGTTTTTCCGCATCCAGAAGGACCTAAAATGGTGAGAAATTCACCATTTTTCACTTCCAAATGGATATCCGTTAGCACCGGATGATCGTGATAACATTTCGACACATTTTTAAATTCGATGATATTAGGGGCTTCGCCCACACCCAGTTTCATTTGCTTCAACTCACCCCACGCTTTAGTTAATCGACTAAGGTTCTGATTGTCTGATACCGTACCCCATTTGTCAATAAAAAAGTAGGCATCACGCGTATATCATGATATACGCAGTTCATCGATATATTTGTCAATCATGTCGTAGACTGTACGGTATTGTGAAGGTACAGCAATGGCAAAAGGACGTTGTAAAGACAGTTGAGCAACTGTTTTGTGGATATTCACCTTTATATCCGCAATAGGCACACCCGCTTGTCTTTGTTTGTCGATATCCCGCAACAACAAGTAGGTTGTGATAAAGGTGCTCGTTCTACTGACACCCCCACTGCAATGCACAGCAATCAGATTCTCTTGATTGGGATCGATGTCATTTTTTACCTGCTTAATAAATTTTAACAATTTTTCAGGCATCCCAGGGGTATCGTCTAACCAGTCCTCAATCGCATAATACGGAATCGCATAGGGGGTTGCGATAGCAGAATCACCTTGGGGAATCTCGATAATATCTGCATGCCCATTTTTTTGTACAACCCGATTTTCCCAATAGGGAGCACACTTTTGGGTTGCACCTTCCATTTCGGGTGTCAAACGTACTAAATGAGTTACTCTTTGATTAACCATCAAATTATAAAAGGCAGGTATAAATTCAGGTTTAGGGCCTTCTAGGGCAATAAATCGCTTATCACCCATGACAATGCTATTTGCATTATACGATTCATCCGTTAAATTGTACTCAAAACCAATAATGTGTGGGAGGCGGTATAAGCGACGAGTCACGAGTACTTGCGAAATTTGATAATCTGGCTTCGCTTCTAGCACTTCCGCGTAAGGTTCTTTGAACCAAGCAGAACGCCTTTTGTCTTCTAGCGCATTAAATTCTTCAATAATACTCTCCGGAGAGCGTCCATAAGACCAGGGCGTAAAGACTGTATGTGCTGAAAATGCTTTCCAACGACGATCAAATTCGCGCTTCACCTGTTTAAAATGTTTTTCACGCGTTTCTTTTGGCAAAGTAACCAAGGTTTCACGCGGTAAGGCAACACTTATGCTAGGAAATAGCAATGACAGAGACAAAATCGATTGAATGATTAAACTTATTTTCATAACACTTTTTATCCTTTTACAATCAGATTATCTCAATGCAGGGGCTTGAGATGTCCCTTCAGATATCCAAGTAAAACGCTGTACCATTTTACCATCGAGAAACAAAGTGCCTGTAAACAACTCTACCGGACGCACCCATAAACCGTAATCCCCATCGAGTGCTTGATACACCACCAGTATATCTAATGTCTCTGAGTGACGAGATATCCCCAACACTTGGTAAAACATGCCTTTGTAATGCTTATATATACCTGGACGCACAGTCATACAACTATTGTAACTCGCTTATTTCAATGGTGGCTTTTTCACAACCTTTAGGTAATTTTTCACCCCGATCGCCCAGGGCACCCACATAAGAACGCCATTCTTTAAATGCCCAGGTAGGTTGCGCACGCTTACGTCCTGGGATCTGAATATTTAGGCACATTTTTTTTGTAAAACAGCCCGCCCAAATAACCCCATCGGATTTCGCATTGATGAGTTTAGATCCTTTTCCTTTCGTCATCTCACTCAGATCACTGACCGGCACAATCAGCAAACGACGCCCAGCAGTCAGCAATCCCAAATAGAGTGTTGAGCGTTCTTCTACGACAAAGGGAATGGGTGGCAAGGAAGTTGCTCCCTCTGACACCTTAAGCGCTGTTTTTCCTTGACGATTTTTACCCACTAATTCTTCGGTGGGGACTACAAAACCATACCCGGAGGATGACAGCAATACGGCGTAATGATGCTTTGTAGCCAGCATCATGCCAGTAAATACGGCATTCGTTGGAGAGGTTACCCGTCCGGTAACCGGTTCACCTTGCCCTCGGGCCGAAGGAAGCGTATGAATTGGTAGCGTATAAACCCGCCCAGTAGAATCTAGCAGTAAAATTGATTGATTGCTTTTTGCCAGCACGGTTTGCTGTAAAGCATCTCCTGCTTTATAGCTTAATTGCTTGGCATCAATTTCATGCCCTTTGGCTGCCCTGATCCAGCCTTTTTCAGAGAGAATAACTGTTGTGGCTTCCTCTGGTATTTTTTCTAAGGTTTTTAGCACCTGAGCCTGTTCTCTTTCGATTAATGGTGCTCTACGACTATCTCCATGTATTTTAGCCACTTCAGACAACTCTTTTTTGACGAGCGTTCGAATTTTTACTTCGGAAGACAAGATATTTTCTAATTGTTCTTTCTCTTGTGACAAGGCCTTATGTTCTGTCTCAATCTTAATCACTTCTAGCTTTGCCAATTGTCTTAAACGCAATTCTAAAATGGCTTCGGCTTGTCGCTCACTTAAGGCAAAACGTTGCATTAAGGCAGGCTTGGGATGTTCTGATTCTCTGATTAAATGAATCACTTCATCGAGATGGAGAAAAATGGTTAAAAACCCATCTAGTACATGTAAGCGCTCAATAATTTTATTTAAACGCGTCACTAAACGTAGGCGTACTGTTTCTGTTCGATATGTCAACCATTCCTGTAAAATTGTTTTTAAATCTTTAACTGCAGGTTTTCCATTCAAGCCCACCACATTCATGTTCACGCGATAAGATCTCTCCAAATCGGTTACGGCAAACAAGTGTGCCATTAACTCACTGATATCGACGCGATTAGAGCGTGGCACAATCACCAAC
>JBEAUL010000014.1:0-19385 GCA_041161475.1 Pseudomonadota bacterium | reverse complement strand
ATTATTGTCAGATACACTGTTACCCTACTTAAAGAAATTAATCGTGTTTCCTTGTGAAGTATGGCTACGCTTTTTCCCCACTTCTTTGATACTGGCTGTATTCCTTTTTATCAAGTGGCGTCAGAAAACCGCTTGCTGCGGTTTTACAAAAACATTGAAAGCAATGATGCAAGAAGAGCGATTATTTTATCTGAGTGTAGGAATCGTTTTGGTGAATATTTTACCTTATTGGCTTGCGCCACAGGTACGTATCCGATACATTTTACCCTTATATCCGTTTATTGCGAGTATACTGGCTTATTTGGTCTTGGCGTGCGACAAAAAATGTGTCGACTGGGTCATTAAAGGACTGTGTTGTACGGTTATCTTACGATATATTGTCGGGTTTTGGTGGTTTCCTTATTATGAGCAGCGATACAGAGGGGATAATCAAGCCATTGCTGAAAAGATTGTTGCCTTGGCGCAAGAAAAGCCTATCTATACAGACGATGGGGGTTCTATTGGGTTGAGTGTGGCTGCCTATGTAAATACATTACGTTTTTCACAAGGTGCTGCGCCTGTTCAGTTTGCAGATCCGGTACTTCCTTTGGGCATACTTTTTAGCGATAAGCCTATTCATACGAATGCGCTCCCGGTTAACATACATCAATCAGGGAGAACCTCAGTCTATGTATTTTTACAAAAAAAACAGGGGTAGTTGCACTTAATTTATTGTGCTATTTCCACAAAACAAACCAAGACTGGCCTATACTTCAGTGAACTGACATAATAATCAACTGTAGTAGAGGGGACATTATATGTTTGGATTGGCAAAAGAGCGTTCAAGCACACCCAGTGAAAAATCAGCCGTAGTGACTTTGCTGTTGTGTATCTTTTTTGGTAGCTTCGGTATACATCGATTTTATGTGGGCAAATGGTTTACAGGAATACTGATGTTAATCACTTTTGGTGGATTTGGTATCTGGTACCTGGTTGATATCGCATTACTGGTATCGAACAGATTCACGGATGCTCATTGTAGAGTGATTGAGTTGGCAAAAAAACCAATCAACTTTAAAACAATTATCACTGTAATTGCCGTATTTATTGCCATTTTTTACGGTATTCTGATTGGCAGTATTGTAATTACTTTTCTGGCAACAGGGGCAATGGTAAGCATGGTTCAAAATCAGACGAATGCTTTGGTTTCTGGTGACATTAAGAGTGCTTATACCTATATGTCAACTGATTTCCAGAATAACATGTCTTCAGAAAAATTTGCTCATTTTATTAAGCAGCATAATTTAGACACCATTTCGCAGGTATCTTTTCAAGACAGAAGAATAAATGGTAATCATGGACTGTTAACCGGACAGCTAACCTTAAGAAATGGTTCGATCCTTGGTATTCAATACAATTTACAAAAAGAAGGCGATCATTGGAAAATTGTAGGGATTGGCTTGATGGGTGTACCAAGTCAAGAGAATACGAAGCCGGTACAAGAAGTTGCACCAGCAACGGTTAAGGGTTTATAAGCGCCGACCTAACCTTTTTACAAAAAATAGCGCTACTGTAGACGTGTCTATTGACGTAACAGTGGCGCTATTTTTGTATTGTCACCTGTATTACTGTAGATTGCCTCTTGTCCTATCTTTACCCGAAACCGTATAATCTGATCACCATACTTGTGGTCTTATTTAAACAAGTCAATTAAATGACTCTTAAGGGGCGTTCTGCATGCATTTTTCCGATTCACTGTCTAAAAAGTTGTCTCCACTGAATTTACTCAAGCACCCTTTTTATCTTGCCTGGAATGCAGGCACCCTAAGTCGGGAAACCTTAGGGTATTATGCCCAGCAATACGCCCATCATGTAGAGGCGTTCCCGCGCTATCTCAGCGCTATTCATACCCAATGTCCTGATATTAAAAAACGTCAAATTTTACTCGAGAATTTGATTGACGAAGAGCAAGGTTCTGAAAATCATCCCCAGCTCTGGTTACAATTTGCCAAAGCCGTGGGTATGGATGAAACTGCTGTCAAAAATGCACAACATTATCCGCAAACAAAGCATTTGGTAGAATCGTTTTTTACCTTGACTCGCGCTGATTATGCCACAGGGTTAGGGGCCTTATATGCATACGAACACCAAACCCCTGCAATTGCAAAAACAAAACATGACGGTTTAACACAGTATTATGGTGTGGAAGAAAAAGCGGGCTTACAATTTTTTGAGGTACATGCTCATGCAGATGTGTGGCATACGGAAGAAGTGGCAGGATTATTGAATACCTTATCCACAGAAGAGCAGGAACGCGCTGAAGCCGGAGCGCTCACGGCAGCCAAAGCGCTATGGGGATTTTTAGATGGTATTGTTGAACATGCTCCTGGCGCCAAAGAAGCGCTTAAAAAAGCGGGCTGTGCAGAAAGCACCATAGCTGAAACATGCCACTAAAAAAATACATACGCACATGCAGGTACGTCCCATAAAAACCCACCGAGTCTCTCCAGGAGAGTCGGTGGAAAGCATTTTAGACAAGCATTTACCTCGCTTGTCTGAACGCACTATTGTGGTGATTACTTCTAAGATTGTCAGCCTCTGTCAAAATCGTATTGTGCCTAAGCAGGAAGTTTTAGATAAAAAAGATTTGGTGCTTAAAGAAGCGGATGCTTATTTAGATGAGGAAGAGTCAAGTCGTCGATATGGCATTTATCTTACCCTTAAAAATAAAATACTTATCCCAACGGCAGGTATTGATGAATCCAATGCCAATGATGCTTATATTTTGTATCCTGAAAATATTCCAGAAACAGTCAATCAAATTTGGGCCTATCTTAAAAAAAGAGATGGACTCTCTGAAATAGGGGTTGTATTAAGCGACAGTCACACCACGCATTTGCGGCGTGGTGTCACAGGTGTTGGGCTTGGATGGTGCGGCTTTTTTCCATTACATAATTATATTGGTGAGCCAGATTTATTCGGCAAACCATTACGCGTCAGTATGTCTAATCTCTTAGATGGCATCGCCTCGGCTGCGGTTTTGGTGATGGGTGAAGGAAGTGAACAAACGCCAATATGCCTTGTAGAACAGTTAGATAAAATTCAGTTTCAAGATAGGCCGCCCACGCCAGAAGAGCTGTCTTTAATAACAATAGAGCCACAAGAAGATATTTATGAGCCGATCTTAAAGCATGCGAGATGGGTTCGGAAGCTTATTGTATTACACAAAGAAACACTATAATCCATTGGTTAATCGTGTATTATTTTCTTGGATTTCACCATCATTAATGACCTCTTCAGGGAAATGATGTAATCGTTTAGATAGATCTGAAAACGTTAGAGGAGCCACTTTTTTTTCAAATAAATTTACTGAGTTTTCTAAAATTATTTTTTCTAACTCAGAATTACCCTGTATATCACTGTCGATTAAAGGGGAGTCCTCTGAGATCCTCTTATTTCGTGGTTTAATTAAAGAATGGTGTACAAAAGTATCCTCTGAACACCACGTGTTATCACATCTTTCTGTATTAAATAAAATTTCTAGCGGCGTTAGTAAGCCAAAACAGATATGAAGTGAGATGATGTTTTGTGATTCAAGGAAGTTTTGCCAAGCGATGACATTTTTATGAATGACATCGGGCCCCATGAAAAGCGTGAGATGCCAACGCAAGGGCGCACACCATTTTATGTTGGCAATAAGCGCATTTCGATAAGTAAGGTAACCATATTCTATTGCCTCGTGTCCAATTTCTGCATAAGGGATAATATGGGTGCTTTTTTTTGCAAGGTACCAAGCATGTTCATCTTTAAAATATTTTGCTAAGGCACAATTAAATTCAGCTCTATCTGCCGGTGAAGTGGCTTTCTTTCGCTTTTCTACGACTGCAAGATACTCTTTTTCAGAGATGCTGTGTGATTCTAGCATTCGGGTTAACATCATTTTAATGCTTGCAATTAAAGCGGGGTGATTAGTGGCAGAAACAATGAGATTATTGTTACGAAATGCATTCGCAATGCCAACGGTAGATAAAAGTGAAAAATCTAAGGTTTGAATTTTTTTCGGATCTGTAGAAGGGTCTAACATAACATCGGTGTCGATATAAATGCCCCCTTCTTGCCTTAAAATTTCTATTCTCAGAAAATCAGAGATGGCTGCATAGTTTGCTGGAGCCAAATATTCAAAACAGAGGATTTTTATAAAATCTGCTTTTTCAGTATCGGTGAATGCTGAATTGCTGGGTGCTGAAAATTGCTCTAATAAATCATCCACATATCGAATGCGTAGATGGTTTATTTCTCCTAAGTCATCTCTGTTTTCAAAATAACTGCTGTTGTCTACCCATATATTGACTGTGTAATCACTTTCTTGACAAATTCTAGAAAAAAATTGTAGGTTGTTGAGGTATTCTAAAGGCAGTTTCCCCCCAACCCAAATATAGTGAAAAATTTTTGGGATAGGGTAATTTTTTTGTATCATGCTTTTTTCAAAAACAAAATCTGTCATTGTGGGTAAAAATCCTGTTATCAATATTAAAATGGTTACTGAAATGACAATCTGTTCGGTATTCTTAATGGAGAATATGGCTATCCTAGCCAGAGAGTAAAGCTCTAATATTCGCTAAATGATTTTTACCAGAAGCCATTTTTTGTTCAGGGGATTGATGTGTATTTTTATCCCAGATAAGTAACGACTCGGGTAATTCTAACAAGAAGCGACTGGGGGTGCAAGAGAGGATTTCTTGATAGCGTTTTCGGTGCGTACACAAGGATAAGGTAAGCACTTTTTGTGCCCGTGTTAAACCCACATATGCCAATCGTCTTTCTTCCTCAACGCTGTCTGATTCGATACTGTTTTTATGGGGTAAAATGTCTTCTTCCAGCCCAACGATCGTAACATGAGGAAATTCCAGTCCTTTTGCTGCGTGTAGCGTCATTAATTGTACCGCATTTTGAGATTTTTCTTCTGCATTTCTCTCTAAAATATCCACTAATAACATGCTTTGAAGCGCTTCAGAAAATGTTTTAGGGGCATCTTGCTCTGTGTCAGACATCAATCGTTTTAACCAATTAATCAATTCCCACACATTTTCCATGCGTTTGTCTGCTGTTGTGCCACTGGTACACGTATCAGATAACCATTCTTGGTATTTTATTGCCTTAATAAAATCGGTTATAACGCCAAAAGAATCACCTCTTTGAATATTATCGGCAATATAGACAATCCATTCTGTAAATCGTCGTAAATGGTTGAGGGACCTTTCGGGTAATACCTGTGATAGCCCTATTTCGGCACTTGCAGACATTAATGAAATCGATCGGTCTTTTGCATAGCTTGCCAATTTACCCAAGGTACTGGGCCCAAGCTCTCTTTTAGGTACATTTGCAATGCGCAAAAAAGCACAATCATCGTCGGGATTACTTAATAATCGCAGATAGCACAAAATATCTTTCACTTCGGTTTTAGAAAAAAAAGAAGTGCCGCCGCTGAGTTGATAAGGGATCCGATGCTCTCTTAAACTTTTTTCTAAGACTTTGGCCTGATGATTGCTACGATACAAGATAGCATATTCTCGGTATTCTGTTCGATTGTCAAATTTATGTTTTAATAAATTTAAGACAACTTTTTCAGCTTCGTCAGCGTCATCATTAGCCATAATGACCTTGATGCGCTCTCCTTGGCCTACGGTACTCCACAGTTTCTTTTCGAATAGGGCCGTATTTTTTGCGATTAAATGATTGGCAGCGCTTAAAATAGTATGTGTTGAACGATAGTTTTGTTCTAATTTTATAATTTTTAATTGTGGAAAATCTTTTTGTAAGGCTTGCAAATTTTCTGGTCTGGCACCGCGCCAGGCATACACCGATTGATGATCGTCCCCGACGACAGTAAATTGCCCTTTGTTGCCTGCCAAGGCTTTGATTAGCTGGTATTGTGCCAAATTAGTATCTTGATACTCATCTACCAGTAAGTAGTGAATGTGAGATTGCCATTTTTCCCGAACAGTAGGATCTGTTCTTAATAAATGTAAAGGCAATAAAATCAGGTCATCAAAATCGACGGCATGATATTGTCTGAGTGCATCTTGATAGGCTTGATACCAGAGCAAGGTTTGCGTTTCTATGGGTAGTAAAGACTCTTTTGATACTTGATGAGGCAGTAATCCTTGATTCTTCCATCGAGAGATAATCTGTAAGTATTGGGTTAAGTCTGCTTCTGCGGTTGACTCTGATTTTCCCGACAATTCTTTTAAGAGCTGTAAACTGTCTTCCGTATCAAAAATGGTTATATTTTTACTCAAGGATAATCTTTCATGCTCTCGCCGAATAAAATACAAGCCGAAGGTATGAAAGGTCGAGATTAACAAGGTTCTTGGCTGATTTCCTGGCAGTAAGTCAGCAACACGTTGCTTCATTTCTCGGGCCGCTTTATTAGTGAATGTTACTGCCAAAATTCGTTTGTTTGCCATGTCGTAACGTCCTTGCGTTTCTTGGAGCAAACGAACAATTTTTTGGGTAATAACCCGTGTTTTACCGCTCCCTGCGCCAGCCAGAACCAGCAAGGGGCCATCGCAGTATTTTACACTTTCGGTTTGTTCTGGGTTAAGCGAGATGGTTTTCATGATGCCATGTTAAAAATAGAACGGTACTGAAGCGCTTCGCTTAAATGGATCGAAGAAATGTTTTTCGCTTGACTTAAGTCAGCAATGGTACGGGCGACCTTTAAGATGCGATGGGTTGCTCGAGCGCTTAACCCCCATTTTTCGATAGAACGTAAAAAAAGTCCTTGGCTATCTTTGTCGAGTCCGCAATGCGTTTTAATTTCTGTTGGGTTTAATGCCGCATTAGCGCTTCCGTTGCGTGTCATTTGAATGTCATGTGCCTTGGTAATGCGTTCTTGTAAGTGACTTGTTAAAGGCTGTTCTGAGGATGTTTCTGTGCCTCTTTTTTCGGTTATTAAGCTGAGCAACTCTTTTTGTGGCAACGCAGGTACATTGATGTACATATCGATGCGGTCTAAGAGTGGGCCTGAAATTTTTCCGCGGTATCGATTCACTTGCTCTTGCGTACAGCGACAAACGGGTTTTATTTGCCCTAAATAGCCGCATGGGCAGGGGTTCATGGCTGCGATCAGTTGAAAGTCTGCTGGAAAAACCAAGTGTTGATTTGCACGTGCGATAGTAACCATTTTTGCCTCTAAAGGCTCTCTTAAGGTTTCTAAAACATGTCGCTGAAATTCAGGTAACTCGTCTAAAAAAAGAACACCATGGTGGGCCAGTGATATTTCACCCGGTTTGATGCGATTGCCACCACCGAGTAAAGCAGCGGGGGTTGCCGTATGATGTGGCGCTCGAAAGGGACGTTTTTTCCATAAATCCATGACAGCCTGCCCGGGATCTTTAAGAGAATGCAAGGCCATCACGGCTAGAGAAGCATTTGTATCTAAGGGAGGGAGTAAGCGAGGCAATCGACTGGCTAATAAGGTTTTACCACTCCCTGGTGGACCTATCAATAACAGACTGTGCCTGCCAGCCGCAGCGATTTCAAGCGCGCGTTTGGCTTGCGTTTGACCATAAATATCCGATAAGTCTTCGAAAGTAGGTGCGCTATCCTCTTTTTTCGCAGTGAAGGCTTTGGAGATTGTTGGCTCAATGCGTTTTGTTTTGTCTGTAAAATGATTGCACACGGCTTGTAGGGTTTTGGCACCGATAACCGTACAAGTGTGGATAAGACAGGCTTCTTCTGTATTGTCTTCGGGAATAAACAAGGTTCGCCCTTGCTCTTGGGTTGCAATCGCCAAGGGCAGTACCGCAGAAATGGGGCGTAAATGTCCAGATAGGGCCAATTCTCCCGCAAATTCATATTGGGCCAGCGATTTTATAGGCAGTTGGCCAGAGGCAGCCAAAATACTTAAGGCAATCGGTAAATCAAATCGCCCACCATCTTTAGGTAAGTCCGCAGGAGCAAGATTAATCACAATCCGGGCAGTGGGGAACTCAAAACCACTGTTAATCAGTGCGCTACGTACCCGATCTTTACTTTCTTTGATGGCCGCTTCAGGCAGCCCTACAATTGAAAAGCTGGGCAGTCCTGGCGACAAATGTGTTTCAACGGTAACCAGCGGTGCCTGTATGCCGATAGAAGCACGGCTATAGATAAGGGCCAGTTGTGGTGTATACATACGATATTAAACTTGGGGGACGAGTGGTCTATTGGTGTGGGCATCATACCCTAATATTCCGTTCCACGCAAAATATGCTCTTCTATTAACGTGATTTGTTCAGGTGTCGCATAAATAATCAGTACGTCTCCTGCTTTTAAACGTGTTTCTACAGAGGGTTCTGTATGCCGTTTTTTACCCCTTATCATGGCTTTAACGGGCCATTCACCCAGCGAATCGGGGGTAATAATTTCGGCGATTTGTTTACCCACGGCATAGGCTTTGTCAGTAATTGTGATGGGATGCAGGCTAAAGCGTGAGCCTTCCTTGTCACCGAGTGCCATGGCATCATCATGCCCTTTAAAGAAACCTTTCATAATACGATATCTATCTGCATGTACCGCTCGGATTTTGTTCACGATTTTTGTGGGGGGGACTCCCAGTGTTAACAAAAGATGAGAGGCTAACATCAGACTCGCTTCTAGGGATTCGGGAACCACTTCGGTTGCCCCAGCTGCCTGAAAAGCCTCTAGGTTAGAGTCGTTACGTGTTCTTACAAATACAGGCACATCAGCGCGCAGTGCTCGGATATGCTTTAGGGTCTCTAAGGCGGAAGCTTCATCTGAAAAGCTGATCACAACCATTCTGGCGCGACCCAAACCTGCCGCAGCCAAGGTATCGGCGCGTCGTACATCGCCAAAAAAAGCCTGTTCGCCAGCCAAAGAAGAGGAAGCAATGCGCTCTGGATCTAAATCAAGTGCAATGGTCGGAATTTTTTCTTGCTCTAAAAAACGTGCTAATACCTGACCCACCCGACCAAAGCCACATAAAATAACATGATCTTTCAGTTCTGCTGCGTGTGTAGACAAGGGAAAATCATGCGGCTCTTCGGTGATAGAGGTAGTCACTTTCTTTTTAAAAAACCAATTGGCAATCACTTTATTGTATCGAATGAGGATAGGGGCAACAGTAATACTTAAGACAACAGCGGCAATGACAACCTGACTATAGCTGGGATCGATCAGTTGATAGCTAATGGCCAAGGTAAGGACGGCAAAGCCAAATTCGCCTCCTTGTGCCAGTATAATGCCCGTGCGCAGTGCCGTAAATTTGGGTACTTTTTCAATTGTACGTGTTAAAACCGTAATGATGATGGTTTTAAGGGCAATAATGCTGCCTAAAATAATCAGTACCCAATGCAAGTGTTTAGGCAGTTCGCGTAAGTTCAGCAGTGCACCAATGGTGATAAAAAATAATCCCAGCAGGACATCCCTAAAGGGGCGAATGTCTATTTCAATTTGCTGACGAAATTCGGTTTCTCCCAACATCATGCCGGCAAGAAAAGCGCCAAGTGCCAAGGAAAGTCCGAGATGATGGGTAAGCCAAGCAGAGCTGAGTGCCGTTAATAGCACTGCGAGCATAAACAGTTCGCTGGAATAAGATTTTGCCACCTCATGAAAAAGCGGACGCAGTATCCATTTACCGGCAACAGCCATTACTAAGAAAACTAAGATACCTTTGACCAAGGCAATGCTCAAAGAGTAGCCTAAAGAATGGGCTTGTGCCTGGGGAATGTCTGCCATTGCGGGAATAATAATCAAGAATAAAACAGCCGCGATATCTTGAAATAACAAAATGCTAATTGCTGCACGACTGTGCGTAGAATGAATTTCATTTTGTTGTGACAATTGATTCATGACAACGGCAGTCGAGGACAACGCAAGTGCGCCAGAGGTAATAAAAGCCGTTTTAAGGGGCATATGGAATAACCACCCGACAAAGGTTGCCAAGGCTGTGCAGGCAACCATTTGTGTGCCTCCAAGTCCCAGCAGTGTTTTTTTCATGGTTATCAAGTGGGGAATAGAAAATTCCAATCCAATGGTAAACATGAGAAAGACGACCCCAAACTCTGCTAAAAAATTGAGCTCGTTAACATCATTAATAAAGCCTAATCCACCCGGGCCGATGAAGGCCCCTACGCAGAGATAACCCAAAATAGGGGGAAGAGAAATGCGTCGAAATAGGGCAACAACCCCGACAGCACAGCCCAAGAGCAGTAGCACTTTTTCGAAGTCTGCTAAATTTTGTACATTTTCCATGGGACTGGCCTCAATTGCAAACAGGGGGATTAAAAGTACTGTAATACAAAAAGGCAGTTAAAAGCTAGGAAGTTTTTTAACTAGCTTGCCTTTTGTAAACGCGCATAATAAAAGCCATCTTGATTGTCCTGACCAGGCAGTACTTGATGCCCAATTGTTCTTGGTATGCCAACAGACATTTCAAAAGGGAAAATCCTAGCGTCGTGATGTGTTTTCATAAACCGACTGACTACCCTTTCATTTTCATCCGGTAAGATGGAGCAAGTAGTGTAAACCAATATGCCACCTGTTTTTAACAAGGGCCAAACAGCAGCTAACATATCGCTTTGTTGTTGTGCCAATGTTGCAATATCAGCGTCTCTACGCAACAGCTTAATATCTGGATGGCGACGAATAACACCGGTAGCAGAACAAGGTGCATCCACTAAAATGCGATCGAACAATTGTCCATCCCACCAAGTATTGGGTGTGCAGGCATCTCCAACGATAACAGTGGCATGATGTTGCAAGCGTTTTAAATTTTCATTGATGCGTGCACAACGATCGGGCGAATTATCAACCGCAACCAATGCAGCCAATTTGGGTTCAAGTTCGGCTATATGGGTGGTTTTACCGCCTGGCGCAGCACACATGTCTAAGACGCGTTGTCCAGGGTGTAAGTCTAATAGCGTGGGCGCAGCTTGAGCGGCAACATCTTGTGCGTAAAAACACCCTGATCGAAAACCCGGTAACTCTCGAACATCAGAGGCGGTATTAAGGGTGATCGACGGCAGTAAATGTTGGGATGGTGTTGCGTCAATTCCTGCTAAACTCAGCGTATCAAGGTATTCATTTACCGTAATGCAACGCGTATTAACACGTAAACTTAAAGGAGGATGAGTATTATTGGCTAATAAAATGGATTCCCATTGTTCAGGCCACGCTGTTTTTATACGACGAATCATCCAATGAGGGTGATTATACTTTGCTTCAGTTGTGCAGAGGGCGGTGGCTTCTAATCGATCTTGTTGACGCAGATAATTGCGTAATACCGCATTGATCAGTCCAGTTAAACGGTGCTTTCCTAATACGCGCGCTGCTTCAACGGTTTCAGAGAGTACCGCATGATGTGGTACGCGCATAAACTTTAACTGGTATAGCCCCACACAAATCAAGGGATAGCAGATTTGATCTTTCTCTGGCAATGGATTTTTAAGAAGAGGTAGATAAAGTTGTTTCAGTAAAAAATAGTGCCTTAGTGTACCAAAAACAAGAGATTGTAAAAAAGACGCGTCTTTAGGTTGTTCGCAAGCCTTTTTGTATTCGGTCAGCAGGGCTGACAAGGAATGGCCTTCAAAAATAATTTGGCCTAGTAGACGCGTTGCATGGGCTCTTAAATTTAGTGACATGGGTTACTCATCTTCGTCTTCATCATCATCGTCATCCTCTTCTGTAAAGTAATCTTCTATCACCATTGCTTGAAACAAGTGCGTTGCACCGGATTCAGACGCAGTGACGAGGGGCCCTTCTAAGGCGTAGCCTTCTTCGAGTAAAGCAGAAATGGCTTGCTCGAATTCAGCAATTTTATGTGTGTTTCCAGTAATCAGTCGATACATTTGCATAGTTAACATCCTTGTGTTGTACAATATTTCTCTTAAAAATCAACGACACGCCATTGGGCACGTGGATCGCGTACATCTCGACAGGCTTTTCCAACGACAGTTTCCTGCTTAGGCCCAATAAATACGCGATGTTGGTATTCACGACAAACCATGTTACGTGCAGGCACCTCTTCTGTGTGTGTCACGGTAAATTGTCCGCTGTGTTGGTTATTTGGGTTAGTCCAAGTGGAGGGTTTATTGTCAGGCATTTTTTCTAAAGAATGTTGCATGCTTTGATGCGCCAATTGCCTGTCTCGCGCATCCATTTGGGCGCCAATATTACCGCCTAAGTAAGAGCCGGCTAAGGCACCAATTGCAACGCCAACCAGTTGTCCTTTGCCTTTACCAAAATGGGAGCCCAAGACAGCGCCACTGGCGCCCCCGATTAACGATCCGGCAGCTTGATTAGCACCACTGTTAGGCATACAGCCTGCAATAGCCAAGCTACCCAATAAAAAAGTGGTCATCAATTTATGTGGGGTTTTCATTCGCAGTACTCCTCTGTCTTTGTTATTGGGCTTGAAATGCGTTAATCCCAGTTTAAAATAACTTTTCCGGCTTGCCCGCTTCTGGCAACATCGAATGCTTGTTGATACTCCGTATAGTGAAACTCGTGCGTGATAACGGGCGTGATGTCCAATCCCGCCTTTAACAAGGTTATCATTTTATACCAGGTTTCATACATTTCGCGACCATAAATACCTTTTAGATGTAGTCCTTTGAATATCACTTGATTCCAATCGATGGCTGTATCATCGGGTGGAATACCCAGTAAGGCAATTTTACCACCGTGATGCATATTTGATAACATGTCTCTGAATGCATGAGGGTTTCCAGACATTTCAAGACCGACATCAAATCCACTGGTCATGCCTAAATGGCGGATGACCTCAGGCAATGTCTTGTTTTGGATATTTAGGGCAACGGTTGCGCCTAATTGCTCGGCAAGCGCCAATCGATAGGGGTTGATATCGGTTATTATCACATTTCTGGCGCCGGCTTTAAGACACAAAGGAATGGCCATCAAACCGATTGGGCCTGCACCTGTGATGAGTACATCTTCTCCCAACACATTAAATGACAAGGCCGTGTGTGTGGCGTTACCAAAGGGATCTAAAATTGCTGCCACAGAATCAGGAATATTGTCAGGAATAACGATTAAGTTGCTCGCTGGCATAGAGAGGTACTCGACAAAAGCGCCCGGATGATTCACACCAACGCCCTTTGTTTTAGGACATAAATGTGGAATCCCCGCTCGGCAATTGCGACAAACGCCACAAACCAAGTGTCCTTCGCCCGATATTCTATCTCCGACCTTAAACCCTTGTACTTCCGATCCTAATGCCGTGATGATACCAACGAATTCATGGCCAACGGGTAAAGGAACAGGAATGGTTTTTTGTGCCCAACTGTCCCAATTATAAATATGTATGTCTGTACCACAGATGGCTGTTTTGGTAATTTTAATTAAAACGTCATTGTGTCCAATGGTTGGCTCTGAGATATCTTTTAGCCAAATACCTTCGCGTGCTTCTGCTTTTACTAATGCTTTCATGTAATGACTCCCAGTTTTTTGCCCACTTTAATAAAAGCGGTAATCGCAATGTCTAGTTGTGTTTTCGTGAGCGCAGCAGACATTTGTGTCCGAATGCGTGCTTTATTTTCGGGAACCACAGGAAAAGAAAAGCCAACCACATACACGCCTTCGCTTAAAAGGGCATTGGCCATTTCAGTTGCTTTTTTTGCATCGCCAATCATCACCGGGATAATGGCATGATGCCCGGGAATGAGTTCGAATCCAGCTTCTGTCATGTGTTTTCTAAAATATTGGCTGTTATCGTCTAATGTACTGATCCAGTTGGGATGCTGTTTGATGAGGTCTAGTACAACCAGTGAAGTGGCAGTGATAATCGGACAGAGGCTATTAGAGAACAAGTAAGGGCGTGAGCGTTGTCTTAACCATTCAATAATCGGTTTTTTACCCGAGACATAGCCGCCAGATGCGCCACCCAACGCCTTGCCTAAGGTACCCGTGAAGATATCAATTTCGCCGTTGGTTAATCCCCAAAATTCATGTGTGCCTCGGCCCTGTTTGCCGACAAAACCAACTGCATGAGAATCGTCGACCATCACCATGGCATCATATTTTTTAGCTAGGGCGTGAATGGCGGGTAAATTAGCATAAGTACCGTCCATTGAAAAAACACCATCTGTGGCAATCAATCGAAAACGGGCAGGTTGCGCCGCTTGCAATTGCGCTTCTAATGCTTGCATGTCATTATTGGCATAGCGAAAACGCTTTGCTTTGCACAGACGAATACCGTCAATAATACTGGCATGATTTAGGGCATCACTGATAATGGCGTCTTCTTCCGTTAATATTGTCTCGAATAATCCAGTGTTGGCATCAAAACAAGACGAATAGAGGATGGTGTCTTCTGTACCGAGTAAGGCAGAAATTTGGTCTTCTAATGCTTTGTGAATGGTTTGGGTGCCACAGATAAAACGCACTGAAGCCATGCCGTATCCAAAGGTATCTAGTGCTTCGTGTGCTGCTTTTCGAATGTCTGGATGGTTAGCCAATCCCAAATAGTTATTCGCACACAAGTTGATAACAGGTTGCTTATTTGCAGTGATTTGAACCTGTTGTGGGCCTGCAATCAACCTTTCTTCTTTGTATAAACCAGTATCTCGTAACTGTTGTAGAGAAGCGCTAAGGTGCGCCAAAAAGGGTTGAGTCATTTGCGTTACCTGTGCATATAAATGGGTGATTTTATTATACCTGATATCCTCTAAGATACAATCTTATGTCTAGGAAAAAAGCAGTCCTATTTGTTCAAAAAGGGCTGAATGAAGAATTTTTTGGTGTAGTTACTTGATTTTTATGAAGATTTTACACATACTCTTGGTCACAAAAATGATTTATGTTGGAGAAAAGTTATGTCACGTAAAAAAATCTTGACCAAAAAGACCAAAGCAACGGTTAAAACAGCAACAAAAGCGCTGGTAAAAAAAGTGCCTGCTGCTAAAGAAAAACAAACACGCTTAGATATTTTTCGAGCGATTGCAACAGAAACAGGCTTACGTAAGTCTCAAGTAGAATCCGTGTTTAAAACAACAACTCAATTGATTCACTCTCATCTTAAAAAGAAAGGTTCTGGTGAATTTATTATTCCGATGACTGGCGTTAAAATTAAGCGTATTCGTAAAAAACCAACCAAAGCGCGTGAAATGGTGAGCCCTTTAACCAATCAAAAAGTACTGGTTAAAGCAAAGCCAAGTCGTGCTGCTGTAAAAATTATTGCACTACAATCGCTTAAATCTGCCTTAGAAGGGTAAGTACCCTCATTACTGTTATGCTAAGGCAAGGATAACTTTACAGATGCAGAAACACGGCGTTTTACTGATTAATTTAGGCACACCCAGTGCCCCTACTTTTTTTTCGGTTGCGTCATATTTAAATAGCTTTCTGACTGATGATAAAGTAATTGACTTGCCTTATTTCTTGCGCCAATGTTTGGTAAAGGGGATCATTGTTCCCTTTCGTACCCGTAATACCCTCAAAGCCTATCGCAGTATTTGGACAGCCACCGGTTCACCATTGAGAACTCATATGCAATCCTTAAGAAAAGCCTTGCAGCTTGCCTTAGACAACAATGGTGAGTCAGCTCTGGTTGCCTTGGGTATGCGTTATGGCGAACCCAGTATTCCGCAAGGGATCGCTATGTTACGTGAAGCAGGGTGCACCTATTTGCATATTCTACCGTTATATCCTCAGTATGCAGCTGCAACCACTGGATCTGCTTTAGCCGTAGTGCTAGATACATTAAAACAGCAAGAGCCAATTCTCCCTTTTAAAGTGTATTCCCCTTTTTATCAAGCATCTGGTTTTATTGAAGCCTTTGCGTTACGTATTCGTGAGCATACAGAAAAAAATCGAGAAATGACCAGAGGTGCTTTTACAGTCTTTAGTTATCATGGTTTACCAGAGCGACAAGTACGTAACATGGGTTGCGCTCATCTGAGTCAATGTCAACAAAAAACGCATTGTATTAAGGTAAAAGAAGAGAAAGCAGATCCTCTTTTAACCTGTTATCGTGCACAGTGTTTTTTGACCACAAACGCTCTCGTAAAAGCACTGAATTTAAATCCGATGCAAACAGCCACTGCTTTTCAGTCCCGCGTAGGCAGGATTCCTTGGATCCAACCGTATACCGATAAATTATTACAAGCGTTGATTGCCAAAAAGATAAAGCGTGTTGTTATTGTGTGTCCAAGTTTTGTTGTTGATTGCCTAGAAACACTCGAAGAAATTGAAATTCGAGCAAAGGAAGCATGGGAAGCCCTGGGTGGGGAGTATTTATCGATGGTACCCAGTTTAAATGCACACCCGACATGGGTGAATACGCTTATGGATTGGATTATAGACAACAATCAATCGAAGTAGACAGATGAATTTTAAAGGACATTGTATTGGTGGCGTCATTGCCAGTGGATTGGTTATGATGGGATTTTGGCGCATGGGACATCATGTCGGTGTGTCAACAAATCCTGAATTGCTCGCTAAAGCCGGTGTTGCTACCCTCTTTTTTAGTTTATTTCCAGATTTAGATGTACAATCTGTGCCCCAAAAATGGTTTTATAGGGGATTATTTTGTTTATTTATCTATTTGGCTTATTTAAAAAAATTCAAACTCGTCACCTTGTTTGCTATTTTAGGGATTTTGCCCTTATTGTCTCACCATCGTGGATGGACGCATCAGTTATCATCTTTGATATGGTTTCCCTGTTTGTTAGCCGTTGTATATGAGTATTTTTTATCTCAAGAATCTTTTTGGTATTCGTTTTCTTTAAGTCATGTGCTTGAGTACCTTAAGGAATACCACTGGTTGATCATTAGTACGACGGTTGGTTGGGCTACGCATTTATTTTTGGATACGCGCTTTATTCGTCGACGAATAAAGCGATATGTTTGATCATATCCAGGTATAACAACATTTTTGCATAATCTGGTGATTATTCTATCCTATTGATAGATGTTTTGTTATTACTGAAAATGATTGATCAGATAAGGATTGTCTTGCATGAAAACAGTACGTGCTTATGCTGCAACAGCGCCTGGTAAAAGTGTAGAGCCCATGGAGTATACTCTTCCAGAGATTGCTGCTGAACAAATTGACATCAAAGTTGAGTATTGTGGCTTATGCCATTCTGACTTGAGTATGATGACCAATGAGTGGGGCATTACAACATACCCTTTTATCGGAGGACATGAAGTCATTGGTACCATTGAAAGCATGGGTGAACAAGTAAAGGGTTTGCAGATAGGACAACGGGTAGGGCTTGGTTGGATGAGTCATAGCTGTTTGCATTGTCAGCAATGCTTGTCTGGAGATCAGAATTTATGTGGCAAAGCAGAACAAACGATTGTGGGTAGAAAGGGTGGTTTTGCCGATACCGTGCGTTGTCATTGGGAATGGGCCATTCCATTACCGAGTCGTTTAGATCTAAAAACAGCAGGCCCACTTTTTTGTGGCGGTATTACGGTTTTTAACCCCATTATTCAGTTAGATATTAAGCCGACACAACGGGTAGGGGTTATCGGAATAGGGGGCTTGGGGCATTTGGCACTTCAATTTTTAAATAAATGGGGTTGCGAGGTAACGGCTTTTACCTCTTCAGCAGATAAAAAAGACCAAGCCATTAAGATGGGCGCGCATTATGTTGTCAATTCTAAAGAAAAAAATGAATTAAAAAAACAGTCGGGAAAATTTGATTTTATTTTAAATACAACAAATGCAGACTTAGATTGGAATGTTTTTTTTGCAGCTTTAGCGCCAAAAGGGCATTTTCATACGGTGGGTGTTGTTCCAAAACCCATCGCAGTACCTGCCATGACCTTAATCGGTGGTCAGCGTAGTGTATCTGGGTCTCCGATTGGTAGTCCGGCAACGGTATATAGCATGCTTGAATTTTGTGCACGTCATCATATTGCGCCTATTACGGAACTATTTGCAATGCAAGATTTAAATCAAGCGCTCATTCATTTAGATGCGGGAAAAGCGCGCTATAGGATTGTTTTAGATAACACAAAGTAATTTTACTGTACATGCGTACAGTTTTTTAATTATCGACTGTATTAATCATTTCTTGGCTAAGCCGATGAAAATGCATAAAAATTTTCTTTAATTACAGTCGTATACTAATCAAAAAAAGGTCTGTGACCGATAACCTAGGCATATATTGCTAATGACAGTAAGCTTTTATGCCTATACCTGCACATGTTTTAAGAGACCAAGTTCTTTCAGAAGCTAATGTTCAAGAAAATGAACAAGAACTCGTTCATTTTGTTGATAATTATCTAAATGAAATCACGCCCTTTTATCATAATGATTTTTCTGACGATGATGAAATTAGAACGACGCTTGTTCAACGAATAAACATTTGGCGTGAATTAAAAGAAAGAGAAGTGCCACTCAATCAGTATAAAAAAGAATTTGAAGAAAAAAAATCGACAGTAAGCTGGTATACGTACTTAACGTCTGGGTATTCTGCAGACATTCTTGAATTAGAAAAAAAAGCCAATAATGAATTCGAAAATTATATGGTAGAAGAATTAAGAAGTCGACTAGACGGACAAGATAATAAACTTGAAAATTTAAAAAAAGTTTCGATGGTTTTATTTAACAATGGAAAAACAGAAGACCAAAAATTAGCCAAAGCGTATAGTGAATATGAAAAAAATTTTTCTGAGTTATTTTCTAACAAAAATATTGGTCTTTCCCAGGAAGAAATAAATCAACAAAAAAGAGAAATTCTGCGGGCTTATTACGATAATGATGATTTAGAGCCCGTTTACTATCGCAAAAAAATGTACCAAGAAAAAATCCTAAAGTCAGAGCTTTTAGAAAAATATGGCTCAGAAGCAGAGGTCTATTTTTTAAAAGAGTTACAGCCATTTTTAAAATTCACTGGCGCATCAAAGGATGATTTTTTTTCTATTAAAAATGATGTGATTGAAAAGTACTGTGCAATGCGATCCAATGGATTTTATGTGGATGTCGCAAGTATTATGTATAATAAAGAATTTATGGAGATACAAGAGATAAAGTTTAACTATATAAAAACCTTACCAAAAGAAAAATTAAATGATTTTAAAGATATGCTTGTTTTGGAAGGAATGAATTATTTTGACTCGAACATAAAGCCGTATTTAATCAGTTTAAATTACGATGAATCAGCTGTAAATTTAGAATATCTGGCTTTCTCAGAAAAATATGCTGATTTTTGCATAAATCGATTGAAAGAAGGGTATTGGGAGAGAGAAGCTGAGCCTTGGGGGCCAGGCAAAGACGCTTTTCTTTACAAGTATAATGCCTTTTCATTTGATTTAAAAAGATTTGATGAAACTGAAAGAAATATTCTTTTTGAAAAGAAACGCAAAGAACTATTCAAAAAAATTGATGAGTCTGTGGATGCGGAATCTAAAGATAATCTTAAGAATACAAT
>JBEAUL010000058.1:0-8775 GCA_041161475.1 Pseudomonadota bacterium | reverse complement strand
ATCTAAAACAATGCTGATAGCACTATCTTCAATCATCATTTATCAAATGATGATTAATATTTTTAGTTTTTATTATGATCGCAGTTTGCTCGGGTATGCTGTGAACAGAAATGCTTTTGCGTTTCAAATTTTATGTGTTATTTCAATGCAACTATCGGTATTAACAGCATTAAAAAAACATATAGATAAAAAAACAATCTGGCTTTTGTCCATTCTTTTTGCTGGTATTTTTTTTACATACTCACGTTCTGGCATTTGTACAGCGCTTGTGTTGCTTAGTTCCTCAGCTTTACTTGGTTTACTGACAAAAAAAGATGTATTAAACATCGTTACTAAAGTTTTTATACTGATACTGAGCGTATATTGTCTAGAAAATCTCACCAATATGGGGTTACACGTATTTAATATCGATCAAACAAATGATTTTTTGTATCATAAAACACAGTTTACTTTGAATAAGTATTCTCCAAGTACATCAAGCTCTCAGCGTTTATATTCAATTGTTGAGGGATTGGCGTTATGGAGAAAGAGTCCGTGGTTTGGGATTGGTTTAGGTGGATTTCTAAATCATGAAACAATAAAAAATGGAACGCCCTTAGTGATCCATAATACTTTTGTATGGATGTTGGTTGAATTTGGTCTGGTTGGTTCAATAATATTTTTTACCTATGGATTTTTAATCGTAAAAAAAATATTGTGTTTAATAAAAAGAATAAAACCTGAACAATGGGGGATACAAGATAAATTATTATTTTACCTGTTGATTATATTTTTACTCATGGGTAGCGTGCATGAAATCTTTTATCAACGCATTTTTTGGATTGTGTTTGGATTATCTATAGTCCAATCCACTAAACTGCGTGCCATAGATACATAATCTTATTTCAACTTTTGCTTTAAAAAAGAGTGTAGATCTATTCCTTGCAAGCTCGCACCAATTCGATTTGCAATGCGATCGATAACGCTGACACCTGGGGTGTAGTCCACCATATTTTCTGCTTTGATCAGTTCCTTGGCAATTTCGCCGGCATTTTTATGCCCATCAATTAACCCCAAACTTAAGGCATGTTCTCCACTCCAAAATAGACCAGAAAACATATCGGGGGTTTCTTTTAATCGATCTTTTCGTCCTTGGCGTACATTTTGAATAAATGCTTGGTGTACAAAATCTAGCTCTCTTTGCACAAACATTTCTTGATCGGGATTGCGTGGAGAAAAAGGATCGAGTAGCGCCTTATTCTTACCTGCAGTATAGAGCCGACGTTCTACGCCTAATTTTTTCATAGAATCAGGGAATCCGAAACCTTCCATGATGACGCCGATAGAGCCTACAATACTGGTTTGATCTGCATGGATCTCTTCTGCAGATGAAGCGATAAGATAGGCAGCAGATGTGCCCAAATCTTCTATAAGTGCGTAAACCTTTACTTTATCATTTTTCGCTTGCAAGGCCTGTATTTTATCATAAATTTGACGTGCTTGTACGGGGCTTCCACCGGGACTGTTGATACGTAAAATCACACCCTTGACCAATTTCGTATCAAAAGCCATTTCTAAAGCGCCATTGATATTATCTGCACTGGCAGATTGATCTGCATCAATAGGGCCACGAATATCAATCACGGCAGTATGACTTTGTTGTAAAATAGAAGAGGAGGGGTTTAAGTCCCACTTAAGCGCATGAAAAAAAATAAATCCAGCGATACTGAGGATTATCATACGATAAAATAGGGTCCATCTACGTGCAGAGCGTTGTTCTTTGATGTGTTCTAGTAGTACCGTTTGAATAACTTGTTTTTCCCAGTTGGGTGAAGATGAATCGCTCATACGGACTCCTCTGATTGCATAGAGGCCAAGAAAGTTGTCAAGGCCTTGTCTAAGGGGGCGATAACGCGTAATTTTTTACCATTATACGGTAAAGTTAGCTGTAATTCATGGGCGTGTAAAAACAAGCGTGATAAGCTTTTTTTACGTAAATATTTATTAAATTCTGGAGAACCATATTTTTCGTCACCACCAATCGGGTGCTTAGCATGTGTGGCGTGAACACGAATTTGGTGTGTACGCCCTGTAATAGGCTGTGCTTCCACCAAACTTGCCCCAGGATAAGCCTTTAGTAAAGAAAAACGTGTTTTGGCTGCTTGACCATTCGGGTCTACTCTCACAATACGTTCTCCCGATTGCAAGGTATTTTTTAACAAAGGGTATTCCAAGGTATGTGTTCCTGGCCACTGACCTTGAACAAAGCAACGATACTTTTTCTGAAGTTGGTGGCCTGTACGCAACTGCTCATGCAAACCGCGCAATGCCGCGCGTCGCTTTGCAATCATTAAACAGCCAGAAGTTTCCCTGTCTAGTCGGTGAACGAGCTCAAGATGCTCTCCTCTGGGATGGCTTTGTCGCAATGCTTCGATAACACCCACTTGTATGCCACTACCACCATGTACGGCAATACCCGCTGGTTTATTAATAATAAGCAGGTAATCATCTTCGTACAAGAGGGTGTCTAGCAGCGATTCTCCAACCTGTTTTTGTAAACGCGTTGGTTTTGTTTTCTCTGTGGTGGTGTGTACGGGTGGGATGCGGATAGCGTCCAGTGCCTGCAATTTGTAGTCAGGCTTTTTTCGTCCTTTATTGACGCGTACAGCGCCTGTGCGAATTAAACGGTAGACGTGTGTTTTTGGAACGCTCTTTAGCAGGCGCGTTAAAAAATTGTCTAAGCGCTGACCTGCCTGTTCTTCCGTAATCGGTAAGCAGTAAGCGCTGTTTTTTTGTTCAGTACCTAAAGTTTTCATGCTATAATATAAAGTGAGCGCCTATATCTTATTGGGATTCGGTTAACCGTTTTCACCATTGTAACACGAGTGCTGGGTAAAAAGCGCCTGGTGTATAGTACTTGAATCTGCTAGAATCCCAGTCTGCGATAGATTCTTAAGGTGTCCTTTCAGTTCCTGTATCAAAAGGACCAGCGCTTAATGTGTGTTAGTTAATTAAATTACAATCAGTTTTTTAACGTATAAAATGGTTAGTTATGTCAGAAGAAAATAGAAAAAAAATGTTCATCAACGCAATACAACCTGAAGAAATCAGGGTTGCCCTAGTCGAGGGCGGTGTACTGTGTGACATTGATATAGAAGTATCTGGAAAAGAGCAAAAGAAAGCGAGTATATACAAGGGATTTGTTACCGACATTGTACCCAGTTTAAATGCCGTGTTTGTTAAATACAGTCCTGAAGATAAGCCGGGTTTTTTACCGTTCAGTGAAATTGCACCGGAATATTTTGGACAAACGTTAGAAGACTATAGTCGTGTCGATTTTAAAGAGGTCTTAAAAAAAGGTCAGCAAGTTATTGTACAGATAGACAAAGAAGAGAGGGGAAGTAAGGGCGCTGCCCTAACAACCTTTGTCAGTTTGGCGGGTTGCTATCTTGTGTTAATGCCAAATAACCCGGGTGCCGGTGGTATTTCTCGTCGTATTGGGGGAGAAGAGCGAGGAGAATTGAGGGGTATTTTAAATTCCCTAGAAATCCCTGAAGACATGGGTGTCATTATCCGTACAGCCGGTGTTGGGCAAAGTGTGAAAGATCTGAAATGGGATTTGGATGCACAATTGGCGCTATGGCAACGTATCAAAGAGGATGCGCAAGAAGACAGAAAAGACAAAGAAGGTCGACCCTTGCCTTTTCGTTTGCATCAAGAGAGTAACGTGGTGGTGCGATCTGTGCGAGATCATCTAAAACCAGATTTGGATGAAATTGTCGTAGACGAGCCTGTTATTTATGAAAAAATTGTCGAATTTTTACAAAAAGATCGGCGAGAATTTGTGGATAAAGTCAAATTATACCAGGGAAGCATTCCACTGTTTAATCATGCACAAATAGAGCGTCAAATCGAATCTGCTTTTTTGCGGGTGGTTAAATTGCCTTCTGGTGGCTCGATTGTTTTTGATCATGCTGAGGCATTAACGCCAATAGATGTGAATTCTGCAAAAGCAACCAAGGGCGGAGATATTGAAGAGACAGCCTTTAATACCAACTTAGAGGCCGCGACAGAAATTGCGCGTCAACTGCGTTTAAGAGATTTAGGCGGTTTGATTGTTATTGATTTTATCGATATGGGGTCGGTGCGTAATCAGCGCTTGGTAGAGCAACGTTTGCGTGAGGCCATGGG
Organism: Pseudomonadota bacterium; assembly: GCA_041161475.1. Lineage (GTDB taxonomy): Bacteria > Pseudomonadota > Gammaproteobacteria > UBA6186 > Azoamicaceae > JBEAUL01. Next base: position 4,605 of record JBEAUL010000058.1, on the reverse strand, counting down.
GCCTGATAGAGCGCGTGTTCAGGTGGGTCGCATTTCCCGATTTGGTTTGTTAGAGATGTCTCGTCAGCGTTTACGTCCTGCATTGCATGAAACCAGTCGTATGCTGTGCACGCGTTGCGAAGGACTAGGTACCATTGCCAGTGCCGAATCCTTGGCGTTAAGCGTGATGCGTGAAGTGGAAGAGAAAATATTAAAAATGGGCAGTATGGGACAACTTCGCATAGAAGTGCCTGTTGAGATTGCGGCTTATCTGATGAACGAAAAGCGAGATAGGCTAAGTGCCATAGAAAGAGATCATCAAATAAAGATAATATTGCTTCCAAATGTGCAAATGGTAATGCCAAATTATGCAGTTGACATTCAAGGTTTTGGAGAAGAAGGACAAAAAACAGCGACAGTTAAAACAGATAATAAGGCACGTACCGAATTTAGACACTCACCGGTACGAAAAGGGCCTGAAAATCAATCCAGTCCAAAACAGACAAAACAAACTCTCACGGTTAATACAAATAATAAACCTGCTGTTGGGTTGATTAAACGTTTGTGGAATACTTTGTTTGGAAAAGCAGAGGAGGCGCTACCAGTCGCAACGTTACCAGGTAACAACCCTTCAAAAGCCCTACAGGTGTCGGTTGCTCAGGTAACGCCCAATCGCTCAAAAAGTGACACGCGCCATGCCTCCGCTCAGGGTGCTCAAAAGAAAGGAATGCGTCAAGGTGTTTCACAAGGGCAGAAAACCCAGCAGCATCGTCACCCGCATGCAGGGCAAAGACATCGACCAACAGATAGACGCTTACAGCCACCAAAACAAAAAAGCGAACAGGTTATCGACGACAATCCATTATTAGTGCCAGTGATTGCCGTAGATGCGCCTTCGATTGCAACAGAGCGTCTTGAACAGGATAACAATGCGATACCATTATCGTCATCAGATAATCCAGTAACATCGGTCAATCAAGAAGTGATTGTGCATTTAAGTGCGCCGGTAAAATCTGAAAAAAGTGGGCGTCGTCGTTCTCATGGCGGACGTCAGCGTTATCATAAAAAAAGAAGGTCTGCGTCTGCAACAACATCGTCTGCTTTACCTGAGCAAGCTGCTGAGGCAGTAATTGTAACTCCTGTAGATACGCAACACTGTACAGAAGAGTAGTTAAGCAGAGGAGTAGTCAGTGGATCCATTGTTACACATCGAGTGGCTTCAAACGTTCTTAAGAGATCCAAATTTATGGTCATCCTTAACAACAGTGACTGTTGCATGGATTGCAATCGGATTTGGTTTGGCTTGGCGTATTGCACTTTTAGAAAAATTGATTCGCATAATTGGTAAGCCACAAGGTGAGGTATATAATGCGCTGTTGTCTAAGCTGAAGACTCCTACGGCATATTTGTTGTGCTTTGTTGGTGTTGTAGCCAGTCTTGCTATTTTACCCGTACCTAAGATTGTGGACCCCTTGATTGCTGTTTTTCGTAGCGTTGGTTTTACCGCTATTATTGGTTGGATCTTAGTCAATTTAACGACTGTTGCAGAGCTTTATTTTCTCAAAATGCGTAAACTCAAGGTATTAGATCAGCATACCGTGGGTGCGTTGATTCGAGTTGTTCGCTTACTGATTTTTGCAGCCATTTTTCTGGTTGCTTTGCAGTGCTTGGGCGTTCCTCTGTCTGGTTTATTGGCATTTGGGGGCGCTGGTACACTGATCGTGGGTTTTGCGTCTAAAGATTTATTGGCAAATTGTGCTGGCGCGATGGCGCTTTACCTAGATCGTCCCTTTAATATTGGTGATTGGATTGCCTCTCCAGATAAGAACATCGAAGGGATAGTCGAGCATATTGGTTGGCGTTTAACTCGGATACGTCGGTTTAACAAGCAGCCTTTGTATGTACCTAATTCATTGTTTTCAACAATTATTATTGAAAACCCTTCAAGAATGACTAATCGTCAGATAAAAGAAACCCTTGCTTTGCGTTATTCTGATGCAAGTAAGTTGCCTTCTTTAATTGAAAAGCTCCAATCTTTTCTAGATGAACATCCCGATTTAGATCACAATTGCACTACATTTATTGCCTTTAATCATCTAACCGCTTATTCCTTGAATTGTTCAGTATACTGTTTTACCAAAACCATCGAATGGGTTCCTTACTTAAGAGTGCAAGAAGCATTGTTACTGAGCTTATTGGAAATTGTGTATAGCCACGATTGTGAAGTAGCAACACCAATCCACGATCTCAAGATAACAGAAAAAGCGTCTGCCACTATTGGGGTAGAATAACCTTATCAAGAGACTACCCTTAAGTCGCGATTTCGGGTAAACTACGCGAAACGGGAATTTCTGTTGTCCTTCTTTTCGTGAAACAATCGGTTTCTGGGAAGATACACAGAACTACGCGTGAAGATAAATAACTTAAACTAACGACAGTAAGCAATTACAGTAAAGGTATATTAAAATGGCGGTACAAAAACATCGTAGAACCCCTCGCACGCGAGGCAATAGAAGAGGACATGATAAACTAGAGATGGCAACATTATCGACGGATATCGAAACCGGTGAAACACACCGCCGCCATCACATGACACCAGACGGGTATTACCGTGGTCGCCAAGTTATTATGGCAGCCGCTGCACCCGATATGTCAGATGACGAATAATTTCGTGGTTATCCACTAAATTCAACCTTTCATAGAGAAACAGCATTTGTCTCAGATTCGTATTGCGATAGATGCAATGGGTGGCGATCAAGGCCCGTCCATGATCGTCCCCGCTGCGGTACAGGCTTTAACACAGCATGTTAATTTACACCTGATCTTGGTGGGGGATTCTGCGACCCTAAATAATTTGCTGGAAAAAAACCCTGGTCTCAATACCGTAAAAGAACGATTGTCTGTGCATCATGCCGATCAAATGGTCATGATGGATGAGTCTCCAACAGTCGCCCTACGCAGTAAGCGACAATCTTCGATGCGACTTGCCATTAACTTAGTGAAAGAAGGTACTGCAGATGCCTGCGTGAGCGCTGGAAACACAGGTGCGTTAATGGCGATTGCGCGATTTGTATTAAAGACCTTGCCTGGTATCGAGCGTCCTGCGATTGTATATGCGTTGCCGGCTGTTAAAGGCAAAGTATACATGCTGGATTTGGGGGCAAACGCAGAGTGTCGTCCAGAGCATTTGGTGCAATTTGCTGTGATGGGTTCTATCCTGCATAGCTGTGTTGAAAAAACAGCTGAACCTCCTAGGGTTGCCTTATTGAATATTGGTGCAGAGCCTGTAAAAGGGAATGAAGTGGTTAAACAGGCTGCGCAACAACTGCAACAAGACACCAGTATTAACTATATTGGTTATGTGGAGGGAGACGATATTTATTTAGGCACTGCAGATGTTGTGGTATGCGATGGATTTGTGGGGAATGTTGCCTTAAAAACAAGCGAAGGATTGTCCAAAATGATTTTACACTTTGCTAAAAAAGCCTTTATGCGCAATTGGTATACCAAATTTGTTGCCTTATTGGCTGCTCCCATTCTGAAATCACTCAATAAACGTTTTGATCCAGGTCAGTATAATGGCGCAAATTTTCTGGGGTTAAAAGGGACTGTGATAAAAAGTCATGGTAACGCAAATATTCCTGCGTTTATTCGGGCGATTGAAATGGCCATGAAAGAAGTACATAAAAATGTACCTGAAAAAATTCAAGCACAGATGATGATAAGTCAAACAATGGGAGCAAATGCATGAATTTTTCGCGCATTGCGGGAACAGGAAGTTATTTGCCCAAAGAAAGCTTGACGAATGAAGCCCTGGCCACTTTAAAAAATCTAGATACTTCAGATGCTTGGATTAAAGAACGTACTGGCATTGAAGCAAGGCATATTGCCGCTGAAAATGAAGATGTGGTTTCTATGGCCGCGGCTGCGGCCAAATGCGCATTAGTTGCTGCCAATACAGATCCAAACGATGTTGACATGATTATTGTGGCAACCTGCTCTTACGAAAAAACATTTCCAGCAGCTGCCTGTGCGGTTCAGCAGGCGCTGGGAATAAGTAATCAGTGTGCTGCTTTTGATATACAGGCAGCTTGTACAGGGTTTATCTATGCCCTAAGCATTGCCGATCAATTTATTCGTGCAGGTAGCATGAAAACAGTTTTGGTGATTGGTTCTGAAACCATGAGTCGTGTTTTGGATTGGGAGGACAGGGCAACCTGTGTCTTGTTTGGTGATGGTGCTGGCGCGGTCTTATTGCGTGCAGATGCTGAAAAAGGCATTTTATCGACAGAATTACATGCCAATGGTGCACAGGATGACATCCTTAAACTCGAAAAATCGGCTTTTTTAACGATGCAAGGCAGCAAAGTCTTTCGTTTTGGGGTAACACACTTGGATTTGGCACTTAATGCTTGTCTCAAAACAAATCATTTAACAATTGATCAGTTAGACTGGTTTATTCCACACCAAGCAAATATCAGAATGATTCAGGCAATGGCTGAAAAGTTGGGACTTCCCATGGAAAAAGTCGTTGCAACTTTACAGACTCAAGGCAATACCTCTGCTGCTTCGGTTCCTTTGGCTCTGGATTTTGCTGTGCGTGCAGGGCATATTAAACTAGGCCAT
>JBEAUL010000054.1:0-5518 GCA_041161475.1 Pseudomonadota bacterium | reverse complement strand
ATACTGACTACTGTACAGTATAATGAAAATATAATAATGATATAATAGGATCCCATGCAATTTACACACTTACACGTTCACAGTGAATACGCCCTCTCTGATGGTTTGCTCAGCCCCAGTGATTTGGCTTCAGCGGCCAAACGCTTAGGGATGGAGAGTATCGCGCTCACCGATCCCTCTAACTTATTTGGCATGCTTAAGTTTCAGCAAGCGGCCGAAAAAGCAGGCATCAAACCCATTTTTGGTAGCCAAGTCTGGGTTAAAAATGCACAACAGCCGGCTAAACTGCATCGCCTGATTTTACTGTGTCAAAACCAAATTGGTTTACAACATTTAATGGCCTTGGTATCCCGTGCCTACACAGAAGGTCTGCAAGACGGTATCCCTCAACTAGAGCCTGATTGGATTTGTGCACAACAAGCAGGATTGATTGCCATTGCCAACGCAGAAGACGGGGAAATTGCAGAAGCGCTCTTGGCCGACAACGAAGTATTAGCGAAAAAACGCCTCCTATACTGGCAACAGCACTTTGGCGATCGCTTTTATCTTGAAATTACACGTACAGGCAAAGCCTTTGAGCATCGATTGATTCCTCTGCTCTGTGCCTTTGCCAAGGCCACAGATTGTCCCTTGGTCGCCACCAATGCAGTACGCTTTTTATCCAGAGATGATTTTGATGCCCATGAAGCCCGGGTTTGCATTCACCAAGGGCAGACGCTAGACGATGAACGCAGACCGCGTCTTTATACCGAACAACAGTATTTACGCAACACTGAAGAAATGGAATCTCTGTTTTCGGATATCCCTTCTGCCATTCAAAATGCGATTCAAATTGGTCGACGCTGTACCGTTGAATTACAATTAGGCAAGGTTTTTTTGCCCGTATACCCTATCCCCAATCAAGAATCTCCCGAAACATTTTTGAGCGCGATGGCTAAAGCTGGATTGACTGAACGCTTTGCCCTCTCAGAAAATATACCAGATAACTATGCAGAACGATTACAGACTGAATTAAAAGTCATCAATCAAATGGGCTTTGCAAGCTATTTTTTAATTGTGGCGGATTTTATTCGCTGGGCAAAAAAAGAAGGCATCGCCGTTGGACCGGGACGGGGTTCTGGTGCCGGATCTCTGGTGGCTTACGCCCTCAGTATCACGGACATTGATCCACTGGCATACGACCTGCTCTTTGAACGATTTTTAAATCCAGAGCGTGTTTCTATGCCTGACTTTGATATTGATTTTTGCATGGATGGTCGAGATCGGGTCATTGAGTATGTCTACAAGTTATATGGGCGTAAAGCCGTTGCCCAAATTATCACCTATGGCACGATGGCTGCTAAAGCGGTGATTCGGGATGTTGGGCGTGTCATGGGCTTTCCTTATGGTTTTGTCGACAAAATCGCGAAACTGATCCCTTTTGAATTGGGTATCACACTGGATAAAGCACTAGAGCAGGAGCCTCAACTCAAAGAACGCTATGCACAAGAATCGGATGTGACGGCACTCATCGACTTGGCCAGAAAATTAGAAGGCATCACGCGTAATGCAGGCAAACATGCCGGTGGTGTAGTGATTGCACCAAGCCAATTAACCGAATTTACGCCCCTCTACTGTGACAGTGAGGGTGCAGTGTTAACACAGCTTGACAAAAATGATGTGGAATATGCAGGACTGGTCAAGTTTGACTTTTTAGGATTACGTACCTTAACCATTATTGATTGGGCCTTACGCAGTATCAATGCCGATAGAGCAAAACGGGACTTAGCCCCCATTATTTTAAGCAAATTACCCCTAGACGATAAAAAAACCTTTGCCTTATTGTGTGAGTGCCAAACCACTGCGGTTTTTCAGCTAGAATCTCGGGGCATGAAAGATCTGATTCGGCGCCTCCAACCAGATACTTTTGAAGATATTATTGCGCTTGTTGCGCTGTTTAGACCGGGTCCTTTGCAATCGGGTATGGTTGATGACTTTATTAACCGAAAGCAAGGCCGATCGCCCATTGAGTACTTACATCCTGCTTTAGAACACGCCTTAAAGCCTACGTATGGGATTATTTTATATCAAGAACAAGTGATGCAGATTGCACAGACACTGGCGGGTTATACGCTAGGGGCTGCAGATTTATTGCGTCGTGCCATGGGAAAAAAGAAACCAGAAGAAATGGCCAAACAGCGGTCTATTTTTACAGAAGGCGCTGTTGCCAATGGTGTCTCTGCGGATATTGCGACCCCTATTTTTGATTTGATGGAAAAATTCGCTGGCTATGGATTTAATAAATCCCACTCTGCTGGTTATGCGCTTATTACCTACCAAACCGCTTGGCTAAAGGCACATTATCCAGCCCATTTTATGGCTGCAGTGCTGTCTTCAGACATGGCGCACACCGACAAAACCGTTAATTTTATTGCAGAGGCACGTCGGATGGGGCTGTGCATTGACTCGCCTAACGTCAATGTCAGCGAATATCGTTTTGTGGTAGGTTCAGATCAACGCATTGTATATGGCTTAGGTGCGATTAAAGGTATCGGTGAATCTGCCATTAACCATTTGGTTGGCGTTAGAAACGAGGGAGGACCTTTTACTGACTTATTTTCGATGTGTCAACGCCTAGATTTACATAAAGTGACTAAACGGGTTATTGAAGCCTTAATTAAATGTGGTGCTTTAGATATCATTAATCCAAATCGCGCCTTATTGTGTAAGCAGATAGATTCAGCAGTACAAGCAGCTGAACAGTACCATAAAAGGGAATCTCAAGGACAAATTGATTTATTTGGTGCGTCTTTGTGTGATGATTTATTAAGTACCGATCAGCAAGACTGCGCTTATTGGTCAGAACAAGAAAAACTACAATACGAAAAAGAAACCTTAGGGTTATATTTAACAGGACATCCTATGGTAGCGTATCAATCGGAAATTCGCTCCTTCGTCACCAGTACCCTAAAACAGCTTAAACCCGATCGCCAGCGGCTACATATTTTAGCAGGCTTATTGATTAATCTTCGAACCGTACAAACACGTCGAGGCGATCGAATGGCGATTATTACTTTAGATGATAACACTGCCCATCAAGAAATGATTTTATTTGGTGATTTATATCAAAACAGTCGTTCGATACTTGAAAAAGATGCTTTGCTTATTGTGGAGGGGCAAATTTCGGAAGACAGTTTTTCTGGTGGACTGAAGGTACGTTGCCATCGTGTTTGGAACCTCGATCAGGCACAATGTCACTTCATTAAACAGGTTACCTTACGCGTGACCCCCGATAATGCCAGTACAATCACTGAATGGTTAAGACAACATCTGTCATTAACGCAAATGGATGGCCCTGGCATTACTGTGCATATGCATTACATAAAAGAAAAGGCCTCTGCCAATATTACCCTGGGTAAACAACTGCATTTAAGGGACATTCGGTCCATTCAACAGTTAAGAGGACTTTGTGGCGCCGATTCAGTGTCGATATGCTATTAGCCCATAACAGAAAGCTTTCAAGCCTCCTGTTATGTTTATCGTGTTGTTTTCAGCGCTATAATCTTGCTCTACGAGATGTTTCAGCACGCGCTGTGAAATGCATTGCGGGTGTTTGATTGCTCGTATTGTCCAGTCTATCGAACTGGGGTGTAATGGACGCTTGTTGTTTAGCAAATTGCAAGCCATTTGTTTCAGATGGACGCATCCCATTGCTGTCCGTATTTCCCAAGAAATGTAATCGCATTTCTTCTGGACATGCTTTTATAAAATCACTAAAGCTCACGTACCTATTGGCTTCCTGTTCTGAGTTGAATCCTTTTGCACGATTTTCTCGTGTCAAAGCACGTTTTACTTCTTTTACACCCCCAAATATCTCAATAATTAACCCTTGTTGTTCTGGGGTTCGTTTCTGTAGCAAGAGCAACAATTGTTCAGTATCTTCACACTTTAATGCGCTCAATGCAAGTGGCTCTTTAATTTTTGGTTGCATAGAAACCATGTCCATAACATAGCTCACCGGAACATCAGCTTGACCTGGTAATTTATTGTTGTCTAACACCAACAAGATTTTATCTGCCCGATCGTGACCCAGATATTCTTGTACAACGCGCCATTGCACCTCGATAGACTCTTTGCAGGTATCTAATAATTTAAGCATGTCTTTTAAAGACAATATTTTTTTAAAATATTTGTGGTGAATAAATAGATTTCTATCGGACAAGGTGAGTAATTTAGCAACGCTTTGTATTTGCCATAAGCTATGTAAATAGCCTATATTTTCATATCCAATATTGCCAAGAAATTTGAGACGATCGTCTTGGTGGATTACCTGTAAAACCAGAAAAAAATCACCTGTAGTGATAAATGCCGTTGTCTTCCATAACGCTTTATTTTGCGTCAAATCTTCTAAAATAAAATCATAATAAGATTTATGAAACATCTTCTCAATTTGTTTTTGGACATATAAATCGGCTTCAAGCAATCGACAACATAAATCAGCATTCTCAATAACCGCTTCTGGGGTACCAGCACGTTTAAGCTCTCCTAAAATAGCTGTTCTGTTATTATCAACTTCTCGGATATCGCCTATATACTTAATAGTTCTTCTTAACATAATCCATACCTCTGATGACATTTACATTATTTTTTCGCATTGTACACAATAATAAAAGCAATATCGAATATTTTCACCCAAAGGCACACAAATCCGCGTTTATGCTGATTCGAGTATTTTTCTTACTGGTGCAAAACTGCGTCTATGTAAAGCCAAGACACCGTGTTTTTGTAGTGATTGAAGATGCAAGGCGGTGGGATAGCCTTTATGTTTATCAAAATGATATTCTGGATATTGTTCGGCTAAGGCGTACATTTGCCTGTCTCTTGTTACTTTAGCGATGATAGAAGCAGCGCTAATTTCAGGCACTGTTTTGTCCCCTTGCACAATGGCCACCGTTGTATATTGTTTGGCTAATTCTGGCGGGACTTGATTCCCATCAACCCATACCAGAGTAGGATTAACAGACAAGGCTTGTACAGCACGTTGCATTGCTAAAAAAGTGGCTTGTAGAATATTGATGCGATCGATTTCTTCTGGTGTTGCTTCACCAACACCCACTGCTAAGGCTTCCTGCATAATAATGCTAAACCAATAATCACGTTTTTTCTCCGTTAATTGCTTGGAATCAAGCACACCTTGAATGGGGTTTTTAGGATGAAAGATGACAGCTGCTGCCACCACAGATCCAACCAAAGGCCCTCTACCGGCTTCATCCACGCCGGCTAATCGAATATTCCTTACCATCATCTGAAAATGCCTGTTTTATCAAAAATCGCCGAAAAACCCCTTCATTTATGAAGGGGATGCAAGGCGTTTGCGTCCCTGTTAAAAATGCGATACCTCTTGAATTGATGAATAGGCCAATGTTAGCATACACGTATGTTGATACGCAAAGCGTTTAAATTTCGTTTAAAAACAGACAGAGTAACAAACAGGATATTTGATTGTTTTGCGGGGCATTGTCGGTTTTTGTGGAACAAG
>JBEAUL010000088.1:0-3599 GCA_041161475.1 Pseudomonadota bacterium | reverse complement strand
CCATGACGGTTGTGATTAAAGACACCATTTGGCATCTGCCTTGGTTAATTTATTTTGGTGAATACCAGGATAAAATCGTAAAATGGGAAAATTGGAAAAACTTTGAATTACCCTTAACATTTATACAAAATGACAGTATTCAACTCTATTTTAGTCAACCCACAACCAATGCCTTGAGTATTACACCAGGCTCTGAAGCCGTGTTCAGCGCATCGGATTATATTCGTGACACCATTCCTGCTAAAAGCTTTTTTTATAACTGGTTTCCTTGGTGGCCGCATATCAATCCAAGTGCGATTGCCAATAACGTACTCACCATCAATCAAAACTTAGATGTACAATGGAAAATGTGGTTTAAGCACGACATCAGCATTGGTAGCTCAGCCGGAAAAGATGCTATCCAAATAAACGATCTGGCCGTATTCTCTAATACCAGCACGCAAGCGCTTGCTAAAACCAGTGAATCGGTGCGCTTTTCCTCCATGAAAATTTTATCAGATAAATCGGCTAATCAGCCTGAAATGTCGATGCGCATAAACAATTTTTCTCACGAAGCAGTGATTAATCCAGAGAATGAAGCACAATTTGCAGAAATCACAACAGCACTCGATAAAGTTGAATTGAATACTGTATTCAGAATTGAAGATTTAAAATTCACACAAGTGATTCAAAAACAAAGAGATTCTGTTAATCTTCAGTTAAGTAACTCTGCAAAAAGATTAAGAATAGAACCAACGCTCACTGCTGTAAAACAGCCAACAAAAGAAACGAAAGATGCTTCACAAGATGTCTCTTCAAAAACAAACCCGACAATGGGTTCATCAACAACGTATCAACCCATTATAGTCAATCTGTCTTTGATGAATATGCCTTTTTCAGATGCATTTTTGCATATGCTCACCAACACCCAAGCGATTAAAACCGATCCCGATTATATGGAAAATATATTCAAAAAAATATTAGAAAATAAACCTGAGCTTATCATCAATCAATTTACTTTCGGTTTTCCTGAAGGCATCATGGAAATGAAAGGAAAATTAGGATTTTCTGATAAAACAGATGTGGTCAGCTTACTGCGTGACCCCAATCAACTGTCATTGTTAAGAAAATCTCTGGATGGTCAGTTAACCCTCAATTTACCCAAGCAACGCGTGGATGAAATGTTAAAAAATCGAATTCAAATGAGTTTGGTTTCTGAGATGATCGCAAACACCCCATTAGGGGCAAAATTAAAAGCCATGACTGTTCCAGAACGCAACCAAGCCTTGGACAGTATCGCAACATATCAGTTAAATACCCTGATAGAGAAAAAATTAATCTTGCCAACCCCTGAAAAAAGTAATTTATACACCATTGAGTTAAGCTTTAAGGGAGGCGACTTGTTGGTCAACGGCATCGTGATGACCGATCAGTTTACACAGCTGACTTTACCACCTGACTTAATAACATCGAATCCAACAAGCAACAGTAACCCGCCATCACCATCCAGTGGGGGCGCTGAAGCCACGCCTGCCCCTACAACAGGTACACCGGCTTCCCAATCGCAATAAAATCGCTTGCCTTTAAAGAAGCCCCCCCAACCAATAAGCCATCAATGTCTTTCTCAGCCAACAACCCCGCTGCATTTGCTGGGTTTACACTGCCTCCATAGAGTATGGACAGTGATGTTGAAAAGCTGGCCCCAATATTGACAGACACCCATTCACGTATTTCTTCGTGTACCCTCTGTGCTTGCTCTGGTGTAGCATTTAATCCTGTACCAATTGCCCATAAGGGTTCGTAAGCAATGACGATACTGTGTTTCTCTGAGCAAAGGCTAAACACTGTCGCCAGTTGCTCTGCAATAACCGATTTTGTCTCATTCTTTTGTCGTTCTAGGGCTGTTTCACCCACACATAAGATAGGGGTTAACCCTGCTGCTTGTATGGCCAAGACTTTTTTAGCAACATGCGCGTTGTTTTCTTGAAACAATTGTCTTCGTTCAGAGTGTCCGGCAAGTGCGTACTGACAACCAATATCGGCAAGCATGTCAGGAGAAATTTCTCCTGTAAAGGCACCACTTGACGCCATGTAACAATTTTGTCCCCCTAAACACAGGGTGGATAAATCACTGGCATGAATAGCTTGTGCTGCTATACCCAAATAAACACTGGGTGGAAAAAAAACCCACTCACATTGCTTTGTATTCTGTTCTTGTGTTTGCAAAAAAGCAATCAAGGTATTTAACCATGACTGAACAGCCAGCTGATTGCCATTCATTTTCCAATTTGCAACGATCATTGATTTACGCATAGGGAGACGATCCTTCGTATAAGAGACAAATAAAATTGAGTATAGAGGAAATATTAATGTGCGGCGCTGGGTAAATTCAGATGACTGTTTAAAGGCGTATTTGCACCAGCGCTACCTAAAAAGGTTTTGACCACTGTTGCCAAATCCTGAGCCAGTCTGTCTACAAGCACTGCGTCTTGCCCTTCGACCATCACGCGCACCAGTGGCTCTGTACCAGACGAACGGAGTAATACACGTCCTTTTCCTTTTAACGATTGTTCTGCAGACTGTACAGCCGTTTGAATTTGATCACAGGTATCCCATTCCACCATATTTGAAAGAGGCACATTGATCAGCGCTTGAGGGTATTTTTTCATGCCCTGCTTTAAAGCATATAATGACTGCTGTTTTAGTTGCATAATTTCTAATATACGCAAGGCCGCAATAAGACCATCTCCTGTTGTACTGACGTCTGCACAAATCAAGTGACCTGAGGATTCTCCACCGAGGTTAATCTGTTTATGTTGCATCATTTTTAAGACATGCCTGTCACCCACTTTAGAGCGATAAAAAGGGATATTTTCAGCTTGACAAGCCATTTCTAGCCCTAAATTGCTCATTAAGGTACCGACTACACCACCAGACAACTGGCCCAAAGATTGATACTGTTTGGCTAAAATAAATAACAATTCATCGCCATCGACTAAAGTACCGGTATGATCAACCATTACCACGCGATCGCCATCTCCATCAAACGCTATACCAACATCCGCTTTTTCGGCTAAAACCCTTTCTTGTAACCCATAAGGATAAGTTGCACCACAAGACTCGTTAATATTGAGACCATCGGGTTTTACAAATATTGGGATAACCGTTGCCCCAAGACGACTCAGTAAATCTGGCGCGATATGATACGTCGCTCCGTTGGCACAATCTACAACCAGTTTTAAGCCAGACAATTGGGATGATTTCAACAAAATAGAGGCACAAAATGCTTGATATTGTTTTACTGCATCGACCACCCTAAATGCTTTACCCAATTCAGTCGCTGAAACAGTGGTCATGGGTTTCTCTAATTGTGCTTCTATGGCCAACTCTAAATCATCGGATAATTTAGTGCCGTCTGATGAAAAGAATTTAAATCCATTATCTGCATAAGGATTATGGGAGGCACTAATCACGATACCCGCATCTGCTTGTTGTCGGGTTAAATAAGCAATGGCAGGCGTTGGCATAGGACCCAATAATCCCGGGTCGACGCCAGCGGCACACAAGCCTGCTTCAAGAGCAGACTCAAACATATAACCAGAAATACGGGTATCTTTACC
>JBEAUL010000067.1:0-7529 GCA_041161475.1 Pseudomonadota bacterium | reverse complement strand
TTGATATTTGTCCACCAGGGCAAAACCTAGGTATAATTGCCCTGGTAAAATATCCATTTAACCATAAAATTATCATCCATTGGATAAAGTAATACAGTAAAGGCGGTATCTTTTGCAGAATTGTCGAACCCAGGTCAATATCCCCATGAAGTGGGTAGGGCCGATTAAAATCGTGGGAGAGCTGAACGCGGATGTCAGTGTCCCCATGGCCACGTTTGAAACACCGTTATGGCCCTCTACCGATCGGGGTGCTAAAATTTCACGCCTCACAAAGGGTATTTCCGTGACCTTGCTGGGCGAAAAAATGACGCGCTCTGTTGTGTTAGAGGCACCCAGCGCGGCGTATGCCAAACGCGTGGTGCGTGCGCTTCGCGAAGCGCAGGCAGAAGCCTTAGAGCAGGTTGTCTCAAATACCAGTCGATTTGCTCGTCTAGACAGCTGGCATGAACAAATCGTCGGTCGCTTGTTGTACCTACGCTTTGCTGTAACAACTGGAGACGCCTCAGGCCATAATATGGCCACAAAAGCAGCCGATGCACTGATCGATTGGATTTTAAAAAACCATCCAGCATTACAATACATCTCTATTTCAGCCAATCTTTGTATGGATAAAAAGCCTTCAGCCATCAATGGTATTTTAGGCAGAGGAAAGTCTGTTGTGGCAGAAATCACCATTCCTCGGGAGATATGTACCCGTTATTTACGTGCAACGCCAGAGCGTATTGTCGATTTACATGTCAAGAAAAATTTACTGGGCAGTATTTTGGCCGGAGGTATTCGCAGTGCCAATGCCCATTTTGCCAATATGTTACTGGCCGTATACCTAGCCACAGGACAAGATGCGGCCAATATTATCGAGGGTGCCCAAGGTGTTGTCCATGCAGAAGTATTAGACAAGGATCTATATTTTTCTGTGACGCTACCCAATCTGATTGTTGGAACAGTAGGCAATGGAAAGCATTTACCGTTTGTGCAAGCCCATTTGCAACGCATGGGTTGTGATCAACAGGAAGGTGTACCGGGAGAAAACAGCAGACGCCTGGCCTTGGTGATTGCCGCAACGGTGTTATGCGGAGAGCTTTCTTTGTTGGCTGCACAAACCAATCGGGGAGAACTCACTACAAGCCATATGCGCTTAGAGCGCCTAGGCCATAAAAAATCTTTGGAGGCAGTGTTGTGAGTTTCCCTGTTGGCATAGATGCTATTCGTTTTTACACCTCGCATTATTATCTGGACTTAAAAACTTTAGCCGAAGCCCGTGGGGTCGATGTAGAGAAATTTTATCTTGGATTGGGACAGCATAAAATGGCTGTTGTGGCACCAGATGAAGATGTTGTGACGATGGCAGCAGATGCAGGATTACAAGTGCTCGCCTCTGTGCCGGATATCAATGACATTGAAATGCTGATGTTTGCCACAGAGAGTAGCATCGATCAGTCTAAAGCTGCCGGATTATTTGTGCATCAGTTATTGGGCTTGCCGGCTCGTTGTCGTGTGGTGGAACTAAAGCAAGCATGTTACAGTGCTACCGCAGGTTTGCAATTGGCTTTTCATTTTTTGAAATGTCATCCAGATAAAAAAGTTTTGTTAATTGCCTCAGATATTGCCCGTTACGGATTACAGTCGGTGGGCGAATCTTCTCAGGGAGGGGGTGCTGTTGCCATGATCTTATCGGCGAATCCCCGTATATTGGCCATAGAGCCCGAAAGTGGCATTCACTCTGAAGATGTGATGGATTTTTGGCGACCCAATTATCGTGAAGAAGCTTTGGTCGATGGTAAATATTCGTGTGAGCTGTATTTAAAATTATTACAAAAAACATGGGATCAGTATCACGCGCGTTCTGGCCGACAATTTTCCGATCACCAGCTCTTTTGTTATCATGTGCCAGTGCCTCGTTTGGTAGAAAAAGCGCACCATAATCTGGCTAAATGGGCCGAAGTGCCTTCTGCGGATAAAAAACGTCTTGAAGCCATGATACATGCTGGATTAATTTATCCACGTGTTGTCGGAAATTGTTACTCAGCTGCTCTATACTTGTCGATTCTTTCTACCTTAGAAAATATCCCCGAAGATTTAGGGGGGACTCGATTGGGATTGTACAGTTATGGTTCTGGTTGTACCGCTGAATTTTTTAGTGCGGTTGTGCAGCCAGGTTATCAACAACAAATGCATTCGGTAGCGCATCAGGCCTTACTCGCGCAACGAGAAGCCTTAACGTATGCGCAGTATGAACGCTTTTATCAATTTGCAACGCCCACCGATGGGAGTGCCATATCCATAGAACCGGTACAAAAAGGTCGTTTTCGCTTGGCTGAAATTCGACAACATAAGCGTATTTATGCGTCGGTTGGCTAAGGTACGTGCGCCCGCCAAGTTAATTTTATCGGGGGAACACGCGGTTGTGTATGGTAAACCTGCCTTGGCCATGGCAACGCAACAGTATACAGAATGCAAGGCAGTGGTAACCACCGACAAACAGTCAACAGAATCGACCGTCTCCTTTCAGCTACCCTATTTTAATTATACCGATACGGTAGATACAAGGTCTCTGCATACCCTACACCAGCATTTATCCAGTGCGTACGCGCATTTTTTGGCAGGCAAGCAAGGTATTCGTGAGGTACTCAAGCAACCGACTGAGTTAATACATTTTACTGTCGCCAGTATCATTAAACAGCATAACGTCCCGTTTCAATCTTTGGATATTCAATCTCATTCCACTGTGCCTATTGGCTGCGGTATGGGTTCTTCTGCAGCACTGGTCATGAGTACTTTGTGGGCGACCGCTCAAGCCCTAAACGTCTCGTTATCAGATACAGACTGCTTAAGCCTAGGCATACAAGCAGAAAATTTACAGCATGGGTACTCAAGTGGCTTGGATATTCAGTTAACCTGGCAGGGCGGTTGTTTGTATTTTAAAGAAGGGCAGTCAACCACTCGTACATTGCCCCGTATGCCTTTATATGTGATTCACACGGGAAAACCCCTGTCGACAACAGGAGAGTGCGTCGTGCAAGCCCGATCGCATTTCCTAAGATCGAGTATTGCAACAGATTTTGAAGCGGTGACAAATCATCTTGATGTCGCGTTTATGCGGAATGATTATGACGCGATTCAATTGGGTATTCGGGAAAATCATCGATTACTGTGTCGAATTGCGGTTGTTCCAGAAACCGTTTCTAAGCTCATTCAGGACTTAGAATACGCGGGCGCTGCTGCAAAAATTTGTGGTGCAGGTGCGGTGATAGGAGAATGTGCAGGTATGGTATTGGTGGTCAGTGAATCCATAGAACGCATACAGCCTGTGGTAGAAAAATTTGGATTTTCAGTAGAGCAAATACAAGGGGATACTGATGGCACGCAATGCATATAGTGTTTTAGTTCCCGGTTCATTGATGTTAATGGGAGAGCATGCGGTATTAAAAGGGCATCCTTGTTTGGTTGCGGCGCTTGATCAAAGAATGTGTGTTAGTGCCACAGTACGCAGTGACAGAGATATACAGATTACTTCTGCCTTGGGGAAAGTCACTTGGTGCTTAGATGCCTTGCCGAGTACCGATCCCGTTTTTACGTTTATCTTAGCTGTTGTGCATGCGTTACAGGCAGAGCTCAGTCATGGATACGATATCAGGGTAGAGGCTACATTTTCTGATCAGCTGGGCTTTGGTTCCTCAGCTGCCGTGGTTGTGGGAACATTGGCTGTTTTAACGCAAAGCATTCGAGGGACATCGATTCCACCCATGGAATTATTGGCCCTCTCACGCCGTATTATTCAATCGGTGCAAGGGTTTGGATCGGGAGCAGATGTGGCTGCCAGTATTTTTGGAGGAGTTGTCCTACATATTCCAGAGGTCACTACCCGCGTGATTGCAAAAACCCTACCCTTGGTGGTGGTTTATTCTGGGGCAAAAGAAAAAACAACGGTGGTCGTAAAAAAAGTAAATGACAGAATGTCGCTACAACCAACCGTTATACAACCCATATACGAAGCCATGCATCAAGGCGTTTTAGCTGGCGTGTCTGCAATTCAAGCACAGGACTGGCTAATGTTGGGTCAAATCATGAATACGCAACACGGGTTAATGAATGCTCTTGGGGTGAGTAATATCTCTTTAGAAACCTTACTGCATTTGTTGCGTGAGTCCAAAGGCGTTTGGGGTGCAAAAATTTCAGGCTCAGGTCTGGGCGATTGCGTTATTGCGACAGGATGCTTAAGCCAAGCATCAGATTTGTCACTGAGCATGCCTCAAAGACAGTTGCATGTATCGGTGAGTCCGGAGGGTCTTCAATATGTCATGTAAACAAGCACTTGTTCATCGATTATTAGAAGGGTATTCAAAATACCCTGTTTGTCACAGTACATCCGCTTTTGCACCAACCAATATCGCATTGGTCAAATATTGGGGGAAAAGAGACAGTGAACTGAATTTACCAGTGACCGGAAGCTTATCGATTACGCTCCCAACCAAAGGCGCCCATACAACTGTATCGATACGACAGGGGGAACACGCCGATAAGGTGTCTTTAAATGGGGTGATGATGCCTGATACGAGCCATTTTACGCAGAGGGTGACCCGCTTTTTAGATTTATTTCGTGCCTCACCGGATGAACGATATGTGGTAGACAGCGTGATGAATATTCCTGTTGCCGCGGGCGTGGCTTCTTCTGCGTGTGGGTTTGCCGCACTGACTTTAGCCGTCGATGCATTGTATGGATGGTCTTTACCAATACAAACGCTGTCTATCCTTGCACGATTGGGCAGTGGCAGTGCATCTCGCTCTGTGTTTAATGGATGGGTAGAATGGCAAGCAGGGACACAAGCAGATGGCATGGACAGTTATGCCATTCCTTATCCAACCAGTTGCGATTGGTTGGATTTACGTATTGGTCTATTGTTATATCATACCAAAGAAAAACACTGTGGCTCTCGTGAAGCGATGCAACGCAGTGTCGATACCTCACCGCTGTATGCGGTATGGCCACAGCAAGTACAACAGGATTTATTGGCCCTAAAAAAAGCCATAGATACCCAAGATATGGATGTTTTAGGAGGCATTGCAGAGCACAATGCAGAGGCAATGCATGCTTGTATGCGCGCTGCGATTCCGAGTGTTGATTACGCTACTCAAGAGACACAAGCAGCCAAGGAGAAAGTACATTTTTTACGGTCACAGGGCGTTGGTATTTACTATACGCAGGATGCAGGGCCAAACCTAAAACTGTTGTTTTTGGCAAAAGACACCGCTATCGTAGAAAAAACGTTTGAAAATGTCGTCATAGAAATGCCCTTTGTGACGAAAGAAACTGCGGAGATAAGCGCAAGATGAGTGAACAAGTGATTTTGGTAGATGAGCAAGACAGAGCCATTGGTACGGCTGAAAAATTATCGGCGCATCAACAAGGCCAATTGCATCGCGCTTTTTCTGTTTTTATTTATAGAAGACCAAAAAATAATGAGCAAAAAGTGGAATGGTTGTTACAACAGCGACAGATAGAAAAATATCACTGCGGTGGTTTGTGGACAAATAGCTGTTGTAGTCATCCGCGTCCAAATGAAACGCTCCTTCAAGCAGCGATACGTCGTGTGTTCGAAGAGCTGCGATTGAGGGTATCGGTGCAAACAGTGGGACATTTTATTTACCGTGCTGCTTTTGACAACGGATTGGTTGAACATGAATTTGATCATGTTTTAATTGGAGAATGCAACACCCATACCATAGATTTTAATCCCGCAGAAGTACAAGCCTACCGTTGGATGAATACAGATGCGATTATCGCAGAATATCAAGCCAACCCTTCACATTTTACCCCGTGGTTTATGTTGGCTTTTGAAAAAATATTGGACAATATCGCGTTACAGCAGGAGCTGAATATATGTTAATCATGCAATCAATTATTGGTTTTGTCATTGCCATCGGTATTCTAGTGGCAATTCATGAATGGGGGCATTTTTGGGTTGCACGGAAATGCGGCGTTAAGGTACTGCGTTTTTCAATTGGCTTTGGACCTGCTTTATTGCGCTGGCACGATAAACAAGGCACAGAATATGTCTTAGCGGCGATCCCCTTGGGGGGGTATGTCAAAATGTTGGGTGAACAGGATGCCAAAGTGGAACCTGCGTTGCGTCATCTGTCGTTTAGCGAAAAACCAGTTTGGAAGCGTGCTGCTGTTGTTGTAGCAGGCCCTTTGGTCAATATTTTGTTCTCGGTACTGGCCTTATGGCTTGTGTTTATGATGGGTGTACCCGTGATGCGTCCGGTGATTGGGCCGGTAACGAAAGGGGGGTTAGCGGCACAAGCGGGGTTACTGCCACGGGAAGAAATTGTGGCGGTGAATCAAGGAACCGTGCATAGCTGGGAAGAAGTGATGTTGAGTGTGACTGAATCAGCAGCATCAGGTGATGAAGTGATGGATCTGGAACTAAAATCACTCAATAAGCCTGGCGTACACCATGTTCAAGTGCCTGTTCCAACAGAATGGTTACAAAAAAATCGGCCTGATTTTTTCGATCTCTTTGGTTTAGAGCCCTACGATCCGGTGCCAGCAACGATTGCAACGGTATCCCCCGGAAAAGCTGCAGATCAGGCTGGGTTTAAAGCAGGAGATACTGTTTTAGTTGCAGATGGACAAGAAATGGTGAACCGAAACCAATTTGCGCAGTATGTACAAAAACATCCCAATCAAACAATGTCAGTCACCGTTTTACGTAATGGAGAGAAAAAACAATTGCGGGTAATACCGCAGGGAGAGAAAAATGAAAAAGGACAAACGATTGGAGTGATTGGTATTGCCTTTATCCCAGGGACAAACCAATGGGACAGTTTTTTTAAAACACAGCGTTTAGGACCAATCGATGCATTAATAAAAGCAACCCAAAAAACAGGGCGTTACGCGGTGTTAACGATAGAAATGATGGGTAAAATGTTTACAGGCAATGCCTCACTTAAAAATATTGGCGGGCCTGTCACCATTGCGAAGCAGGCGGGCCATAGCGTGAGCATGGGATTTGTCTCTTTTATACAGTTTTTAGCCATTATCAGTGTGAGCTTAGGGGTGTTAAATTTACTCCCATTGCCTGTTTTGGATGGCGGGCATTTGTTGTTTTATGCCTATGAGGCGATCAGACGCAAACCCTTGTCCATGCGCTTGCAAGAAGCAGGATATCGTATCGGTTTTGTCTTGTTAATGATGTTAATGGGGTTGGCATTGTATAACGATTTTACCCTGCATTAAGGGTGTGTTGACTTTTCCTTAGGGGGTGGTACAATGTATGCCAATATTTTAATAATAATATACATAATAGATTGTGAGCGATTATGATAAAAATGACTCAAATAGAGTAGAACGCGCTTTTGAATACCTTGTCGGAAGGAACCTATCCCCACGATAAACTAGAACTTACCAATTTGGAATTAGAAAATCCTCCGTTACAAGCACATCTTTTGTCGGACTTGCGTTCCGAGATGAGTGATGTCCAACAAGAAGACCTTGATCAAGACACGTTCTTCGATGATGAAGCGCCGTA
>JBEAUL010000048.1:0-3580 GCA_041161475.1 Pseudomonadota bacterium | reverse complement strand
TGGTGTTGGTACTGGTGTTGGTACTGGTGTTGGTACTGGTGTTGGTACTGGTGTTGGTACTGGTGTTGGTACTGGTGTTGGTACTGGTGTTGGTACTGGTGTTGGTTTCGTTCCATAGGGAAGCAAATTCAGATTATTTAATTTAAATCCAATAGTTGCTAATACAGACCAACTGGTATTCATCGTATAAGTGTTATTGGCAGAAAAATTGGTATTTAAAAATGGAATATCAGCTAAGTTATTTGTTTTAAAAATTTGTGTAGGCACCAGATATTTGCTTGCAAGGCTGCTGATATTTAATCCTGAACTGGTACCAGTGCAGTGAATAATCAAATTTTGAATTACATTATGCTCTGGCGCGGCTGGCGTTTCATTTAATATATTGGCCAGGGATGGATATTGATCTTTCCAGGGGGATGTTGTATAAGGCATGGCCTTAAGCTTTCCAAACATATTCCAGCCACCAGTCACATCACTTGCACGCCCTTCTAGGCCACGAGAATCCACATTAATTGGTCTTTTCGCATTAACGATCAAACAATTTTTAATGATATTATCTCGTCCACCGCCTAATAATAAAAATTTGTCTATATTTTGGGCAATACAATTGGTAACTGTGACACCACTAGCCAAATCATCTAGATAGATACATGCCGATCCTAAACCATAGGCGTTAACAATGTTATAGAAATAACATTTATCAATCACATGCCCCTGCTGTGTCCAATCTCTGCCGATGTACAAAACCCCAACATCTCCAGTTTCTTGGCAAATATCATGAAATATGACATTTTTAATGGTATGATTATTACCACCGAAAAATATTGCGCCATGTGGCGCATTATAAATTTCTCCGCCATCGACAGTAACGCCGACCGATCCATTCATGATAACGGCACCACAGTATGTCCTAACCCATTCGCTATAATCATGAATCGTACAATTTTTAACAACATGGTTACACTCTGTTAAAGAACTACGTGTCCCACCGATGATGCTTATCGCATCGGTACCTGTTCTGGCAACCTCACAACTGTCAATTAAGTTATTTGAACCCCCTGAAATTTCAATTCCCTTATTGCCACAATACTTAACAGAACAGTATTTCAGTATTGTATTGTCACAATTTTTTATCTGAACGCCTGTTCCCTGGCTACCCAAAAATCCAATCCCTTCAAAACTGAATTGGCTAACAGCATTTAATTGAACAATATAATTTAGGTGACTTAAAAAGGCATTTTGTAATTTTGTTGCATCTTTTGGTACAAAATAGACTTTTTGACTATTGATATCGACAGCATACTCTCCAGGTACCATCTCATCTCGTACATTCACGAACTGAAATTTACCCACACTACTGCTTACGGCATAATTAGGTGCCTTTTTAAGCGTAAAATGTTTAGAACCAGGAGTTAAGCCAGTTAATTGAACATAGTTATCTGCCCAAGTATTTCCCCAATAGCCCAAGGTAAATACATCGTTTAGACTATCTGTCGACCAATTGGGTACTGGACTATCAAAATAACATTCTAATCCTGCACTGGGACTAATTAAAGGGATCCAATCTGTTTTGCTGGGTTTCGGCTTTGTTTTTGGGTAACGACTGATATAGTAAGCTTCACCATTAATAACTGGTCGAGTAAAACCCTGGCTAGATGAGGAAGAACCCATACCCATACTATAAAATATGCCCGTATTCCAGCCAGGAATGGCAATCTCATAAATATCGAAGCCACCGGTTGTTTTTTGGCCATTTTTTTTAATATATTGCGCACAAGGTGTGCCAGCAATAATCTGAGTGTTCTCTGACCCAGCGCCAATAATCCGAATAGGATTCTTATAATTCTGAATCAACAGCATCTGATTTAGAAAATACTTTCCGGTTGCCAGCTGAATCGTAATACCACTGGATTGATTGGCTGCAATTGCTTGAGTAATGGCATAACTGACTGTTTGGTAGGGCTGTGATTGGGTACCTGTGTTAGTATCCGAGCCCAAGGGAGATACGTATAGGGTAGTAATGGCCATAACTGATTCCTTGTCTCTGGCTTAGCTACTCCCTATTATGTCTCAGATGATACACTGAAAGCAACTGGAATTGGCTACACTACCCCTAATAAAGGTATATATTTGAAATCACTTAAATCTGTAATCGAAATAACTGCTCAAAATTATGTGTTGTCTGTTCTGCCACAAATTCAAGGGACAAGTTTTTTAGAGAGGCAATTGTTTCGGCTACATGATAGACATAGGCAGGTTGATTAACTTTCCCTCTAAAGGGTACGGGTGCTAAAAAAGGCGCATCTGTTTCTATCAACAGCTGATCTATGGGTATTTTTTTAACGACTGTTCGCAAATCCTCTGCATTTTTAAAGGTAATAATTCCCGAAAAAGAAATATAGAGGCCTAAATCAAGCGCTTGCTTGGCCATTTCCCAGTCTTCCGTAAAACAATGTAAAACGGCTCCTGCATCAGATACTTTTTGCGCTTTTAATAAGTCAATAGTGTCTTTTTTAGCCATTCTGGTATGGATAATAAGGGGTTTTTTTAGCTGTTTAGCCACATCAATATGTGCTACAAACCATTCCTTTTGTACAGACTGGTACTGTTGTGATGCCTCTCGATAATAGTCCAGCCCGGTCTCTCCAATTGCTACCACTTTTTCATGTGTAGCCAGCGCCAATAGCATCTCTTGGTTCGGCGACATTGTCATGGATTCATTGGGATGCAGGCCCACAGAAATACTGACATTGTCAAACTGTTCGGCTATTTGACACAATTGGGTATGCTCTGAAAAATCCGTAGCAACACACAGCATATGCGCCACCTGTTTTTCTTTAGCGACTGCGACCACGGATGGCATATCACTGTTTAATGCTTCGTAGTTGATCAGATGTAGATGGCAATGTGAGTCGACAAACTTCATAAAAATTTTTCTCTATCCAGGTTATTAGCAAATCATAGTAAGCCATGCCTACTGTAAGCAATTATCGACTATCAGGCAACTGTTTACTGGTCTGATTGAATGGATGCTCTAAAATATGTTATAACGATTTCGTGTACATACGAGCAAAACCAGGAATAATAAGGCAATGCGATTACCACAAACCCGTAGAGAAAAAGAAATCTGGCATGCTTGCGAAATGCTATGGCAACAACCACCTCATTTAAGAAAATTGACTGGTGATGCCATTCAAGCACAGCTGTTGGCATTAAACTATAAAAAAGGCAGCCCAAACGAAGTCTATCGTTATAGAAGAACCTGGCAAGAAACCCGAGGACTTTCTTTATCCGATCAACACCATGAGACTGGAACCATAACTAGCCCACCTACACTGCCCGATCCAATTAATCGAGCTGTTTCTTTAGTGCGAGATGAAATTTTTTCTGAAGCAGAGCAAAATATTAAAAAAATCATAGAATCCTTTGAACAAGAACGTCAGGTTTTTGAAGAAAAAATTCAGGCGCTAGAAGCACAGGTATTAGAAATAAAAGCCTATAATCAAAAACTACATGAAACGCAAACACAATTAGAATCAGAGATTAAGGAAAAAAATAACCAAATTGATTTATATTTATC
>JBEAUL010000093.1:0-19259 GCA_041161475.1 Pseudomonadota bacterium | reverse complement strand
ACTATATACTGCGTTAATCAGCCTTCATTTTATCATACTTAAGTCGAGGTACCCAAGCGCTTTTTATGCATTTCATAAATTTCAGCAATCAGCTCATCGATCACACTGGTGGCTTTTTCATCGGTAATTAGTCCTGTTTTTTCTTTTACCGTGGTCATGCGTTCCTCAATGATTTTGGCAGCAGAGCCATTTGGGTACAATAAGGCTAAGAGACGTCGGGTTTCGGGGGCGCCAATTTTATCGTACAGTGCGTTTCTTATCCGAGCATCGTCTGCCGTGGTGGTAAAAGCCCACAATTCGATTGGACCAATGGTACTGGTTATTAGCTGAGAATTGGTCCCATTTTTGGTAGAAAAAATAGCAAGAAACGTTGCACCATCGGCCCTGGGCCCATGAACTCGATTACTCAAAGCCATCTGCGCTGTAGGAGACAATCCAAATACCTGGGTAGAGCGTTCAACCGCTTGCTTAGGCCCTGCATCCATCACAAAAATAGAAGTCGCGAACTCAACCATTACAGAATCAAAATCATCCAGCGATTGTGAAATCAATGAAATCTGCACCTTCCATTTTCTGCCTTCACGCATATCGACCAAGACTTGATCGCGAACCGCTTGTACTTTAGACGTGCGATGGAATTCATCAAATACAATCCGTTTTGGATCTTCACGAATTTCGAGAATACGCGCCTTATGATAGGCGCGGTATATCTCAGGTATGTCTTTTAAGGCATCTTCAGTTAAATAATAATGTCGAGCCAATATATATCGGGCCAACATATACATAATAGCGGTCTGTCTGTCTGCCGCATCGCCACCCGACTTGGCAACTTCGTCTAAATCGAGAGAAACAATGCGTGCTTCACCCAAATCAAAGGCCGTAATACGCGATAAAATAGGGTATTCGCGCACAGCGCTCGAAATCATGCGTCCAAACGCATTGATCAAAGGTTCTCCTGTGGGCGATTTAATGGCACCATACAAGTCAGCAATCGTTTGGCTACGACAAATGGAAGCGGCATCGGCCAATAAGGGGGCTGCGTAGCGTTGTGCTAAGGTCGCTTCATGCGTATGATTGCATTTAAATAGCACGTCGGTAATTTCCCACCAGGTGGTTTGGGTATCCGGAGTAAATCCAATCGTTTTGAGTGCGGCATCTACTTTGGGTTCTAGGTTACTGGTGTAAACGCGCGGGCTTGCGCCATCAGCCATACTTTTATATAGCTCATCTACAATCAGCCCAGCCATATCAGCCATCCCATCGTAAGAGCGTTCTTGTCCGATGGGGGTGGTGAGCAAGACCAAAAAGTTAACTAAAAAAGCCCGTTCTTGTGGGGAAGGAAAACGACAGCCCAACTGCGTGTCAAAAGGATTAATCGACATTTCAGGTCGCATGCGCAAACGATGATAAGCAACCAAATGACGCTGATTTTTAGGTAGCGCTTCTTTAATCAAAGAAATCAAACCGCTTGAAGAAGGACCAATATCAATGATGGCAATAAAGGGCAATCTGGTCAGACCCGGTGATAAGCAAAGCGCTAAGTTAATGGCATTAGATAAGACGGATTTACCAGAACCAGGTCGCGCATACACAAGGTCAATCCAGGTCGTTTGTAGACTCGAACCAGGTTGGTATGGCCAAGGTTTACCATCGGGTGAACGAAACAGTACAGCCCCATTTTGCCAAGGGGAAGCCGGACGATTAATGGGTAACAAGTAGGTTGCATCAGACAAGGGCGCGACAGCAGGAATGGCGTGACTGTCGCAACTTAATCCAAGGGCGCTTGACAAAACACCACCATAGGCGTCGCCAGAGACCTCTGAGGTTTCGCAGTATCCCCATCCTTGAATGGCTTTTGCCAGTTCAGCTGTGCGGTTACGCAATAATTTTTCTTCACCCACCTTGACCCAGGTTGCCGCCGAGACCCTTAACTGTACGATCGCATCGTCGGTATTAACCTTCAAATACTCAAGTAAATCTGCGGCATTAGAAATCAAGCGGTTAAATGCATGCGCGAAAGACAGAATGGCCGCAATCGTGGGTTTCATCCCTAAGGCCCGTTGTCCATCACTTTCTATCAAAAAAGAAATACGCCAAGGAATTTTGGCATTACTGACCCTACTAAACAAAGCACCAAAGGGGGCAATTTCTTTTGGAAATAAATCAATAAAAGTTGCGCCAAACAGCCGATCGCCAATGCGTGCTGTCCGTAAGGAAAGATTTTCACCATCGCGAGGAATCAGTTGGGGTGGCAGCGGTGGCCAAAAAATATCAGAAATGTCTCCCGCAAAATGTTTGCTTTCTCGTACAGGTAATTTATCCCCTGGCAAGGAAGGGCGCCAATTAAAATCAGTATAATCGGCATCAACAGATAAGCGAATGGCTCGGCAGGCATCATGTACATCCATCAGCATGCTCGACATACCCATGGTATTTAAACTATCCAGCAGAGAACGGACAAAAGAGTCGTGTGTTTCTTTGAGCTCCGGCATGCCTTGTAAAAAATTCTGGGCGTTTAAAAAAGGCGGAATTTTATTTTTTTTAAAGAGATTTTTACGTTCTTTTAGGGCCTGTTCGTATTGTTGTTTACTTAATTGGCTTGGGCGTGTCCATAATACAAAGTAGAGTTGTTCACTGGCGCAGTATTGAGACAATTTTTGAATGCGTTCTTCAAATAAATCATCAATCTCTAGTCCTATTTGCTTGGCTGTTTGTCTGGCACCGGACAACATTTGCTGTAAATCACGCCCAACGGTTTCTTTGTCTTGCATAAAATAGACTTGCATGGCATGCCCGGGTCTGGCAAAACTGGCCTGCAGTGCTTGCGAAAACTGTTTATGGATCCGTTGAAATTCTTCCGTACCAACCAGGTAAGTTACCCCTTGAATTTTTAAAATCGACACGAGCGATCCGTCTCTTGCAATCAGTGCGTGTCGACTTTCTGCCGATTCAAGTGCGCAGTAGCTTTCAGCAGCTTGTCCTAAGGCAGAGCCCATCCAAGCCAAAAAACTGTCAATACTGTCTAAAATTGGATCCATGAGTGACATTTGATATCCCTTAAGGGTGTTTGTAGCGACTGTCTCTCTTTATTGTATCTTTAGATGGGGACGACCGCAAAAGTCGTTTGTCGCCAATAGTGAGAATGTTCTAAAAAGTACTTGCGTAAAGGCAATAATCTTAATTTTTGCATCACGGGGTGCTTTAATAATTGCTCTGGTGTGATACCACTGTCAATTAAAGTTTGTCCAAAGACCTGTGGTTTACTGCTATTGGGTCCAAACAATTTTTCAACAGTTTGTTGACTTTCTTGCATTCCCAGATAGCTTGCTTGTAATTTACCTCGGTAAGCCGCATCGCGTAGCATGCTACAAAACAGGGCACGACAAAAATGATTCAGATCGGTTTGTGAAATGCTGTCTTCCCAAATCAACACCCCCCCAGTCTTGCCATCGGTGCCTATCCCATCTAAAAACAAGCAAGGCATACACAGCGAGCAGGCAGTTACTAAATTGGGTAAAGCATTATTTTGGTAGTTGTGATCTTGATTGACAACAGACATAAAGCGATCAGAGGTAAACCCACAATAACGACAGGTATTCTGATCGCGCTCTAAGACGCGCTTTTCTATGGCCAGAAAATTTTTATTGGCTTTTCTGGCCATAAATTGCTGCCAATTCCCACGCTTCGCCATTAAAGTCAGTGGCAATAAAGTGGGCATCGACAAACGCTCCTTAGCCTGCGGTTACTGTGCCGGAGAAGGTAGCACCACCACCGGTTGCTTCCGTACCAAAAATACTGCCGCCAGCGGTTTTCATTACGCTTGGTAAGAAGAGTAAGCAAGCCGCAACCAAAATCAATACAACGGGTTTGCTGAGAGGGGTTTGTGTAGGATTATCTTTATGTGCTTTAAACTGCAGTACACCCGCTAGGGCAAAACCAACCCCCGCAATATAGGCGACATAGACTAAAAGACTCGCCATGGCGCTTAATTGGTCTGTCACTGTGGTGGCCACTTTACCTAAGCCTGTGTCGGCTGCGGCGTGTGCACAAGTATAGAAAACATCGGCAATCAATAAAGCGGCCAAGCTAAAATAGCCAAATCTTTTTGGTTTCATGTTCGATTCTCCTGAGTATATGGTTTTTAAAGGCTCCATAGGAATACAGTGTAGCATTACATTCCTAAGGTTTCCTTCAATAGATTGATGAATTCTACAAAATTGATGGCGATAATGCCACCGATAATATGAATAACACCTTTGGTGATGGAACCGGGTTGTACACCGGGTTGACCGGATTTTGAAACGATAATCCAGCCTCGAATAAAGGCAATCAGACCAATAAACTGGATATAGAGTACCAAGGTATTGGCAATGGCAGACCATTGGGCTTCAAGCGTTGAACCCGATACATAGCTTAATAATTGCGAGCCACTGCCTAAATTAGAATAGTCGAAGGTATTACCGCTGAAGAGTTTTTCTGCACTGGTGCCAAAAACACTCTCGGTTAAAATACCTGTGGTGGTTGGGATCCAAATTAAGACAGCACCAACGACCAAATAGACCAAGGGGCCTGACACTTCCCCAGGTTGAGATTGCATGGTATTCATTTGCCCAAATTTTTTCATCATGCCGATGGCTCGCCAGATAAGGGCAATACCCACCACAAAAGAAAAGGCAAGTAGCAATTGGGTCAACGGTATGACCAGATCTCTCAGATTACGCAAAGCGCTGATGGTATCTACGGCGTGCGCGCTATTGGTCGCACCTAACCATAGGCTTGCAATGCTTGCAACAAATCGCCAGCAGTGGCGACTGTGTCGCTTACTGGAATGTACTGCCAGCACTGGTGAGGACCATGCCACTGGCTGCATCGATAACCAAGACTTTTCCATAATCACCCAAGGTATCTCCCTCTGTTACGGTCGTAATTTGTCCATTGTTGCCTTTTAGCCAGGCGCGACCTGGGATAATGGCATGCACCACATAGGCCGGTTGACTGGCTCTTGGTCTTGCATTGGCCATTTGGCTTGCTTTTCTATAGGTATGAGAAGGCGGGGGAGGAATCCGTGTATCAAGCATCCCTTCTTCACCTAAAACACGTTTTACACTGGATATTTCTTGTTTTATGGTGCCCATATCGTTGGATAAATGACTGAGTGCCAATAGTCGGTTGTCAATCGCGCTAATGTCTGTATTTAATCGTGCAATGGTTTGTATGATACCTTGTAAAGCATCTTCTAAATGTTGAATGTGCGTAATATTGGCCTGTAAGCGTTCATTCAGTTGATCTACATTGCCAATCGCTTGATGCATGTTGCTGTCTGAAGGCGTTGTCTGAGGTGCGGGTATGACAGGTGCGACAGTCGAAGCGGCGGGCTTCTCTTTTGGGGTGACCGCAACAAGGGTATTTGGTTTGGCGTTTTCCTGTGCTTTGGGTACTGTTTTTTCTGTGGCAGGTTTTGCTGAAACAGTGGTTTGTTGAGGCCCATTTTGAAATAAAGCATTTTTAAGCGCTTCAAATTCCGCATTTTTGTTTGCTTGACGGGTCTGTTTTTCCGCCGGTGGCGTGTCTGAGGCTTGCTTGGGAAGTACCTTATCCACAGAAGGAGATTGAACACTTGGAACAGCCGCCTGTTTGGAGGATTGATTATCAGACAACAGCATTTCTTCGAGATTGGCGACATGCGTTCCCTGTGGTGCTAAATAATAACGATATCCTAGGTAAGCGCCTGTGCCAAGCATACCCAGTAATAAAATGATCCAACCGTGCTTACCTTTTGATTCAGTCGATGCTGTCGCAGCAACCACCGCTGGATCGTTATCAAAATTATCGAGTCCTTCCGAAAAATCCTCTTCAAAAGAGGTCTGATCGTTTTCTTGATTATTATTGAGGCTCATTTACATCTCCCAGAAATAGTAAGCCAACACTGGTGCCCGCATCGATGGTAACGGTGTTTGCACGATTAACATTGTCCGCAAATGCTGTGCCAATTCCTTTACCCACATCCCCTAAGGCAGCGAGGATTTCTTTTTTACCACTTAAACTTGGCGTCGTTGTGGTACTAGAGCCACCGTTACTGGCTGTTGTGCTCACGGTACCCTGGCTGGTGATCACTTTTGAGTAACCTGTCATAAAGGTAGAAGCAAGTAAGGTACCATACCGTAAGAGGTAATGGTGGTCAACATTGCTTGCCAAGGCTGTTCTAGAGGTGTCTGGATCAACCGCAACTGCCTTAATGCCTAAAGTTGCCGGAAATTCATCCATATTTAGGGTGGAAAAATTCAAGGTCAGGGCTTCTGCTTTTGGCCCTGAGCTTTTGAGTTCCCCAATCACTTTGCTTCCCTTGAGTCGATTATTACCGACAATCGTAGCTAAAATGGGGCCTGGTTCATCGGAGTTAATCGCGGTATCAATGACTGCAAATAAGATGGTCCCTGCTTTAACTAAGGTGGGGCCTTGTGGGGTTGTCGTGCCACTGCCTGTTGCACCACCAGAATTGTTCCCTCCTTTAGAGGCAGATTCATCCTTTGGATCGGCCCATTTACCGGAAGCGTAAGATAATGTTGGGACATCTGACCATAGCTTGGATGCGGTGCCCAGTTGGGTTTGCATATTGCCGGTTAATTCATCTAAGCCTTTTCGATATGCTTCTTCCATTTGTTTTTGTTTTTCGAGTTTTGCACGTTCATCCCGTGTTTTTTGTGCGGTGGCTTGTTGTGTATTACGATTAAACAAGTTACCCGCACCCGCTAGATTACCCGTAGTGAGGTTTGCTCTGTTTAAACCAGTGATCCGAACGGTGGGATTGTTAGATAAAAATTCTTGCGAAAATTGTGGATCTTGTTCGAACAGATTGCGTAGGGCATCATTGCTTCTGTCGTTCATTAATCTGGCAAAATCTGGATCCAGTTTAAGCAAGGATTTAAACACGGCTGGATTTTTGTCTGCCATTGTGCGAGCAAAAAGTGGATCTCCGGCCATTAAGCTTTTTAAGCTACTGGGATTACGTTTGGCCATGTCTTCTGCAAAACTAGGGTCTTTTAGTAAGGCCTTAACTGTACTAGGGTTTGCTGCTGCCATTTTTTTACTGAATTCCAGATCGTTTTTGATTAAGTCTTTTAGCAGTTCTGGATTTTGATTTTGCATGGTTGCTGCCAGCTGTGGATCCGACAGTAAAGCTTCTTTCACAAAATTTGGATTGATGTCGGCGACTTTTTTTGCAAAGGCCGGATCTTCTTTCATCAATTCTTTCATTAAATCAGGATTGCTACTGGTCATGGCATTCATAAAGGCCGGATCTTCTGCCATCAACTTTTTAAATAAGTCAGGATTGTCATGCGCCAATTTAGCCGCCAAAGCAGGATTGGATAACATGAGTTTTTTAAGCGCCTCGGGATCGTTTAACGCTAAGGCTTTGGCGAGCGCCGTATCTTCACTTAAGAAAATTTTGGTGTGTGCCAAATCTTTTTTGAGTAAGGCCATGGCATTGGCGTCGGACCCCAATGATTTTGCAAGCCCAGGATTTGCCTTTAACAGGGCCAAAGAATTATTTGGCGCGGTATTGAGTTCGCCTTTTAAACGTGCAGCAACAGCCGGATCGAGTGTGGGCACGTCTTCTCTTCGGAGCTCTGCAACAAGGGCTGGATTATTTTTGACCAATTTATTGGCGAAGTTGGGATCGTTTTTCATTAATGTACGCATCATATCGCCATTGGTTCCGGCCAATTTTTCTGCAAAGGCCGGATCGTTGGTCATTAATGTTTTTAAAATATCTGGGTTAAGGGTGGCTAAGGTGCGTGCAAACGCCGGATCGTCCCCAATAAGATTTTTAAGGGCATCGGGATTATTAGCCGAAAAATTAGCGGCAAAATTTGGATCGGAGCGCATCAGTTTTTTAAACAATTCTGGGTTTTGTTGTGCCAATTTTTTGGCCAATTCAGGATTTTCTAACATCAAGCGTTTAAAGGCTTCTGGATCTTGTTCGGCTAAATCTAAGGCGGATTGTAAATCGTTTGGGTTAAAGCTGCCGCTGCCAGCACAACAACATCCTTGGCAACTCGATGATTTATTGTCCGTAATAGGAATAATACTTTTGCGATTGCCAATTAGGGTAGGAATCGCGCTTACCCCTTCTTTTTTGGCTTCTTGTGCCTTCAAGCGGTTTTCTTCAAGCTGTAAGGCTTTGTATTTTTCGGAAGTCTGTTCCCCTGGAACATTGGTAATGGTGCTGGGAATACTGGTTGTGCTGGAGGGTTTTTTTTCTAGTGGATCTTCTTTGGTAAAACTATAGCCAATAATCAGGGCACTGATGCCAAGAATCACCGCAGAAAAAATGATGAGGGTTCTGGCTTTTGTTGCACCGGTTTGTCGTGGTAAAAAATGGTACATGGCTTAAAGTCCTCTTAATTCTATGCGAATGGTTTTACCATCTTGTGTTGCTAAAACCAAAGGCGTTTTTGGCATTTCATAGACACGTGTTCCATCAGGGCTAGAAACCGTTGCCAGCCAAGCGGGTGAAAGTACAGTCAGTTTTGTTCGAAGTAAAAGCCGATGACCATTTACCCAGGCACGACCCCCTAAAGCGGGTGTAACCACCAATTCTTTGCTACCCGTTGGTGGTATGCCGTCCAATACGTTTAACAAATGTGTTGAGGTTGCCTGAGGGATATCATTGCCAATAATAGGGGCCAGTGCGTTCGGGCCTTGGCCATTGACTTGAATATCAACGCGGTAATCCACTTCTTTTTGCCCAGACACCAAAGAAATCACCAGGGGCGTATCCAGTTCTGCTAAGCGCAGTGCAAGGTTACTGCTGGTGAATGGACTGGTGCTTTGAATAAAAATGGTATTTTTTTTACTGTCCCATTGTACGTTAAATTGTTTGGCATTCCCAATACTGTAATCTGCAATGGGCCAGGGTTGTCCAGTGGCGTCCAAAAAGACCATGGAAGTAACAAATCCTGGGGCTAACCGAATGACCGGTGGGGGCATCCCAGGGGATAAGTCCACGGTAATGGTGGAAGAAACCGGCTTAGGAGGAGACACGGGAGACGTATTAATGGCTTGCTGTGAGCGGTACAACTCTTTATGGTAATCAATAATTTGCTCAGGTGTCATGGGCATGGATTTGTTAAGCAACTGACGAAAGGCCTTATCTCGCATGGTAACCGGTCTATCACTTGCTGAGGGTTCTTTTTGACCCTCCCCTGTCATTGTATTTGCAAAGGGATCGCCTTCTTCGGTGAGCGTGTTTTGTGCCAGGGTTTCTGTTTCCGGATCGGAAAAAACCGCGGTTTCGCTTGCAGAGGGTACGGCGGACGTCCGTGGCTGAGCTCGGTAGTTCGGCGTATCAGCAGCGTGAGCGGTTTTGGTGAACAGTAACAAGGCACAGACAGCACACTGTTTGAAAAAAGTATTGAGTTTTATGCCTGATTTATGTGTATCCTGTAACATACTATTGTTTCCGTCATCCGTTATTGTTGTAAAGGTATATCTTGAAAGCTTTTAATCCCAATGCCCCGTGGAGCGATATCTGGTGATACGCGACTGACTGTTAATGAGACTGCCTTAAACTGCGTGGATTCTTCGCTTGCTGTTTGGTATTTTATCGCAATAGGCAATTGTATTAGCCAAGTATACTCACCAAATACCATGCCTTCGTTTACGATGGTGGGTGTGCCAATGGGTACAGCCGACATCATGAGCTTTTTATAGGTCAAATCGTTAATAATATTTGCTTTTGTAATTGCAGCGATAAAGTTATCATATCCCGCCTTGGTAAAAAAGGGGGCGAGATTGGCTAAAGACTTTTCATATCCGACATAATCCATGGTGTATGCTGCCGTTGCAGCCAAGCTTGCCCAGTTTAGTAATGCTTTAGGGGATACATTGGGTTCATAGTGCGGTTTCAAAGCCGTTATTTTACCGGTATAGCTTTTGGCATAAAATTCGGGCTTGGGTTTGTAGAGTTGATAGGCAAGCAATAGCGCGATGGCGAAGAAAAAAATCCACGCAAATAAGACGTTGGCCATCAGTATGTTATTGCGAGAAAGCATCCAATCCTCTTGTTGTTAGTATGTCAGTTAGTAGAATTCCATAATCTCATTACGGAACAGTATAGCAGGAAAACACCTGAGTCAAACAATTCGCTATTTGCTATAATGCGGATATGTCAAAGCTGCTTGAAAAGATACATCATCGTAACGCCTTTTATGCCTCCTCGTATCGTTGGTTGTTGTCTCTTAATACCTGTTTGTTCTGCGTGTTGGTCGCCTTAATTTCTTGGTCAATCTATTTGTATCAACTAAAACCAGAAGCCATTTATTTTGCGGCAACCCCAGAAGGCAAACTGATCCAAGACCCACCCGTGAACGAGCCGTATTTATCCGACAGTGAAGTGCTGGCTTGGGCCGAAAATGTGGCCATTTTAGTCTATGATTTTGATTACATTAACTATCGAAAATCTTTGCAAAATTTACGGACTTATTTTACCCAAAAAGGACATACCGAGTATTTAAAGGCTTTAAATTTTTCTACCAATATAGAGGCCATTAAAAATAACAAACAAATTGTCTCTGCTGAAGTAAATGGGACCCCCGAAATAAAAAACAAGGGGATCAACAGTGGTTTTTTTTTCTGGAAGGCCATGATTCCCTTGCTGATTACCTACGAGAGCTCCAGTGGTAAGACGTTTCAGCAACGGGTGAATGCAACAATGGTGATTGTGAGGGGTTCTACCTTAGAATTTCCACAAGGGTTATCCGTGCATCAAATGATCTTAGAAGAGGTAGAAGCATAAGTGTCAGATACGCCTCAACCCAATTTTAAGCGCGATCGATTGCCCGATTTACTCATGATTGGTTTATTTGTCATGGGGATGACAGCAGCGGTTGTGGTATTAATTGGAATCGCTTTTTTTAAAAAGCCACCGCCGATTTATCTGGCCTTAACACCGGACGATCAGATTACGCAAGATGTCCCGCTTGAAAAACCAAATTTGCCTGAAAATGTGATGTTAAATTGGGTGAATGATGTTATTACCAATACCTTTACCTTTAATTTTAAAAATGTGCAGCGCGTGTTAGACACTGTTCGCCCAGCGTATACTTCTACAGGGTATGTTGCCTTAACAAAAATTTTACAAGATAAAAATATTTTATCTGATTTAGACAAAGAAAAATGGGTATACAATTGTTTTGCGACCAGTGCCCCTCAAATTCAAAATGAGCAAGTGATTAACGATCGATATGTGTGGACGGTGTTGATTCCTATTCGTATTCAATTAGACAATGTGCGCCAACAAGGGATTGGCAAAGAATGGCGCGTCACATTAAAAGTGGTTCGTGTGCCCACTTTGGTGGGGCCTATGGGTTTTCAAATCGATGATATCAGCGTAGAAGAACAAGGCAGTGGTGTCACGCAAGGGCCGCCACCCTTAAGTTAGTATAGGGTTATTCGCTGGTTTTAGGTGAAAGAATAGGCACCACTCGGCCATCGCTGGTGGTGGCAAAATATTGGGGCGAGGGTGCATGCAACAACAAAAACAAGGTAATTCCCAGTAATGTTGCCACGAGGATACATTGTATAAACGCAATCGTAATCAATTTTCGATAATAGTAGCGATAGTAGAGATAATTTCGATCGGGGTAAGACATACAGATTAATCTCGCCACCAGGGACGGGATATTCTATCGGGTCCTGATAAGGTCGATTTTATCCAGCGTAAAAAAATGGGCACGGTAAACTGAAAGCGTTCAAGAATACTAAAAAAGACAATAAAGCCCAAAGCAATTAAAAAGGTCACCAATCGCATATGCAGTAAAAATAACACGAGTGGAAAAGCGGCTTTTGCATCCATAAAAAAGAATCGAGGTGTTCTGGAAGAGTCTCTCCAGTGTGTAGATTCATCGTAGGCCATGCGTGTACCTATGTTATCTTAGGTTGCTTCGAGTACCTTGGAGCGTGCCAACAATTGCTGGTAAATGCGTTCTTCGATACGACCTTCCTTAAATTTTTTCTCAGCATCGACTATCATCGGCTGTCCCTGCTCTTTTAAGAATAGTCTAGTTTTGGATGCAATGAGTTCGACCGGGGTATCGATTAACTTGTCTCGTATTTGGTCATTAAACACCAGATATTCACGCAGTGCGACCCTTTTTCCATCGGTGCCTGGCACCAATTTTTGCCAGACAACCATGCGCAAGGTCTCCAAAATATCTAAGGCTCGTCCATTCCGTTCTTCTGCCGGGAAGGTAGCTATCATGCGTCGAATGGCATCTGCAACGCCATTACTGTGGACGGTGGTATAAACAGGATGGCCGGTGAGGGCCGCTTCAATGGTGGCTGCAATGGTTTCGATGTCGCGCGATTCACCCACCAAAATTAATCGGGGTTTGCGTCTTAGTGCGTTACGCACCCCAGCTGCAAAGCTGGGCAAATGGCGGGGTATTTCTGATTGACTGACCAAAGAAGAGGGGGCATTAATGCTGTCATAGACAAATTCGATGGGAGATTCGTAAGTCAGCATTTTTCGATTTCCATCGGCTTGCTCTGCCAGATGTCGAATAATTGCAGCCAACAGGGTACTTTTTCCGGAACCGGTGGGGCCCGTGATAACAACGGTGCCTTGTTCTGGTGCCATGGCATCACAAATGGCTTGCTCCACGCCCAAACTTTCGAGGGTTGGTGGCGTGGCTGGAATGGTTCTTAGGGTAATTTGAATGCCATCATGCCCCTCAACCTGACAGCCAGTACCGTTTACCCGAAATCGAAAGCGTTGGGTACGGCTAGGGCGAATTTCGTAGTGTGTGTCGACGTCTTTACCGGAAAAAATTTGGGTTGTACCGTTAGAACCGTAGATGGCGTTGAGCATATCGCCCACTTCGGTATTGGTCATTTTTCGGGCAGTGACTGGGTGCAATTTTCCATGAATTTCAGCAAAAATGGGTGCGCCGGTTTGTAGCGTAATATCGGAGGTGCCGAGGTTAACGCAATGCACCAACATTCTGTCAAAAGATTCTATGTTGAGTCGAACGGGTTCGTCGGGTAATAGCCACTCATTGCTCATGTGGGACAATCTCTGTTTTCCATTGTGCCGGATCTAACTGTAATTCAGGGAAGGCAGTAATGCGTAAAACACGATCGTTAATGCTGATGTTGCTACTGTCACCCGTAACACCCATGTCGGTTTGCGCGACATAAGGCGCACTGACCATATTTTGTGCCAATAAAGTTCGATAACGCAACATGCCTTCATAATCCCGTTTTAAACGACCCAAGTTTTCCGCAAAAATGGCATCTCCTTGTTGGATCCCTGCACGCCACCCTTCAGTGACGTATTGTTTCCATAAGGTTTTTTCGATAGCGGTTTTAGGTAAAAGACTTCTGTCTGGTGCCTCTGGGGTTGAAAAAGACATCCATAAATAGTTTCGCCAGGTGGGGGGCGCGGTGACAAATCGGGCTTGTTCTAAAATTTGATAGTTGCGGTCGGCAATACGAATGGCGTCTGGGCCGGCGATATCCAGTGTATTCCGTCCTTCAATCAAGACTGGAGGGAGAACATTTTTATCAAGCATAATGGCATTAAAATTAAAGACGCGCTGTAACACATCCTCATGTTTCAGCAACATATTGTTTAGCATTTCAGCCTGTTGTGCCAATCCCCCTCTAGCACCCAAGCTTAACGCCGTGTCACGTAAGCCTTGTATGCGAATGCCGCTGACTTGTGATGCTTTTTTATTTCCATAAGACAGTGTTTGCAAACTTTCTAGAGAAGCTGCATTATACCGAGGCACACGCTGACAAGCGGTAACAAGGGGTATCAATATCAGCAGACTAACAAGGGTCTTGCATGCAGAATAAGGCTGTGCCATTGCGTTTCCCTTTCCTTAATTGAGATAGCGAACTTCGATAACACGATTTTCTGGAAACGCTAAAATTTTGGCGCGTTGTCCAGCTTGAAGACTGGCGTTTTGTAAAATATCGGCAATCACCGTTTCTCGAGCGGTAATCGATACAACAATCGGAATGGCGGGAGGATTTCCTAAAAACTTAACGCGATAGTTGGACATTTCTGCCAAGCGACTGACCAGTGGGCCAATTGGACCAACCCAATCGATATCCGCAATGCCACCCATACCCCCTTCTGGCGTAATAAGGGGTTGGGTATTGATAACGGGTGGACTTTTCGCTTCTTGTGCCGAAGCCAAAATAGCAAGAGATTTTTCAATCGATTGAGCGGTTTCCAACAGAGATGCTTCACTGGGATGTGGATTGGATACTGGCGTAGAGGAATCGGGCCTCACGCAAGGAGGTGCTTCTTTGATTTGACACCCTATGCAAAGCAGTATTGCCAATAAACAGGAAGCGCGTAGACCGAGATTTGTGTGTTGTGCCATAAAAATTCTTTCAGTCCAGATCTTATTTGCTACAATATAGGGTATTGAACCAAGCAATGCATCATTTTGTCAACTCAATAAGGTAATCATATTATTAATGAGTATAGAAACTGACCTACAAGATCAGCTCGTCATTGTGGCAAACTCGATGGGATGTCGTTTTTTTTTAAAGGGTGAACCAATAGAAACAGCAAAAGTATTTTCACCTCACGGGTTACTGCCCTCTATCATAAAACGAGCAGATCAACTCTGTTCTTTTTGTTTGGGTTTTGGGTTAGGAGTGACATTTGAGCGAGCAGAAAGTGCGATGCTAGGCGTTACCTTAACGTTAGATAATCAGGTGTCAACGGTATTGCGTTTGCTGTGTGCAACGGATATTTTGGCTGAACTCGTGCAAAGCTCGCCCTCGATCAGAGCGATTTCTGTAGACAATTTGGCAGCGGATTAGAGCATTATGTCACAACAAGGCAGCCCTGGAGGGCAAGCAGATAATTCATATCAGGCTTTATGGATTATTGCATTAATTACGTTTGTTGGTTTTGTCATTTGGATGTCTGCCAGTGAACAACTGAAAGAAGCTTTTTTATGGTTTCGTCGATATCAGTTAATAGCCTTAGACTGGGTATTAATGCGTTTTAATATCACGGATGTACAAGATATTACCGAATGGGTGCGTACAGCCACACGAGGTGAGTTAAACCTTGCCAATGCAAAATTGTTGAGCGAAGCGACAGGTAAATACTATCGGTTTTTGTATGCCATATTCTTTTTAGGGTTTTCTTGGCGTATTTTTTTAAAAAATCCCTTGGCACGATACAAAAAAAAATACACACTCAAGAGTTTGGCCCATCAAGAACAAAAAAATTGGCCACAAATTCAATCCGTTATTCGCTTTGATTTGATTAACGAAGATTTAGAGGTAGGGCCCTGGGCAATGGCCATGACACCCCTACAGTTTGCGAAAAAACATCAATTAATTTCCGTAGAATACGCCCCGCAAGGCTCTGTTTTTGCGAAAACAAAGGGAGCAGAGTTTTCGGTAACCCTTAATCGTACCCGTGCTGGACGTGCATTTGCAGCTCAATTGGGGCGACCTTGGCGGGGGCCGGCTGCCTTACCGGTGCATCGAAGAGCCATTTTTGCCGCATTAATCGCAC
Organism: Pseudomonadota bacterium; assembly: GCA_041161475.1. Taxonomy (GTDB): domain Bacteria; phylum Pseudomonadota; class Gammaproteobacteria; order UBA6186; family Azoamicaceae; genus JBEAUL01. The sequence continues at coordinate 3,706 of JBEAUL010000093.1, read as the reverse complement.
GAGGCTGTCGTGATTCAGACAAATCTAAGGCCTTGGTGGCACGATTGGCCGAATCTGCTTCAAAAAATAAACTGGATACAACCGGGGTGGATGCCTTAATACAGCAACACATGAAAAACAGACAAGTGCAAGAATTTTGTGCCATGCATGCCTATGAATTAACGTTGATGATCTCTTTGCTACAGTTTGCCAGACAAGATGGCGTTGTTGCCTCAGCCGATTTTTTATGGGTAAAACCCATCGATCGTCGCTTGTGGCTTACGCTTAATAACGTAGGACGTCAAACCCCAGGTGCAGAAGTGGGGGGATTATATAACCACTGGTACCATGAATGTGAGCTAAAAGCGCCCATGAGCATGCCAATTGTCGAGGGTGCTGTCGAGGCATTAGATATTGCCTTAAAAGAAATTATCTATGTACCCGATGATAAAGAGCGGGATGAAATCATGGAGCGTGCTCGAAAACGTGCCGCGGAGGAAAATACATGATTCGCGGAATAGACGTTAAGCAAGAACAGGCAGCGCGTAACTTAGCCAGAGACACGCGTCCCTTAGGCGTTCGTATGGCAGAAATCATCAGCAAACCAGAAGTGGTGCTGATGGTGTGTCTGGTTTCTTGCGTGACCCAGTTTATCTATGTATTAACCGCGGATGTGCTTTTTTTCTTGTGTACCTTGTTGTACTGGTTTGCTGCAACCCGGAAAAATACCTTACCCTTTCGCGTGCCCTTGTCTGCTGATGCACTGGATTACAGTGAGCTTATTCCTGGAACCACCAAAGCAAAAAAAGGCACCGGTATTACCCTCTTTGGTAACGATCGCATTACCGGAGAAGAGTTGTGGTTTACCGATAGCGATTTACGGACCCATGTACTGGTCTTTGGTTCTACTGGTAGCGGTAAAACAGAATTCCTCGTCTCTTTGGCTTATAACTCTTTAGTGCAAAGCAGTGGCTTTATTTACATCGACGGTAAAGGGGACAACAGTTTATTTGCCAAAGTCTTTTCTATGGTGCGTACCATGGGGCGCGAAGACGATATGCTGTTGATCAACTTTATGACGGGGGCAAGAGACGTCTTGGGTCCTCAAAAAAGTCGTTTATCCAATACCATGAATCCTTTTTGTCGGGGTTCATCCAGTATGTTATCTAATCTAGTGGTTAGCCTTATGCCCGGGAATCAACCCGGTGCTGCTGGAGGCGATGACATGTGGAAAGGTCGCGCCATTAACTTTGTGGAGTCGCTCTTAAAAATTTTGGTTGCCATGCGCGATGCCGGGCATATTTTATTGGATGCCAACAGCATTCGTAATTATTTTATGCTAGAAAAATTAGAACAAATTGTGATTGATAAAAAGTTCCCTGTCACAGATACCTACAGTGTTTCGATTGATAATTTACCCTCCGTTGTGATGGAACCGATTACCGCCTATTTAAACAATTTGCCAGGGTATAATAAACAGAAAAAAGGCAATCAAGCCAGTGAAGTGCGTGAGCAACACGGTTTTATTACCATGCAGTTAACACGGGTGTTTGGTTCCTTGGCAGATACCTATGGGCATATTATTCGAACCAATTTACCCGAAGTTGATTTAAAGGATGTGGTGTTAAATCGTCGTATTATGGTCGTATTACTGCCTGCGCTCGAAAAAGCTCCTGAAGAATTGTCTAACTTAGGTAAAATTATTATTGCATCGCTAAAAGCGATGATGGCTGCGGGATTAGGTGATGAAGTAGAAGGGGATTACCGAGACGTTATTTTGCGCAAGCCAACCAATTCTCCCTCGCCTTTTGTGTGTATCATGGATGAGTACGGTTATTATGCAGTACCTGGTTTTGCGGTTGTGCCTGCTCAGGCCCGTTCGTTGGGCTTCTCTGCTGTTTTTGCGGGTCAAGATTTACCGGCCTTTCAAAAAGCCTCGAAAGAGGAAGCCGCGTCAATCGGAGCAAACTGTAACATTAAAATGTGTATGAAACTGGAAGATCCGCAAGAAACCTTTGAGTTTTTTAACAAGGTTGCTGGCGAAGCCTTTGTGACCAGTGTCAGCGGATTTCAAATGGACAGTGGCAGTATTTCTTTAAATTATATGGATACACGTAATGCCTCTGTCGATCGTCGTCAACGTATCGATGTCTTAGATTTAAAAGATCAGGCACCTGGGCAAGCCCATATTTTCTTTAAATCTAAAATTATTCGTGCCGATGTTTTTTACGCGGCGCCTAAACCCGTTAAACGCATGCGCTTGAATCAATTCCTTAAAATTGAACCACCCACAGAACAAAAATTAATTGAAATGGATAAACGGTTTAGACGGTTTAAAGAAATTTTTTCAAACCCTCAGTTTCCGCTTCCTCCTGTCACACCCAACAGTGATTTGGTCGTATTAGCGGACAGTGTATCGGATGACAGTGATTTGCAACCATTTGAACGGGGATTGGCTGGTTTAATCGCTATATTAGAACATGAGCTGGAAAAACAAAACGCGTTGAATATGCCCTATGAAGCAGCAGGCGATTCCGATCACATGTCTATATTTACGTCCATACCCTTGTCACCCGTGGTTTCTCGTCGCATTGGTAAAGAACAGGAATCGCTGTTTTCTTTACCCTTACTGCGTTTGGGTTCTACGCAGGAAGATCTAAAAAACATAGAAAGGTTGTGTGGAAAAACAGAATCAGAGGCCCAAAAATCCGCAGAAAGTTTAATTACCGCTATCGAATACGCGACCCATTTTCCACCCGAAGCACTCGAATTTACGTGCAATGCCAAAGAAATCGTCAAAGATATCACCGCACTTATTCGCCTGTTTGGTGGCAGTGATATAGACACCAGTGCATTAACACTGGATGAAACCAAACAAAATCCCGACGCAGAAGCCTTCAAAATAGACTTGTTAGACGATTTACCAAACGATTTGTTTGATATACATCTACAACAAGAAAAAGAGAACGGCGATAAGGGTAAGTCGTAGAACTTATTTATCCAACTTCCACTCTAACTACACATAGGCGACATTACAAAAATACCTGTATCTACAGGTAAGGGGTTGCGTATGGCTGGCAACGAAGAAGAGTTAAAAAAACAAGAATACGACCAGTTAGCTGAATCGCTTTCTCAAGCACAGGCACCAAAACCTGTGGCACCTGCTGATGCACAGCTTAGGATGGATAATACGGAGGATAAGGACAGCGAAAAGCAAAAAGACAACAAAAAGGATTTGGCTGGTAGAGGTTCTTCTGACGATTATAGAGTTTCATGGGAAAATTTATTTAGGGGTCTTTTTAACAGTACTTTTACTACATCGGTCGCGCGTGGTATTCCTGCGGTTGCAACATATGCTGGGAAGGGCGTGCTCAATATGCCGAAATCCATATACGAGGGTGGTAAGGAAGGATGGAGACTTGGGCGAAATGTGAGTATTGTTACTCAAAACTTGTTACGTCCCCAGAATCCAGTATTAAATGCTGCGACATGGCTAGTAAAGTTACCAGTGGCGATCGTTTCGCCAGTGGTGGGCGTGGTGGCAGGGGTTGTATCTGGCGCTGCAAAGCCCTTTGTTGTTCCTGTTATTGACGGAGCAAAAAGTTTATTAACGACCGCTGGTGTCTTTTTTAATAAAAAGGGTTCTCCAGATCCGATGCCTCCTACGCCAAAAATAACACCACCCGTACAACAAATAACACCACCGCAAGATCAAGCGCCTGTTAAT
>JBEAUL010000073.1:0-7424 GCA_041161475.1 Pseudomonadota bacterium | reverse complement strand
GCGTATACCCTTCTGTACGCAAGGATTTACCCAATTGATATCGTTTTTTTATACCAAAGACCCCATGTCCTAATGGCATGGGAATGGCTGTACGTACCTCTGGCATAGAGGCAAGCAAGGGATGCGTCCATAAGGGAGCAAGCACATCTATATCGACATCTTGTGCTACGTATTTCGCTTTCAAGGCTTTAAATAGGGACTGGGCCATTACCATATCACCTACCCACGAAGGGCCTACCACCAATATTTTTATCATACAGCCAACAAAAAACACACCACAATCTTCAACACAAGGACTATGCCTTCAGTTGATAACGCGTACTACAATAAGGACAAACCGCAGATCCGGTGGCCTTAATCGGTAAATAGACTTTAGGATGCAGATTGGTTACCGCATGATCAGGCATAGGACAGGATAAAGGCAAGTCATCTAACTTAACACAAACAGGCGTCAGTGAATAACCAACCTTAGCCGTTTTCTTTTCGGAAAAAGAGCCTAGATTTGTCATGGCAAAAGTCCACACATCAGCATCATAATTGATTATTATTGTAGCGGTTTCTCACTGGCTTGGCGAGCAATTTTTTAAGCGTAAACCCTTGAAATATATCAGTTTACTGACTCTTTTATTTAATAAATAATGAGCGGTTTTCACGACATCCATGCCCCCTATTTTTACAGTAGGTGCGTTTATAACCAATAGACAAAGATAAATAAGAATAACCACACAACGTCTACAAAATGCCAATACCAGGCAGCCGCTTCAAAACCAAAATGACGTTCTGGCGTAAAATGTCCTTTCATGCTACGAATAAACATCACGATTAGCATCATACAACCAATGGTAACATGAGCACCATGAAAGCCCGTTAACATAAAAAAAGTTGTACCATAAATACCAGACGCCAAGGTAAGCCCAAGCTCAGTGTAAGCGTGATGATATTCGTAAGCTTGCACACACAAAAAAACAAGGCCTAGTAAAATAGTGGCTCCAAGCCCCCACATCAATCGTCTGCGTCGATTGTCTTTTAAGGCATGATGCGCAATGGTGATGGTGACACCCGAGGTTAATAGCAATAAAGTATTTAAGGCAGGTAAACCCCAAGGATTAATCACCGCACTGGGGCCAGGAAATTGGCTGGGATTTGGATTCACTAACAAGGGCCAAACGGCTTTAAAGTGTGGCCATATATTAGAGTAAGCATCATGTACGTCAAGCTTACCGCCTTCATTTGCAAGCCAATAAATCAGATAATGACGTACATAAAACAAGGCACCAAAAAATGCAGCAAAAAACATGATTTCTGAAAAAATAAACCACACCATGCCCCACCGAAAACTTCTGTCCATTTGCTGGCTATAGAGGCCTTTCCTATCTTCTTCAATGATATGATGGAACCATCCATACAGCATCCCAGCCATAATGAGTGCACCCAAGAGAAATATATATTTACCGTAGTGCTCACCATGTAAGATCCGCACCCCACCAATCAGGGTTGTGGCCAAACCAATTGCACCGATAAAAGGCCAATAGCTTTTTTCTGGCACATAATAGTGTTGATAAGGGGTATCAGGTTCATTAGCCACGAGTTTGATCCTCTTTAATACGATCGGTCATGTCAAATAAAGTATATGACAAAGTAAGACGATGAATATCATGGGGAAAGGCTGGATCGATAACAAAACGCAAGGGCATTTCTGCTTCCTGTCCTGGATGTAACAATTGCTGATCGAAACAAAAGCATTCTAATTTTTTAAAATGAATTGCAACAATGCCTGGCGTAATACTCGGTATAGCTTGCGCTATCATGGTTTTTTCAGTGGTATTTTTAGCAAAATAGGATGTACTGTTCACAACGCCAGGACGCACTTGCATAGTGGTGTGTTTCGGTTTAAAAATCCAGGGCATGTCTTTGTTATGCGTGACATCAAACTCAATCGTCACAATGCGATTTGGAATTTCTTCTGGCAGAATACGATAACGACCCCCATCCACAATGGGCCCATCTAAATCTACCTTTCCGTTTAAGCCTGTTGCTTTACATAAAACATCGTATAAGGGAACCAGTGCAAAAGTAAAACCAAACATACATAAGGCTAAAATAACCAAATAACGAACTGTTTTTTTAGCGCTAGGTGGTTTTCTCATCAGTGCGTCTCTGCCGGAATCATCGGTGGGGTGCTAAAGGTGTGATAAGGTGCTGGCGAAGGCACTGTCCACTCTAAGCCTTTGGCATTCCAAGGATTTGCAGGCGCAGGCGCACCGCTACGAATGGTTTTAATCACAATATACAGAAACAGTACCTGTGCAGCACCAAAGATAAAAGAGCCGATACTCACAATTTTATTAAAATCAGCAAACTGCAAGGCATAATCAGGAATTCGACGTGGCATGCCCGCTAACCCCAAAAAGTGCATGGGGAAGAAAGTCAGATTAAGGGAGATTGCCGATAACCAAAAATGGATTTTACCCAAAGTTTCACTATACATATGACCACACCATTTTGGTAACCAATAATATACAGCAGCAATAGCACCAAAAATAGCGCCTGGAATCAAGACATAATGAAAATGTGCCACTACAAAATAGGTATCATGGTATTGAAAATCTGCCGGGATAATGGACAGCATGAGGCCAGAAAAACCACCGCAGGTAAACATCACTAAAAATCCGAGGCAAAAAAGCATGGGCGTCTCGAAACTAAGCGCACCTTTAAACATAGTGGCTACCCAGTTAAAAATTTTGACCCCTGTTGGCACTGCCACAATCATCGTTGCAAACATAAAATAGAGTTGCGCACCGAGAGCGAGTCCTGTTGTAAACATATGGTGTGCCCAAACAGAAAATGAGACAATCGCGATAGAAGCGGTTGCGTACACCATAGAGGCATAACCAAATAAACGTTTGCGGCTAAAGGTGGGAATAATTTCAGAGATAATTCCGAAACTTGGCAAAATAATAATATAGACTTCTGGATGACCAAAAAACCAGAAAATATGTTGAAACATGACCGGATCGCCACCACCACCGGCATCAAAAAAACTGGTCCCAAAATGCCGATCCATCAACATCATGGTAACAGCTCCGGCCAAGACAGGCATCACCGCAATCAGTAAAAATGCCGTAATCAGCCAAGTCCAGACAAACAAGGGTAACTTCATCATGGTCATACCTGGGGCACGCAAATTAAATATGGTTGCAATGATATTGATTGCGCCCATAATCGATGACATACCCATTAAATGCACCGAAAAAATAAAAAAATCGGTGCTTTTCGGACCATACGTGGTAGACAGTGGCGCGTAAAATGTCCATCCAAAATTAGGGCCCCCGCCATCCATAAACAGGGTACTGGCTAGAATGGTAAATGCAAACGGTAATATCCAAAATGACCAGTTGTTCATACGAGGTAACGCCATGTCTGGTGCACCAATCATCAGGGGGATCATCCAGTTTGCTAAGCCTGTAAAGGCAGGCATTACAGCACCAAAAATCATGATAAGACCATGCATGGTGACCAACTGATTGTATAAATTTGGGTCAAGTAACTGCAATCCTGGTTTAAATAGCTCTGCTCGAACGGCCAAAGCCATCACGCCACCAACCAAAAACAAAATAAAACTTAACCAAAGATATAAAGTGCCAATGTCTTTGTGGTTGGTGGTAAATAGCCAGCGTGATATACCTTTGGCTGGCCCGTGATGCCCCGCATCCGTATGATGATGATTGTGTCCTTCTATGCTGCCATTGTGCTGACCATCTACCGTAATACTGCTCATGATTGTGCATCCTTTTTCGCCTGTTGACTGAGCCATTCTTCAAAGGCTTCGGGTGTTCTGGCATCAACGACAATGGGCATAAAACCATGATTAACGCCACATAACTCAGCGCATTGTCCACGATAAATGCCTACTTTCTCAATTTTTGCCCAAGCCTCGTTAATAGAGCCTGGTATTGCATCTTTTTTAATCCCTAAGGCTGGTACCCACCATGAGTGAATAACATCGCTGGCCGTTGTTAAAAAGCGTATCTTTTTACCAATAGGAACAACCAGTGGCTTATCCACTTCGAGTAAGTAAAGGGGATTTTTAACATCACGATTTTTGATTTGCTCTGCTGGGGTAGCCAAGTTACTTAAGAAACGAACGCCCTTACCCATATATTCATATTCCCAACGCCACTGATAACCAGTAACCTTAATGGTTAAATCTGAATCGGTTGTATCATTCATTTTGATTAATACTTTTGTCGCAGGCACAGCCATTGCAACTAAGATAAGAACCGGAATAATTGTCCAAATAATTTCTACAGTGGTATTTTCATGAAAATGCGCGGCTTTGGCGCCGATTGAATGCCGATGATAAATAATGGCGTAAAACATAACCGCAAATACAGCAATACCAATGACCACACAGACCCAAAATATCGTCATATGCAATCGATACATGTCATGACTGATGCTGGTAACACCCCGTGTCATATTGAGCGTATAATCTGCCCATACGTTTCCTGACAAAAAGGCCAGCACAAACGCAACCCCGGTTTGCAAAGGCTTGAGACTCATAAAGCTCCCTGTTCTAAACCACTCTCTCTTCCGCCATTGTAAAGGGATTTAACGGCCAGGACAATCAAGACAATAACGCGTACTCGACTCCAGGTGATAAGCCGTTAATTTTTTCCCCCAAACACAGCCTGTATCCAGGGCAATTGCCTGAGGTGTGCCTGTCCTTCCTTCTAAGGCAGCCCAATGACCAAAAAAAATCCTCATCTCTTCTTGTAAGGTAACAACCTCAAACCAAGGGACATAATCTGCTGGCGCTTTGTGCTGTCCCTCTTTACTTTTCAAATCCAAAACGCCAGCGGGTGTACAAAATCGAATACGAGTAAACACATTCACAATAAATCGAAGACGATCCCAGCCGATTAAATCGGGCGACCAATGATTGGGCTTATCGCCGTATAAGTGTCGCAGTAATGTAGCGCTTTGTTCGCTTTTCAGTGCTGTCTCTGCTTCTTTTGCTAACGATAGGGTCAGTGATAAATCCCAATTCGGTACAATCCCTGCATGTACCAACAGCATGGCCTCTTGTGCATCATAGTGCGCTAACGGTGCCTGTTTTAACCAATATACATATTCATCCCTTTGCCCATCTTGTAAAATATCAGCAAAAGTGTGTCTGTCTGGTTGAAAAAGAATGGCTTCTTCGGCAACAGCCAACAAGGTAATATCATGATTCCCTAAAACAGTGCGCATGGCATATCTGTGTGTGTAAACAAAACGTAACACCCCTAAAGAATCTGGGCCACGATTGACTAAATCACCCGTAAACCAAATTGTATCGCGCTTGTCATCAAACCTTATTTTGTCTAGTAAGCGCCTAAGCGGTTCGTAACATCCTTGCACATCGCCGATAATATAAGTTGCCATTTGATAAACTCTTTTATAAACTGCCCAGGGCTTGGGAAGTTAAAATATTACTCAAAGCAACAAAAGATGACAAACCAACTTGTTCTGGCCGTAAGGTTGGTTCGATACCAGCTTCAGATAGTTGTTCAATGGATACCATCGTTTTTAAAGTATTTGCAATGGTCTTACGACGTTGGCTAAAAGCTTGCTTGACCAATTGTTCAAATAACTCAAAATTATTTGCCACATAAGGCAATTTTTTATATGGAAAACACGCAATCACAGCAGATTGCACTTTAGGAATAGGATAAAAAGCTTGGTTTGAGACTTCAAAGAGTGTTTCAATCGCACAAAAATATTGCGTCATCAAGGTCAAACGTCCATAGTCTTTATTACCTGGTTTAGCAACCAAGCGCTCTGCAACTTCTGCTTGCACCATAAAAACCAAGCGTTCTGCTTGAGACAATGTATGCATTAATCGCAGTATCAATGGGGTTGACACATTGTAAGGTAAGTTCCCAACTATTTTAATTGTTTGTGTATCGGCTTCTTTACACAATTGTGCAAAATCAAACTGCAAGGCATCGGCTTGATGTATCACCAAATTGCCCGGATGCCCCAAACGTTGCGACAATTGAGCAGCCAAATCCCGATCAAGCTCCACCACATGTAAATTATCCACCGCTGACAACAGTTCACGGGTTAATGCACCCAATCCTGGACCAATTTCAATCACAACATCATCTCGCGAAGGAGATACCGCCTCTACAATTTGATGAATCACTCCAGCATCTTGTAAAAAATTTTGCCCAAAACGCTTGCGCGGTCGGTGCGCCATATTATTTTTCATCAAAACGATCTCTTATAAAAAACTTTCAATTTGTGCTTCGTCTCGAATACGCTTAATCCAACGTCTAAGCACAACTTCAAACTTTTGTTCGTATAGTGCCGACAATGCTTGCTGGCGACGTGCTACTTTATTCTCACTACCCTTGTTTCCAACAACACGTTTTTCTTCTAAATAAATCAAATGATACCCGCTATCGTTGGGGATAGGTCCAACCACTTCACCCACGGACAGTTTTGCTACTGGCTGTACAAACAATGTGGGTAAAGTATCGGCCACACGCCAGCCCAAATCGCCCCCCTGTAATGCTTGAGGGCCTTTGGAATAATCTAGCGCAAGCTGCGAAAATTTTGTGCCTTCTTTTAACCTTTTTAGGAGGTGATTGGCTGTTGCAAGTACCTGATCACGCTCATTCTGAGAAGCGTCTTCTGCTACAGGTAACAAAATATGACGCAAGCGATATTCAATGTTTTCCGGATCTTGAGATTCTGGATGCAATTTTAAAAAATGGTCTATTTCTTGATTACTGACCACCACTTGATCGGCCAATGCCTGTTGCTGTAAGCGAGACAAAATAAGTTCTACACGAATATTGTCTTCAAACTCTTTAAAAGATAAGCCATCTTCAGCAACGGCAGCCTTCAGTTTTCCAACAGTCAACCCTTCTTGTTTTGCAAGGGTTTGTATGGTGTCTTGCAGCATTTCATCTGTGACATTAATTTTCAATTTTTTAGCCAAATCTAATTGCACACGCTCTACGATTAAGCGCTCTAATACCTCTTTTTGAAGATGGTTAGTGGCTGGGCGAGGCATACCATTTTGTTCCATTTTTTGGGCAATCCAGTTCATTTTTCTGTTGAGTTCAGACTCTGTAATGGCTTCATTATTAACAGAGGCAACAACTCTATTGAGAGGCTGAACGGCAAGCGCCACCCCAGAAAAGCCACCAAAACTGGCCAACATAAGGAGACAATAACGACTTAAAGACTGCATAAATAACCCACTTAACAAGATTTGCACATAGAAATATGCCCGTATTTTAACACAAATGCATTTTTACTTAGGGTGTTTTTAAGTATAAAAAACTCTAAAACTGTATAAAAAAACAGTTCAATGGTTTTTGTAATCTGTTGAAGCACCCCTCAAATACGGTCTTTGCATATAGACAGAG
>JBEAUL010000078.1:0-9104 GCA_041161475.1 Pseudomonadota bacterium | reverse complement strand
CAAAAGAGGGATGCAGAATGAGAGTAGGGTAATAAAAAGCGATTACCCTAACTCTATAACAAGTCATTATCTTTGCTGAGGCCTTCTTCTCGTGACCCCATTAATGGGCATAAAGTCGTTGGCTGTATTCTGGTCAGCAGTGGGCGCTTCATCAAAAGGCAATTTTTTCCCGGTTGCGGCACAGAGCGCTACATCCAGTACTTCGCCTATATATATAGAACAAAGATAGCCGAGTTGTTGCCAATCCTGTAAATAGTCGCCATGTGCTCCTTGGTTTTTAATGATTCTTGACGCTGTATTGCCAAATTTTTCTAAAAACCGTTGAAAATTATCCGTATTTTCACGACGGAATGCGTGGAGTTCTTTGACCATATGGCTGAACAAGGCTGGATGCGTTTGTGCATTGAGGCTGAGCAAAAAGTCTTGCATCAAACGCATATTGGTCTCATCCTCTAATTCCGCTTTCTTTTTATTGCAAAACATATTCAAATTTTCCAGGGTTTTCTGACCTTCTGCTTTTTCCTTTGGGTTCATGCTTTTACCGCTTTTGCGCAGCTCTTCTAAGGCATTTTCAGAATATTGATTGGCATAAATGTCACGAAATTCTTGAAACAAGGGATGTAAATGTTCAATGGCTTGTTTTTGAATTTGCTGTTTAAGAGTTTGATCGATATTATCATCTGGATTGAGGGCATAGGCCATCACGGGGATTAAGCTTTCCACAAATGCGGTTAATTCCCTCTTGTCTTCTTGAGCAGGTGCTGTTTTAAGGGCAGCAATGGCTTTTTCTAAGTGTTCTAGTTTGAGGTGTAGGGCTTCAGCCTGTTCTTTGTTTTCTACCTCGCCGTCGAACACCATTTCAGCACCTGATAACTTGTTTATGATGCTCTCTTTATCGACTGCAGGTAAATTTCTGATTAAATCGTATACTCGAGTAATCGCGCTCATATTGGCTTGCTCCTACACATCTTGTTAAAATTTAGTTGGTTAAATTAGAACATAATCTGTTCAAAAAAACAATAAGACAGTATACCCATGAAAAAAGTGTATAGACTAGGTTTTTTTTGTTGGGCGGTGCGTAGGCCTTACCTTTGGGCTAAGCTCTAGGTCCGGGTCTAAACGGCCATGTCGACGAATGGTGTCTCGCTGACGCTGTTGCAGGGTATTGGTAGGTACACTGGCCAGTTGCATGTTCAGGCGTTCATAAGTCTTTTGTAGTTCGAGCTTAAAGCGCTTTTTAAGTTGTTTAGCTTGTTCTTCTAGTTTTGGTGAATTGTCTAAACGAGACAATGGTTTTTCTGCTTGAAATAATTTTTGTAGTAAATAGATCATGCGTTCTACCGTATGCAGATCTAAACCGAGGCGATGTGCGATATAGTTAAAAGAATCCGTGCATCCCCATAAATACCAGCATTCAATCCAGGTTTGAATGCTGGGAGGGCCTGCCTCCCCCATGGGGGTGCCTGTGTCATCGTTAAATTCAAAAAAACAGTCTAAGCAACGGTAGTGATGATTTTCAACCGGTTCGGGTGGCAATTGAACCAAACGCTCGATATTATGCGATTGGCATTGAGGACAATGGATCATGGGTTGCCAGCGTTCTTGTCGTAAGGTTTCGTAGACTTCTGGGGTTTTAAGGTGGTTTCGAATGTGAAAAAATCGCAGATCAGGTTCTGCCTCTTTTGGCTCATCTACCCATTGTTTAAGCTGTTGTAAGTTGTTTCGAACCGTTGTATCCCCAGCGAGGGCTTCGGTTTGTCTTAAAAATTGTTGTGTTAGGAAGGGAGTAGCTTGAGGTTGTATGATTGTATCCACCTCTGCTTCAGAAGTGCTTTTGTCTAAAACAATGTCGGGGGGATCGGAGGCTTCTCCCGTGTTGACAGGGGCATATTTTTTCCATAAATCGCGAAACAACACCAAACCACAGACCTCCCAGTGTTCGTTAGTTCAATGCCTTATACCTCCTCAGTCAATGGCTTTAAACTCTTATCACTTGTAGCGGTCAAGTTGTTTTTCCAGCTCTGCGTTTCTCTGGATAGCCATTCGATATGGGATAAGTCTTCTTCGTCTAAATGCTGGAATAAGTGTACCAGCTGTTGTAAAGGTTGTGGCAGTTGAGTGTAATTGAGCTGTTGATTTTGGTGACTGTCTAATCGCAATACAGTAGCCAATTGTTCGAGGTGCCCTTTCACAATTTTAAGGTAGGCTGGTAAATTTTTAGAAGCCGTATTTAAAATGGCTTCTAAGGTACGATTTGCTTCGGGTACCTCTTTAGCCACTGCGTGAAAAGCGCGCAGTGCCTGATCTAAATCTTCGTCTGTCTTAATGACCGGTAAAGGCAAAATGGATTCTGAATTGTCTAAAGAAAAATGGGCAGATGCATTCATAAACGCTTAAGCTCCTGTTATAAACAGATACAAGGTTAAACCGCCATATCAGCGACAAGGGATTGGTTATTAACCGCAATACCGACATGGGCACAGCGCTCTAGTAGGGTGGAAATAGGCATATTGTGGTGACGAATATAGCGCAAAATAGGGATAAGTTGGATAAACAATTGATTCATTGTTGCAATGTCTTCGATTTGTTCTATTCGATGTAACAGTTTTTTAACTTGTATATCGTTCCAGCCACTCCGTTTTAGCGCAGGGATGTTGGCTGTATTGAGTTTTTCTGCCATTTCTGTTGTGGTTAATTTTTCTTGAGACAACTCGGGAAATGTTTTTCGTACTTGTTGCGCTAAATCATTTAATTTAACGCGTTCCAGTACTTTTTGGAGTTGACTCAATACCCAACGCCCTCCCTCGGGAGCGGTAAAACCTTCATCGTTGAGGTATTTAACCATTTGGCGCTGAGAGTATCCTTTGGCTTTGTAATTTTGAACAATGGGTTCTAGTAAAAACGCAAATAAAATGGCCGTATCAATTTTAGGTTTATTGACTTTTCCAATGACTTCAGCAGCATTTGGATTGCCAGATTTTGCTGAGGTGGATTGCAAACCTTTTCTAATCAGTTCTCCATGCAGTTTTTTTTGTACTTGAGCATGCTTGTGTAGGGCCTCTAAAATATTTCGGTCAACAAAAGGTTGATCGCAACAATGAAAAGGCACATTTGCACTTAAGATCAGTTGCGTAAAAGATTCATTACTGGCCAAAGTACCCAATTCAGCAATCAGCAAAGTGGCTTGATTTTTTTTGCACAGTTCAATGGCTTTCTGCAAGACTGGCCACCGATTGGCTCGACGTATTTCAATCATTTCACAGTAATGGGCAACAATCTGCACGGGTTGTGGTTGCTGGTTCAAAAAAGGCACAACCAAAGCCGTGTGTAAAGGTTCATTCAGTGTTTGTAGGGAATAGCCTTCTTTCGGCGTTGTTGCATCAGGATAACGCATTGCCATTGTTGCGCCTTTGGGTTGTGCCACATAATAAATGACAAATGACGGCGCATTGACAGTGTCATTTTGTGATGGCTTGTATCCTTCCTCGATCATTTTTATCCCTACCTTGTGCGTTAAAAAAACGTTTCTTCCTGCCTTTTGGTTAACACTTCACAACCCGTTTCGGTGACCAGCAGCGTGTGTTCCCATTGTGCGGATAAGCTGCGGTCTTTGGTGATAACGGTCCATTTGTCTGGTAGCAGTTGTGTATGCCGTCTGCCAATATTTAACATGGGTTCTATCGTAAACGTCATACCGGGTGTTAGCATAACGCCTGTTCCAGCTGTGCCATAATGCAATACTTGTAATGCTTCTTCATGAAATTCGCTTCCAATACCGTGACCACAATATTCTCTTACAACAGAGAGACGATTTGTTTCTGCATGCTGTTGAATAATAGCACCAATATCCCCTAGTTTGGCACCTGGCTTTACGATAGAAATAGCGCGATACAAACATTCTTGGGCAATTCGCACCACGCGTTTGGCTTGAATACTGCAATCGCCGATTAAAAACATCTTGCTGGTATCGCCATGATAGCCATCTTTCAGTACAGTGACGTCAATATTCAGTATATCTCCGTTTTTCAATAGGCGTTCATTGGGTATGCCATGACAAATGACATGATTAACCGATGTGCAGATAGACTTTGGAAAACCACGGTAGTTTAGGGGGGCAGGAATGGCATGTTGGACCTTGGTAATGTACTCATGGCACAAGTCATTCAGTGCCAGAGTGCTGACCCCAGCGGTTACAAAAGGGGTAATGTAGTCGAGGACCTCTGCAGCTAAGCGTCCGGCAATGCGCATTTTTTCAATTTCTGCTGGGGTCTTGATATGAATGGCTGGTACAGGCATAAGTATGGTTATCCGTTTGATGTCAGGTTAAAAGCGCGCGTTTTACGGGCAAGGCGATTTTGCCTCTGTTTCAGCCCCTAATTATACACAGGTGATGGACATTGTACCGCAAACTTGTTACCCTATGGAGTCTAAAAACACACGCGCTGTCGGTTGAGTGCTTGGGGTGCCTGAGTAAACCTGTTATTTTGGGGTTATTTGGGTCGGGCATTATTGAGGCGCGGAGGCTTAACCCTACTTAAGGAGTAGTTATACATGAAAACAAACGTGAGTATGCGCGAACTGTTCGAATCCGGCGCCCATTTTGGTCATTTGACCCGCTTTAGAGATCCGAGCATGTCCCCTTATTTGTATGGCGTTCGTAATAACGTTCATATTATCAACTTAGAAAAAACATTGCCTTTATTCCGCGAAGCCTTGCAATTTTTGCATAAAACCGCTTCAAAAGGTGGCAAAGTATTGTTTGTCGGTACAAAACGTGCTGCGCGCGATATTTTGGTTGAGCAGGCCATTCGTGCAGGCATGCCCTACGTCAACCATCGCTGGTTGGGCGGAATGCTGACTAATTATAAAACCATCCGCCAATCTATTCGTCGTTTGGTAGATATCGAGCGCATGATGCAAGATGGTACCTTGAACCACATGACCAAAAAAGAAGGTCTACAACTCAAGCGTGAGCTAGACAAATTAGAGCGTGGTTTGGGCGGCATCAAAGAAATGGGTGGCTTACCAGATGTGATCGTGGTGATTGATGTCGGCTCCGAAAAAATTGCCATTGCCGAAGCCAATCGTTTAGGCATTCCTGTTGTGGGTGTTGTCGATTCTAACCACAATCCATCGGGTGTTGATTACGTCATTCCAGCAAATGATGATTCTATGCGTGCCTTACAGCTGTATATCAGCAAAATGGCCGATGCCATTATCGAAGGTAAGAGCAGTCAAAAGCCACAAGCGGGTAAATTCCAAGAAGAATTTGTCGAATTGCCGGTAGAAGACGCTCCATTTGCAGAAAACGAGTAAGTAATAGGGAAAAGGACAATACAATGGCTGAAATTATTACGGCTGCATTGGTGAAAACCTTGCGAGACAGAACAGACGCTCCGATGATGGAGTGCAAAAAAATGCTGGTAAAGGCAGAGGGTGATATTGAACTCGCCATTAAAATGATACGTGAAGCAGGCTTAGCAAAAGCGGTTAAGAAGGCTGACAGAGTGGCGGCCGAAGGCATCGTGGTGGTTGCGCATGCGGACAATCGTGCCGTGTTGTTAGAAGTAAACTGCGAAACCGACTTTGTTGCCCGCGAAGAAAAATTCAAAGGCTTTTCTAAAAAAGTGGCTGATAGCGTATTAAAAAGTGGCACCGATAACTTACCTGCCTTAATGGACAGCGTATTAGAAGGGGCGACTGTAGAAGCGCAACGCTTAGAATTGGTTTCTCAAATCGGAGAAAATATTTCTATTCGTCGTCTTGCTTTATTCGAAACACAGCAAGGTATTTTAGGCGCTTATGGTCATGGCGGTGCCAATGGCGTTCGTATTGGTGCAATGGTCGAACTGAAAGGTGGCGATGCCGCATTGGCCAGAGACATTGCCATGCAAGTTGCAGCCATGAATCCTGAGTATATCGATGCCACAGAAATTCCTGTTGCTCGTGTAGAAAGTGAGCGTGCAATCTTCACCAAGCAAACGGCAGAAGAAGGAAAAGCGGCGGATAAGCTTCCTATGATCGTGGAAGGAAAAATCAAAAAATGGTCCAAAGAAATTACCTTATTGGGTCAGTCTTTTGTGAAAGATCCGAGCGTGAGTATAGAAGCCTTGTTAAAAAAATCAGGTGCTCAAATTCTGCGCTTTACCCGATTTGAGGTAGGGGAAGGCATAGAAAAGAAAACCGATAATTTTGTTGAAGAGGTGATGGCGCAAGCACGGGGAGCGTAAATGTCTTCATTAACAAAAACACCGGCGTATCGCCGGATTATGTTAAAGTTGAGTGGCGAAGCCTTGCTAGGGGATCGGTCTTTCGGGATCGACCCCAAAGTCATCGATCGAATGGCAACTGAGATCGGAGAGCTGGTCCGTCTAAATGTACAGGTTGGCTTGGTCATTGGAGGCGGTAATTTTTTCCGTGGGCAGGCTTTATTTGAAGCCGGTATTGGTCGTATTACTGGCGATCATATGGGTATGTTAGCTACAGTTATGAATGCCTTGGCGATGAGGGATGCCCTAGAGCGTGCGGGCTTTTCTACACGCATTATGTCTGCGATTCCCATGAGTGGCATGGTTGATTACTATGATCGGCGTAAAGCCATCGATCATTTGGCAAAGGGACGTGTTGTCCTGTTTGCTGCAGGAACAGGCAATCCTTTGGTGACCACCGATTCTGCAGCCAGCCTACGTGCCATCGAAGTAGAAGCAGAAGTACTCTTAAAAGCAACGCAGGTAGATGGTATCTATACTGCCGACCCAGCCCGAGATCCAAAAGCGACCCGCTATAAGCGCATTACTTTTTCCGAAGCGCTTAAAAAAGAACTTGGGGTAATGGATTTGACGGCTTTTTGCCAATGCCGAGATCACCACTTAAAAATTCGAGTCTTTAACCTTCAGAAAAAAGGCGCTTTGTTGCGTGTTGTAATGGGGGAAGACGAAGGTACTTTGGTTGAAGAATAAGTATCCACAAACAATAGGACAGAGAAAGAACAGATGACGACAACAAGCACCGTAATGCAAGAAGCCGAAAAACGGATGAAAAAAACGATAGAATCTTTGGGGCATACGCTGGCAAAATTGCGTACGGGGCGTGCGCATCCAAGCATACTAGAGTCCATATTGGTATCCTATTACGGTAATTTAACGCCAATTAGCCAAGTTGCGAATATTGTTGTTGAAGATGCCCAAACCTTAAGCATCACGCCTTGGGAAAAAGGCATGACTTCAGAAATAGATAAAGCCATTCGTGCTGCCAACTTAGGCTTAAACCCTGCTGTTAATGGCATGTTAATACGGGTACCTTTACCTCCTTTAACAGAGGAGCGACGTAAAGAGTTGGTTCGTCAAGTAAAGGCAGAAAGTGAAGATGCCAAGGTCGCTTTGCGAGCCATTCGTCGAGATGCCAACACACAAATCAAAGAGTTGCAAAAAAAGAAACTGATCAGTGAAGATGACGTCAGACGCGGTGAAGAATCTATTCAAAAACTGACCGATAAAATGGTTGGCGAAATTGACAAGGTCTCTGCTCAAAAAGAAAAAGAGTTGAGTCATATTTAAGCGATTGTGGTGAGATAAGGAAAATCATGCAGCATCCTCGTCATGTGGCCATCATTATGGATGGTAATGGCCGATGGGCCAAACGGCGCTATCTACCGCGTTTTGCGGGGCACCAACAAAGTATTGAATCGGTGCGTACCATTATTAAGGCCTGTATCGATAAAAACATTCCTGTACTGACATTATTTGCGTTTAGTAGCGAAAATTGGCAACGACCAGAACAAGAAGTATCATTTTTAATGGCGCTTTTTCTGCAAGTATTGGAACAAGAAATACAGCGATTACACGAAAATCAGGTGCGATTGCGTGTCATTGGTGATATCACGGCCTTTAGTTCTAAATTGCAGTCTGCAATAAAACAGGCCGAAAGGTTAACCCAACATAATACAGGTTTGCAGTTAAATATTGCAGCCAACTATGGCGGTCGTTGGGATATTGTACAGGCAGTTAAAAAGATTGGTATGGCCATACAAAATCAATCGCTGTCAGTGAGCGATTTAGATGAAGCTGCCTTCGATCACTACACTTGCTTGTCTGAGTGTGGTCCTCCTGACTTCTTTATTCGCACCAGTGGCGAGCAACGCATTAGCAACTTCTTATTATGGCAGCTGGCCTATTGTGAGTTGTATTTTACAGAAACTTTGTGGCCTGATTTTCGTTTAGCGGAATTTGAAGAAGCCTTAAGTGATTTTGCACAAAGAGAACGACGCTATGGTCGTGTGCGAGAAGAAGCCTATGCTTAAGCAACGTATTATTACGGCTGCTTGGTTATTGCCATTGGCTTTTTTGTGTCTGTTAAGTCCTACGCAAGCACCCTATTATCCTGTATGGCTAGGCGTTCAGGGTTTGGTGTTGGCATTATTTGTGTGGGGCGGTGTTGAGTGGACGCAATTAATGCGTTTAAAACCGCTGATAGCCCGCTTATTTGTAGGTGGTTTAGCGCTTATTTTAGTTGCTTGTGCGCTGTTATTTACTCAAATGCCTTTAACGCTCGTCTGGACAGTGACTTTGCTGTGGTGGGGTGTTGGATTAGGGATTGTGCTACGTTATCAGAAAAAACCCTTTGTGCCTTGTAGGGGAAATGGCGCCGTGATTGTCACGGGTGCTTGCTTACTCGTTTTACCTTACTTGAGTTTTTTATATTTAAAAACAGTCGATACACAACACAATTGGTTGTTGTATGCCATGCTTGTTGTTTGGTGTGCTGATACAGGCGCTTATTTTGTAGGTAAAAAATTTGGCCAAAAAAAATTGGCTAATCGCATCAGTCCCGGAAAAACCCGTGAAGGATTTTTGGGTGCTGTATTCAGTGTTTGGTTAATGGCTATCCTGTTGTATTTTTTAGGAGATATTCGCTCGGTCGGTTTTACGGCCTGGTTTTTCTGGGTGACTGCTGTTGCTTTGGCTTCGGTGTTAGGCGATTTGTTGGAAAGTCTGTTTAAGCGTGTGCAAGGTGTTAAAGACAGCGGTACAGCCTTACCTGGTCATGGTGGTATTTTGGATAGGATTGACAGTCTGACGGCAGCGCTTCCAGTTGGGGCAACCTTG
>JBEAUL010000063.1:0-4222 GCA_041161475.1 Pseudomonadota bacterium | reverse complement strand
GTTCAGATCGGGTAAAATAAGTCATATAATTAAATCAAACTAAGGGGTAATACACATAATGGTACCTCTCTCTACTGCTAATGTAGCCACACCTTCAAAATGGCATTGGTTTAAAAAAATTTCTTTGCGAAGTACCTCTGTACAATTATCACTGGTATTGTTTGGTGTATTTGTCTTTGGTTCTTTTTTACCGGTGTCTACCAAAATGGGCTTCTATACCTTGAGTCTACTCATAAAAGAAACCCTGTTACTGCTATTGCCATTGGTTGTATTCAGTTGTTTATTTAAAAGTTTGTTGGCCAATAAAGCCTATGCCTTTCGCTTTGTCGGTACCTTATTGTTTATGGTTGTTGCCTCGAATACGGTTTCAACATTAATTGGGTATGGGGTCAGTCAAAGCATATTACCGCATTTGGATTTGGCAAAAATCAATGCCCCAGATGCGGTAGAAACTTGGACACAGGCGCAAGAATTATTGCCGTGGATGGAAGTTCACCTAGATCCATTTGGTGTAAAAAGCTGGTTTAATAATAAGAATGCCTTAATATTTGGCCTTATTATGGGACTGTTGGCTGCTGTGTTGCCCTTACCTCAACAAATCACGGTATTTTCGGAACGCTTGCAAAAAGCCGTTAATTTCTTTTTAACGCGTGTATTTATTCCGGTTTTACCCCTTTTTGTATTGGGATTTGTGCTTAAAATGCAGCATGAAGGCAAATTTATGCTTATTTTTAAAACCTATATTCCCATTGTATTGTTGATTGCAATGACAAATATGCTCTATATTTCGGCTTTATATGCGATAGTCGCCAAGTGCAATATCACAAAAATGGCCCAGCTTATCAAAAATATGCTACCTGCGGGACTTGCGGGATTTACCACCATGTCTAGTATTGCTGCCATGCCTGTGACCTTAAAAGCTGCCGAAAGCAATGTATCAGAACAAGATAAGCCAACCATTCGGGCAGTCATACCGGCTACAGTGAATATTCATCTGATTGGAGACAGCATCGCGATAACGACAATGGCCTTGGCCATGTTGTTGGCGTTTGGGTACAGTTTACCCACTTTGTCACAATTTTGGCATTTTATACAATTTTTTGTGATAACCAAATTTTCTGTCGCAACCATTCCTGGTGGCAGTATCTTAGCCATGTTACCTGTGTTAGAGCAGTCTTTGGGATTTACCTCCGAAATGCTTGGATTTATCACGGCTGTGTATATCCTCTTTGATCCGTTAATTACTGCGATGAACGTGGTAGGCAATGGTGCTTTTGCTATCTTTTCTACGCGTTGTTTACCGACACAAAAACCCGTTGAAAATGCAGGCCCTATTGACAAGGGCAAGCTAGACAGGTAGCATTAATCCACCGATGAGATATTAAAAGAAACAGCAAAAATAAGTCTTTTGTTTTACCCATAAAAAGAGATTAAAGAGGAAGCGTAGAAACAATGGTTGTGATCCGATTAACCCGTGGTGGTGCTAAAAAACGTCCGTTTTATCATGTTGTTGTCACCGATAGCCGTAGTGCTCGTGATGGACGTTATATTCGCCGTGTTGGCTATTTTAACCCGCTTGCCAGTGGTCAAGAAAAACGCATTCATCTAGAGCGCGAAGTTATTGCAGACTGGGTATCTAAAGGTGCTCAATTGTCACAGCGTGTACAAACGTTGTTGAAAGAATGGGACAAAGCAGCTTAATTTTAGAAAAAAACGACGGTGTTGTGGTCGGCCGAATAGGTCGGCCATTCGGCGTTAGGGGTTGGGTTCACGTTCATTCTTTTACCGAGGTTCCTGAACGACTCTTTTCCTATCGCGATTGGCACTTAAAAAAAGGGAAGTCCGATCCAGTTCCAACAAAGTGTGACGCTTATAAGATACATGGCGTTGCTTACGTTGCAAAATTGATTGATTGTGATGATCGGGATATTGCCGCAACATGGACAAACGCGGAAATTTTGGTGCCAAGAGAGGTATTGCCTGAGTTGCCAGAAGGTGAGTATTACTGGCAAGATTTAATTGGACTAACGGTTTACAACTTGTCGGGTTATTGTTTTGGGGTCATAGAGGAATTTTGGGAAACCAAAGCAAATGACATCCTTGTTATCAAACAGCAAGAAACAGGGAAAGAAACGCTGATTCCGTATGTGCCAGAAGCCTACGATATTCAGGTAGATATTGATAAACAGACAGTGACAGTTGATTGGCCTGAGGATTTTTAGTCCCAATGCATTGTGGTATTATCAGTATTTTTCCAGAAATGTTTGGGGCTTTAACCGATTTTGGGGTGACTGGTCGAGCCATTCAGCAAGAAAAATTGAGGCTCTCTTTCTTCAATCCCAGGGATTTTAGTGAAAATACACATCGGACAGTGGACGATCGCCCTTATGGGGGTGGCCCAGGTATGGTGATGATGGCTGAGCCTTTAAAACAGGCAGTAATGGCCGCAAAATCCGCTTTGCTAAACACAAACCCGCGTCAAAAAACGCGGGTGATTGCGATGTCTCCCCAAGGTCGGCAAATCGATCAAGCCAAGGTTTGCAATTTGGTTAATGCGAATGTTCTGCCTATTTTTGTGGCAGGGCGTTATGAGGGAATAGACCAGCGTTTTATCGATGCCGTGGTCGATGAAGAATGGTCCTTAGGAGACTATGTTATCAGTGGCGGTGAGCTGGCAATTATGGTAGTATTAGACGCGTTAGCGCGTTGGATACCGGGGGTCTTAGGGCATCCTGGGTCTGCTGTGGCAGATTCTTTTGCTGACGGGTTGCTAGATTGCCCGCAGTATACTCGTCCAGCTGTGTGGTCAGGTACTCCTGTTCCATCGGTTTTAACGAGTGGAGATCATAAAGCCATTACGCTCTGGCGGCGTAGTGCACAATTGGCTAGAACAAAAGATCGACGTCCAGATTTAATAGAAAAGCTGGATCAAAAAGAAAATGAAGTATTAATAAACAATCAGTGTAACTGAAGAGTGTAAACAGGAGTAGCGTGTCGTGAAAGCAGCAACGATCATTCAAAAGATTGAAGAAGCACAATTAAGAAAAGATTTACCTGCCTTTAGTGTGGGTGATGTCGTGGTCGTTCAGGTCGAAGTAAAAGAAGGGAATCGTACCCGTATTCAGGCCTTTGAAGGCGTGGTTATTGCGAAGCGTAATCGTGGTCTTCATTCTGCATTTACTGTACGTAAAATGTCTCATGGCGAAGGGGTAGAGCGTGTGTTTCCTTTACATAGCCCAGTTATTAAGGGAATAGAAGTTAAACGTAAAGGTCATGTGCGTAAAGCCAAACTGTATCATTTACGTGGCTTAACAGGTAAAGCAGCACGTATTCGTGAAAAATTGGTTAAAAACAGTAGTTTGGTTGAATTGGGCTTAGCACCTACCGACATTCCAAGCAATGCTGCAGAACTTGATGTCACGACTGATGCTGTTGCAGTAGATAATGCACCAGCAGTTGATGGTGATACAAATACGACTGCCTAATAAACAGAATAGAGTCTCATTAAGACCAAAAATCAGCGATAGAAAAGCCCTGTTCTTCTTAATAAGACCAGGGCTTTTTTGTTTAAGGTTTTAACTGTTCATCGTGTATTGTTTGTACGGCTTCACATTCCTTTGATTCTTCTGGTTCTTTCGATAGAGCGTTTGAGTAGCTTAAAATCTCGTTATACTGTAATTCTAGAAAAATTTCTTCTAACCAACTTTCCTCTGATAAGGTGAGTGCCATATCTTCCTCTTCTGCTTGGTAGGCACTATTAAGCGAAGGCGTATGTCTTATCGCCATTTTTCGGAGCGTTGCGACTAAAAAATGCGTATAAGTTGCAATTAACCGTGCAGCTATGCCTGCCACACAGCCTCCGCCATCGGCAATATTCGCGCTCAAGTTATAGAGTAATAAATCGGATGCATTTTCATAAGCTTCTCTGAGCGCCCAACTGTGTATCAGCAAGGTTTGAATGTTCGCACCGGTTTCGTTATCGATTGCTGTAGTCGTTCTGATGGTCTCTAAAACGCTGTTAATTTGTAGGCGAGTGATTTCTGGGTATTGTAATATTTCCATACTTTCTTGTACTGATTTGATGGTTTCTTCTAAATCAGTTATTTTAATCTCTAAAAAATTATGATATTCCTGAAAGATGGCTTGAAATTCTTTATAGTACTCACCAATTTGGTGTGTGTATTGATGTATGTCGACTGATTGAATATAGAGAGTCGATAGC
>JBEAUL010000026.1:0-10275 GCA_041161475.1 Pseudomonadota bacterium | reverse complement strand
CTATATATCCTTCAAGAAAGCTTAAAAAGTGGTATTTAAAAGGAGAACATAAACATGAAAATTAAAAAAAATAAAGAAAACAAATCCGTATTTTCTTCCTTAGATGACGATGAAAAAGCATTGGAGGAGATGATTTCTGAAGACAATTTTGAATCAATTTCTGATTATCAAAAAGAAAAAAAACATTTGATGGATGTTGCAAAAAAAACAATGAAAAAAAATGCCAGAGTGAATATCAGATTGTCTTCTTCTGATTTACTGTCGATAAAAGTTAAGGCGGCTTACGAAGGCATCCCATATCAAACACTTATTGCCAGTATTTTGCATAAATATGCAGCAGGTCATTCAATGAGAGGGTTAAGAAAATCACAGACGGATATACATACATCATCTAATCGTCGCCCAAATAAATCTGATGGAAATGATTTTTTAAGCCAAGCTTGAAAAAATGGAATGAAGGTTGGCAAGTGAGGGCAAACTGGGGTATCTTTGAGACACCTTAAATTGCACTAACGTGGCCATATACCGATGACTGAAAACAACACTGGCGCCTTGTCAAAAAGGTGTACCTTCGCGATTATTTCTCACCCGGATGCGGGTAAAACGACAATTACTGAAAAATTACTCCTGTTTGGGGGTGCCATTCAATTAGCGGGAACCGTGAAAGGGCGTAAAGCCCAGCGTCATGCAACCTCCGATTGGATGGAGCTAGAGAAGCAGCGGGGCATCTCAGTGACGACCTCTGTGATGCAATTTCCCTATCGTCATAAAATCTTAAACCTACTAGACACGCCTGGCCATGAAGATTTTTCTGAAGATACTTATCGTACTTTAACGGCAGTAGACTCGGCTTTAATGGTGATTGATGCGGTAAAAGGGGTAGAGGCAAGAACCATTAAATTGATGGAAGTGTGCCGATTGCGCCAAACGCCCATTTTTACCTTTATCAATAAAATGGATCGCGATGCCAGAGAACCCATCGATTTATTGGACGAAGTAGAGCGTATTTTAAATATTTGTTGTGCTCCAGTGACTTGGCCAATTGGGATGGGGAAACATTTTAAAGGGATTTATCATTTAGTGAACGATCAGGTCATTTTGTATCAGCCTGGAAAAGGCGCGGTGATACAAGAAGGTCAAGTCATTGATGGTATTAATAATCCAGCGGTTGATGCCGCGCTAGGGCCCTTGGCCGTTGACTTTAGAGAGGAGTTGGCCTTAGTAAAAGGGGCAAGCCATGCTTTTGACAAAGACGCTTTTTTAGCTGGCACTTTAACGCCCGTCTATTTTGGCTCGGCTTTAAATAATTTCGGGGTACGGGAGTTACTGGATGCCTTTGCCGCTTACGCACCGCCCCCCGGGCATCGAGAAGCAATCACACGGATTGTAGAACCACAAGAAAACAATTTCTCTGGATTTGTGTTTAAAATTCAAGCCAATATGGATCCACAACATCGAGACCGAATCGCTTTTTTACGCATTTGTTCTGGAAAATATGTTTCTGGTATGCGTATGCAGAA
The DNA here is from genome assembly GCA_041161475.1 of Pseudomonadota bacterium. GTDB lineage: Bacteria > Pseudomonadota > Gammaproteobacteria > UBA6186 > Azoamicaceae > JBEAUL01. The sequence continues at coordinate 8,755 of JBEAUL010000026.1, read as the reverse complement.
TGTGCGTTTAAAAAAAGAAATACAAGTAAGACAAGCGCTAACCTTTATGGCTGGTCAACGCGAACATATCGGCGAAGCATATCCGGGAGATATCATCGGTTTGCACAATCACGGTTCTATTCAAATTGGAGATACGTTTACACAAGGAGAAGCGCTAAAATTTAAGGGTATTCCCTATTTTGCTCCCGATTTGTTCCAATCCGTGCGATCTGCCGATCCGCTGAAAATGAAGGCCTTACAAAAGGGTTTGACTGAGCTGTCCGAAGAAGGTGCTACCCAAATATTTAAGCCATTAAAAGACAATCGTTTGATTTTGGGGGCGATTGGTATTTTACAGTTCGATGTGATTGCCCATCGACTGCGCTATGAATACGGTGTAGACGCGGTATACGACAGTATTGCTATTTCGACAGCGCGTTGGGTGGTTTGTTCCGATCCGGTGATGCTTAAAGAATTCGAAGCAAAGGCCTACGAACATTTGGCCCTAGATGGGGGCGATCAGTTGGCTTATCTGGCACCGACACAGGTAAATTTACAGCTGACCCAAGAGCGTTGGCCGGGTATTCAGTTTTTAGCGACACGAGAACATTAACGCCGACCACGCGCCCATTGTCTTAACTGGTATATCGCGTAGCTTAAAAATGCCAAGTGTACCGTGCCCATCCCCAGCCAGGGATTTACTATCCCTGCGCTGGCCCAACGTTTGCCAACAATCAGAAAATTATAATACGCGATATAAAGTAATATGCAGGGTAAAAAGTGCGCGAATCGCCCTTGTCTTGGATTAACAGCAGAGAGCGGTAGAGCCAACAAAGCCAATACAAACGCACTAAAGCTTAAGGAAAAACGCCATCCCAGTTCGGCCTTATCGGTTGTGTGTTGAGAGTGCAACAAAGCCATCAATGATTTTGCACGATGTTCTGGTGTGCTTGGTGCTTCGTTTTGTTGCGCATGCTGTAATTCACGGCCATATTCAGAAAAACGGATAACTGTATAATCTGCCGTGCCGGGTATGCCTGTATAACGATAACCGTTGTTGAGGACCAAGTAGCGTTGATTGCCTTGACGTTTTTTTTCTTGGGCATGTTGCGCAATTAAAATCGTAGATTTATCCTTGTCTTGGGCAAGTTGTGAGGCATTGCCGTTTAGTTCTGCAATAAAGACATTATCCATCCGCAATTCGGCATGGTTTTTTGTATCGAGTCCTTCGATGTAGAGTACAGTTTTACCATCTCCTAAGCTTTGAAAACGGCCTGGAATCACAGACTGTAGTAAACCCACATTTTCTGCTTCTGACATGACTTTTTCACGCTTATCGGTGGTCAGAGGATTTAAATATAGCGTCAGATAGGCCACCATGCTGGCCACAATCATCGCAACAAACAAGGTAATTTTGAGTACAAATTTGGGAGAAATACCGCTAGAGAGCATCACAATAAATTCACTGTTGGCGTAGAGTTTTCCATACGTGAACAATAAGCTCATCATTAAACATAAGGGGAGCAATAGGCTCATGAGTTCGGGCACATGCAAGGCAACGAGTTTGAAGATCCATTCAACGGGCAGTTGCCCTGAGGCAGTTTTGGCTAAGTAGCTAGAAAAACGGTTACTCAATGCGATAATGAGGAGAATACCGGTGACGGCTCCCAGGTTAAGCGCAATCTTTACAGTTATATATCTAAATAAAATCATGCTTAATCGCTGTTCGGTGCAGGTACTCGAGAGACAATCATCGGTCCAAAGACTGGTTCTATAACAAGCTATTATGCTAGAGTAGCCCGATAGTGGTTGTCAATCAACGCATGGAGTAGATTCAGGTGACGATAAAAGCATTAAGTGTTAAAACAGGTTTACCAGAGAAACAAAAGAATACATGTTTTGTGGTGGCTGTCTTCGAAAAGCGTCAATTATCGGGTGCAGCACAACGTCTGGATGAAATCGGTCATGGATTTATCACAAAAGCGATAAAGCTAACCCATTTTGAAGCCAAGTTATCTCAAACCTTGTGGTTATCTACGTTTCCAGATCGTCCTGATGATCAGGTTTTACTCGTTGGTTGCGGTGTTGCAGAATCCTGCAATGACAAAGCTTATATACAGGCTTTGCGTGCAGCGATGCAAAAATTAGACGCGCTGCATCTCGCGCACGCAACGTTCTATTTAACAGATATTCCTCTGCAAGATCGAGACATTGTTTGGAAAATGACGCAAGCAGCATTAATTGCTGGGGATATTGCCTACGAATTTAAACAATTTAAATCAGAAAAAAATCGTGACGCTTCGGCTAAAAACAATCAAAAATGGGTATTCAACGTGAGTGCTCGCCGCGAAGTGGCCGCTGCTGAAAAAGGACTCGAAACAGGGCAGGTGATTGCAGAAGAAATCGCCTCAGTCAAAAATTGGATTAACACCCCCCCTAATGTCTGTAATCCCAGCTTCTTGGCACAAGAGGCTGTTGCTTTAGGCAAGAAAAACAAAAAACTCAGCGTGGCCGTGCTGAATGAAAAAGAAATTCGTGCCTTAAAAATGGGCGCATTGCTCGCCGTGGGTCAGGGCAGCGCACAACCACCTAAGTTTATTACGCTTCAATACAATGGCGGTAAAAAGAATGCCAAACCAATCGTCTTTGTAGGGAAGGGCATTACAATGGACACCGGAGGCCTGTGTTTAAAACCCCCTACAGGGATTGTTGGCATGAAGTATGACATGAGCGGTGCCGCTTGCGTGATGGGCGTCTTATCCATTGTGGCACGTTTAGGATTACCCTTAAACGTCATTGGATTGGTTCCAACCGCTGAAAATATGGTGAGTGGCTCAGCATATCGACCAGATGATATCCTAACCTCTATGTCTGGACAAACCATTGAGGTATTGAATACCGATGCAGAAGGTCGCCTGATTTTATGTGATGCGCTTACCTATGCGGAAAGATTTCATCCGGCGTATGTGATTGATTTGGCCACCTTAACGGGCGCTTGTGTTGTGGCCTTAGGCAAACAAGCAACAGGCTTGTTTAGTAACCATCAGCCTCTTGCAGATGCCTTGTTGGTAGCAGGACAAGTCTCTGGCGACAGACTATGGCAATTACCTGTCTGGGAAGAGTATCAAGAGCAGCTAAACAGCCAAGTAGCGGATATGGCAAATGTGGGTGGTTCTGAAGCGGGCGCTATTACGGCAGCATGCTTTTTAGCGCGCTTTACCAAGGCGTATCATTGGGCCCATTTAGACATTGCTGGTACGGCTTGTCGTTCGACGGGTAAAGACAAGATGGCCAGTGGTCGCCCTATTCCGGCACTCATTCAATTTTTGCAGACCGTCAGTCAGCAGGAAAAATAAAGAGACAATAAAAGCATATAACTTTAATGCAGTACATCAAAAAGTAGTGATATGACAATAGAAAAACAATTCAACCCCACTGAATTTGAGTCCGATTGCTATCAAAAATGGCAAGACATGGATGCGTTTAAACCCCAGGCAACCGCTTCGGCCTCTCCATATTGTATTATGTTACCGCCTCCCAATGTCACCGGCGTGTTACATATGGGCCATGCTTTTCAGCAAACACTGATGGATATTTTGATTCGATATCATCGCATGAAAGGACATAAAACCTTATGGCAACCCGGTACCGACCATGCCAGTATTGCAACTCAGTTGATTGTTGAACGTCAACTACAACAAAAGGGTATCAGTAAAGCGTCTTTAGGTAGAGAGGCTTTTTTAAAAAAGGTATGGGAATGGAAAGCGCTTTCTGGTAACACCATTGTGGAACAAATGAAACGCTTAGGTGCTTCAGCAGATTGGTCTCGTGAACGGTTTACTTTAGATCCAGGGTTGTCTCATGCAGTGCAACAGGTCTTTATTACCTTGTACGAAGAGGGACTTATCTATCGAGGGCAACGGTTGGTTAATTGGGATCCGGTGTTACAAACCGCTATTTCCGATTTAGAAGTGATTCCAGAAGAAACGCAAGGCTCGCTTTGGTATATTCGTTATTCTGAGGAGAACGGGGGAGAAGGGGTTGTTGTGGCAACAACGCGCCCAGAAACCTTGCTGGGTGATGTGGCTGTCGCTGTACATCCAGAAGATCAGCGTTACCACCATCTGATTGGCAAAACAGTACAATTGCCCCTGTGCAATCGTGCTATTCCGGTTGTGGCAGATGACAGTGTGGATCCGACGTTTGGAACGGGTTGCGTCAAAATCACTCCGGCGCATGATTTTAATGACCATGCGATGGCTATGCGACATCAACTGCCTTTAATCAATATTTTAAATAAAGATGCCACGATAAATACACAGGCCCCAAAAGCGTATCAAGGTTTGTCTCGTGAAGCAGCCAGAACGACCGTATTGGCGCATTTAACCGAATTGGGTCTCTTGATTAAAACAGAGCCACATGCCCTAAAAATTCCGAGGGGTGAAAAATCTGGCGAAATTATTGAACCTTTATTAACCGATCAATGGTTTGTTAAAACAGAGACAATGGCTAAAATGGCCAGAGATGCCGTTGATAATGGAGAAATTGAATTTGTTCCTGCCAATTGGAAAAAGACGTATGACGAATGGATGCGTAATATCCAAGATTGGTGCATCAGTCGACAATTGTGGTGGGGTCATCGTATTCCTGCTTGGTATGATGAACAAGGACAAGTCTATGTGGGGAAAGATGAAGCAGATATCCGAGTAAAATACAGTTTATCTGACGCAGTCAGCCTGACACAAGATAAAGATGTTTTAGATACCTGGTTCTCATCGGCTTTATGGCCCTTTTCTACGTTAGGGTGGCCAGAAAAAACCCCCGAGCTGAAAGATTTTTATCCAACCGATGTCCTGATTACGGGATTTGATATTATCTTTTTTTGGGTTGCGCGTATGATTATGTTTGGCCTTAAATTTACTGGCCAAATACCCTTTAAAAAAGTCTATATTCATGGCTTGGTGCAAGATGCCTATGGTCAAAAAATGTCTAAATCTAAAGGCAATGTCATCGATCCGCTAGACTTGATTGATGGCATCGATTTAGAATCCCTCGTTGCAAAACGTACCAAAGGATTAATGCAACCCCAGCTGGCCAAAAAAATTGAAAAAGATACGCGACAAGCATTTCCGAATGGCATTCCTGCCTTTGGAACAGATGCGTTACGGTTTACCTTTGCAGCGCTTGCAAGCAATAATCGGTTTATTCGTTTTGATTTAAACAGAGTAGACGGTTACCGACATTTTTGTAATAAATTGTGGAATGCTGCACGATATGTCTTGATGAATACCGTATCTGCAGAAGAAAACCGCTATGTCGATACACCGATTGAAATTACGGCTATTGATGAATGGATTTTAAGTAAATGGCAGGTTGTTAAATCAGACGTTGCAGACATGCTAGCGCAATATCGCTTCGATTTGGCTGCGCAATCATTGTACGATTTTGTGTGGAATCAATATTGTGATTGGTATTTGGAATTATCAAAACCGATTTTGACGCAACCTGAGCACTTCTCAATCGAAGCTGTCTATGGTACACGGCATACGCTCTTAACCCTCTTAGAAGAAATATTGCGGGTGATGCATCCCTTTATGCCTTTTATCACCGAGCATATGTGGCATAAAATAGCCCCTTATTGCCGTAATAGCTATGCAGTTGAACAGACGATTATGCTACAACCCTACCCAGTAGCGGAAAAAGAGGTATTGGCGTCGGCAACGCAACATCGCTCAATGGATAAAATTGAGTTGTTAAAACGTGTGATAGAAGCGGTTCGACAATTGCGTAGTCAGTTGCAAGTTGCCCCCAAAACCCCCATTACCCTGCTCTTTCAGGGGGGAGCAGACGAAGACAAGGCATTGATTGAGTCGATAGCAATTTGGTTTAAAGCCCTGCTAAAAGTGACGGAGTACGCCTGGTTAGCGCCAGATGAAAATCCACCTTTGGCAGTCACCGGTTTGGTCGATCACTTAACCCTATTTATGCCGATGGCTGGATTGATCGATCTGGAAAAAGAAAAAACTCGCCTACAAAAGGAAATACAAAAGGCACAGTTGGATGCACTTGTCGCCGAAAAAAAATTGGCAAATCCCAATTACGTTGATAAGGCACCCCCACAAGTTGTGGCTCAAGAGCGTGAACGTTTATTGCAATGTCAAGCAATGGTGCATACGCTTGAGCAGCGATTAGAGCAGTTACAGCACTTAGATGTAGCGTAAAGTACAGAAAAAAGAGGAATAGGAAATTGAGCGTGAGTAGTACTGAATTACCCGGAAGCCCTTTTGGGGCACGTAATGTTGTGTCAATTACTTCAAGAGCGATCCCAGGCCATATTGGATTTGGTCAACGATTAAGCGAAGTCTTAAACAAAGTGACCATGTCCTGCATGATTGGAAATGCCTTAGAGTGGTACGATTTTGTTATTTACAGTTATTTCGCCAGTTTACTGGGTAATTTATTTTTCCCTACCTCAGAGCCGTTTGCGCAGATGGTAGCGACCTGGTGTATTTTTTGGGCAGGCTTTATTGCGCGACCCTTGGGCTCTATTTTATTTGGGCATATAGGGGACCGGTTTAGTCGTAAAACAGCCCTCATGATTTCTATTTACGTGATGGCAATTCCAACGGCTTTAATTGGTGCTTTGCCTACTTACGCCCAAATTGGGCCAATGGCAGCCGTACTGCTCTTTATTTTACGCACCCTACAGGGATTGGCCATTGGTGGTGAGTTTACGGGTTCTATGGTATTTATGGTAGAACATGCTAAACCGCATAACCGCGGGTTTGCGGGGAGTTTTGCGACGTTTAGTTTGGTCGCTGGCGTGGTTGTTGGATCGGCAGTTGCAACCAGTATTAATACCTTTCTCTCGGAAGAGGCCGTCATCAGTTGGGGTTGGCGTGTGCCCTTTTTACTGAGTATTCTGGGCAGTTTTGTGGGCAGCTATATGCGTAACAGCTTAACCGATCCAAGTGAATATTTGGCTGAAAAAAGTAAAAGAAAAGCGCACTCTACGCCATTAAAAGACTTGGTACAACATTACAAGAAAAAAGTCTTGTTGGTTATCGGTATTGATTTTTTAACTGCGGTGGGATTCTTTTTGATTGTGATATTTTTACCCACTTATTTTAGTCGGTATTTACATTTATCCCCTGAAAAATCTTTGTGGATAAATACCGTGAGTATGTGTTTATTTGCCCTATTTATCTTGCTGGGCGGTTGGTTGTCGGATGTGTTTGGGCGTTTTAAGGTCCTGGCTTTACCCTGTATTGCGTTTGTGGTGCTGTCTTATCCTTTATTTGGTTTGTTTCAGACAGGAGAAATCGTGCCTGTTTGTCTTGCAGAAGGGATGTTGGTATTGATGATGGGCATATTTTTTGGGGCTATTCCTGTTGGGTTGTCTGAAATTTTTCCAACGCATGTCCGATTTTCGGGATTATCCTTGGGACACAATTTAAGCATGACATTATTTGGTGGTAGTACCCCTCTGATGGCAAGCTACTTAATCAATTATACCCAAAGCGAGGTTTCTCCCGCTTATTTGTTGATAGGCGCAGCATTGCTTACCCTATTGTCACTGACATTTTTTAAACCGGAGACTGTTTAGCGCAACACGATCACACACACACAACCAGGAGGGCATCTCATTGCGGTTAATTGATTGGTATGTAGGGAAACAGCTACTGCAAACACTCTTCATGGTTGTGATGTTGTTATTGGGATTAGAGCTTTTTTTTGGCATGATCCAAGAGCTAAAATGGGTAGGAAAAGGCAACTATACCTTGGGCGTTGCCTTTTCTTATTTACTGATGAGTTTGCCGACAAAATTATATCAACTCCTGCCTTGGGCAGCTTGTTTAGGCACCTTGATTGGTTTAGGTGCTTTGGCCGAGCACAGTGAATTAATCGCGATTCGTGCCGTTGGTATTTCTGTTTTTCGCATTAGTTTGAGTGTGCTTAAAGCCTTGGCCATTTTTGTGTGTGTGGCTTTGTTGGTAGGGGAAGGGCTTGCCCCCTATTTTGAGGAATTGGCCTCTCAACGACGAACAGCGGCCATCAGCGGTGGGCAGACATTACAAACAGCGTATGGGGTTTGGACGCGACACGGGGATAATTTTATTCATATTCAGTCTGTGTTGCCGGATGATTCCTTACAAGGGGTGACCCAATACCATTTTGACGCAAATCGTCATCTGACCTCGGTGAGCTTTGCCAATACAGCGCGCTTAACAAAAAAAGGCACTTGGATTTTAAATGACATTCGTGAAACGCGTTTTGGTGGAACACACACCAGTGTATTTACACGAGAAAAAGAAACGCTAACACAACTCTTGGAGCCTGCCTTACTCAAAACAACAGGCATGAAACACCCGGAATATTTATCCTTAAAGGCTTTGTGGAAGAACATTAAACACCGTTCTAAGCATGGATTATCCGCCACAGCGTATTGGGTTGCATGGTGGAGCAAGCTTTTGCATCCCTTGTCGATGATGGTCATGGGTTTTTTGGCAATTCCCTTTGTGTTTGGGCCTTTGCGTAGGGCAAATATGGGGCAAAAGCTCATGGTTGGTTTTTTGCTGGGGTTTGTCTTTTTTACCTTGAACAAGACCATTGCCCCCCTAGCCATTGTGTATCCCATTCCGCCCTTAATCGCAGTGAGTGCCCCAATAGTATTGTTTAGTCTTTTTGGCGCATACCTTATTCGTCGCATTCGATATGGATAGGTGTAGGAGATGCCAATAAAAGAGTAGCGAGTTGGGCATCCTACCGGTATAAT
>JBEAUL010000010.1:0-11493 GCA_041161475.1 Pseudomonadota bacterium | reverse complement strand
GAAACGTCATCGATAATAGCACCATTGCTGATATCTTATGTTGCGGCAGCCTTTACTTTTTTTATGGGAAGCATCAGTTTAAATATACGATATAATAAACCTTTAGAAGAGCGCTTGGCTTTATTACTGTCTAATACCTTAAGTCCCCAAGATGTCGATCGGATGAAATGTTCTTTTGTAGATATTTTTGAAGAGTTAGAAAAAGACAATAATTTTTTAGAAAAAATTAAGGTATTTTTATCTCAGATCGATAAAAAACCGAGAGATATTCAAGTCAAGGCAATTGTCTATTTTATGGAAGCAAGAACCTTAGAGTTGTTATCAAGCTTTCCTTTTTCTATTAAAAAAGAAGCGTTAAATCGAATTAACCAGGTACTTCAAGGGTTAAAAGATTTTTCTGTTAAAACAGGGGGTGTTTTAGATAACACTGAGCAAAACCTTTTTATTAAGGCGTGTGTATCTAAAGCAGAAACGCTCTTAAGTGATGTCCCGAGGCGTTGTGTAATATGATATGGTGATTGTGCGGATTTTGAGCTAAGCTGTTGATATGGATACTTCAAAAAATAATCAATTTACTCGAGCCGATATTCAGATTGTTTCGCAGGAACGGCTATTGTCTAGTTATTTAGTCGTTGAAAAGCTGAATGTTAAATTTAAATTATTTGCTGGGGGTTGGAGTAATACCTTTACTCGGGAACGGATGTTGCGACAAAATGCTGCCGCAGTTCTCTTATACCATATGGCTTCAGATCAGGTCGTACTGGTTGAGCAAGTTCGCATGGGGGTATTAGAGCTGAGTGATAGCAGTCCGTGGATTATAGAACCTGTTGCAGGGATTATTGATGAGGGCTATACAGCCGAAGAAACGGCATATAAAGAAGCAATAGAAGAAGCTGGATGCACCATTACAAAACTAATCCCAGTGGGTACTTACATTGTCAGTCCAGGCATTTCTACAGAATTAACCACTGTTTTTTGTGGGCTTATCGATCAACTGCCAGAGCAGTATGCCAATCATGGTATCCAGTCAGAAGGTGAAGATATTCGATTACAGGTGATGCCCAGCAAAAAGGCATTTAATTTGTTAAAGCCAGGCAACCCCATGAGCGCTTCTGCGACCATTTTATTGCAATGGTTGCAATTGAATCGCGAGCAGTTACTGGCTAAAGAGGCTTAAGAACCCAGCATTTCTTCTAGATGTGTAATAATCCGGCCGGCGATATTTTGATGAGTGACTTTCTCAATCAGTTCTAAATCGGGGTTGGCGCTGATGTCTAAAAATAAAGGGCCTCTTTCAGAGCGAATTAAATCCACGCTGGCCATATTCAGCTTTAAGGCGGTAGTGGCATGAACGGCCATTTTACGCTCTGCTGCAGTGATTTTGATGGGGTGACATTCGGTGTTTTTTAAAGAGCGCTGTATGGCTGCGACCACTTTATTGCCAATGACTAGGCAACGAATATCATGTCCCATAGAGGCTTTGACATATTCTTGCACGAGAATATGGGTTTTCAGTTGTTTAAAGGCGTTAATCACGCTAACCGCGGCTTGATGTGTTTCAGCAAAGATAGTCCCTCGTCCCTCGGTGCCTTCCAATAACTTAACAACAAGGGGTGCACCACCCACAAGGTTTACTAATTTTTCGGTTTCTTGGGGTGAGTCAGCAAATCCGGTAACCGGTAGAGGCACTTTTTTTCGGCTCAACCATTGATAGACGCGTAGCTTATCACGTGACCATAAAATGGAGATGGGACTGTTTAGCTGTTTAACACCCATCATTTCAAATTGGCGTAATACAGAGGCACCATATAATATATGATCGTGCTCTATACGGGGAACAATCAAATCAACCCCTTCAACACTGGTATCACGATGATATACCTTCGGTGTTGTTGCAGAAACATTCATATAGCAATAGGGCAGACGTAATACTTCTACGGTATGATTTTTTAGTTTAGCAGCTTGAATGATACGCTCATGAAAATAACTAGAGGCGCTTTGACTGAGTAATGCTATTTTCATATCGACTATATCCTGTTAAAAATGGGGATGATTTTTTTTATATAATTTTTTAAGCTCAGCTAAGTCTCGTCTACCTTGACATAAAATTTTGTGTGGATCGATCACAAAAAGGCTCCGTAAGGCATCTCTTCCTAGCAACATACGAAAAGCCATTGGGTCTCTATTGGTTAAACTGATTTCAATTTCCCAGGTCAGGTGCCCCAGCACAATGGGTGTGCGGATAACATAGCGGTGTTCTTTTTTGCCCCCTGAGTTCATGATGACGCGTTCATCGATGATTTTTCCGGTACATTTGACTTCCACACGCTTATGTTGCTGTAAGGGGTGTACCAAAAAATGCACGTAGCGTTCGCCATGACGAGTAAAAGGTTCGATTAAATCCGCATGCAGTGCAGAAGTTTTGGCGCCAGTATCGATTTTACATTTAATGGCAGGGATATGTAATTTTGGCAAAGCGCACCATTCCTGCCAACCAATAACCAATTTAGGCAAGTGATGTTTATGAAAGTTTTCTACCGATAACAAGGGCACTGCGCTGTCGGTGTCATGTAGAGAGGATTTTTTGTGCATAGGTTTATTATACAACACCTGTCGTTATTCAGTGTTATTTTTTTGGAATTTAACTGGCTCATTAAGATATGTTATGATATGTTGCCTGGCCTTTTCACTGCTTCCGCGATGTGTTTCGATAAAGCGACGTCCCTTTTCCTGAGAATCAATGCGTAACTCAGGGGAGTTAAAAAACGTCAGTATGGCTTCATACAAAGCATCTGCTGTTGGAACCACCGTTAAAACCCCCGCTTTAACAAGAGAGTCGGCGATTTCCTTGCCATTTTCATTGTGTGGGCCAGAAAAAACGGGTAGACCGGCCACTGTAGGCTCCAATAAGCTATGGCCTCCAATGGGGACAAGACTGCCTCCCACAAAGGCAATGTCGGCCAGTCTATAAAATAAAGGCACTTCTCCGATGGTGTCAGCCAGATAAACCGCTGTATCACTATGGCAAGCTTCCCCTTTACTTCTTTGTGCGAAATGAAACCCCCTGTCTGCCAGTAAGGTCGCGACTGTTTCAAAGCGATGCGGATGTCGTGGAATTAATACCAGCAATAATTGCGGGATATGTGCGCTTAGTTTTGGCAAGATATCCAGTAATTGTGTTTCTTCGCCGGGATGTGTGCTGGCTGCAACCCAAATAAATCGTTTTTTCTCTGTATTATCATTCAATACCTTTCTAGTGGATGTTTCAAGCGATGGCTCATATTGGGGAGTGCTTACATCGAATTTTAAATTCCCCAGCACAGTCAGTTGCTTAGGGTCCAACCCCAGTTGCAAAAAGCGTTCACCATTCTCAGCAGATTGTGCAAAGACCTGTTGAATAAAGGGCAGTATATAGCGCATGATAGGGAGAATGCGTGTATAGCGAGGCCATGATTTATCGGAAATTCGACCATTTAGGTTAAAAATAGGGATTTGTCTTTGATAACAGGTCTCAAACAATACAGGCCATAATTCAGTTTCTAATACGATTAAGACCTTTGGCTGGCAACGCACAAAAAAACGGCGAATACAGCCTGTCGTATCATAGGGAAAATAACAGTGCTTGACTCGGTCACCAAATCGTTTTTTGACTTGATAAGAACCCGTTGGGGTTGTTGTGGTTACCAAGACAGTATCGTGTGGAGAAGCGCTTAACCATGCGTCAATAAAAGGACTTGCGGCAACCACTTCTCCTAAAGAAACAGCATGAATCCATACAACCGGTCTAACAATCCGAAAAGGTAAAAATCCCAAGCGTTCCGATAGACGTTCCCGATAAGCCCGATCTTGTCGACTTTTCCAGATTAATCGACACAGCAAAAAAGGCAATAATAAGGGAAAAATAACACGGTATAGCCGATATAGCCATGGCTTTCTTGAGGGTGCTTGCATGAAAAAAATACCTGTAGATCGCTAAAGACCCAGTGCCGCAGAACGGGGGAAAAAGTCTTGTTTAATCGCTGCTTTTACTTCTGCGAGCGTTGCTTCAGCAACTGCATTGGCTTTAGCAGTACCTTCTTTTAGTACATTAATAACAAAAGACAACTCTTTTTCTAAGTGCGTTCTACGTTCTCTGATGGGGGTGATAAATTCAACCAATACTTCGACCAATTTTTTCTTGCAGGCGACATCACCAATACTGCCTGCACGGTATAAGGCTTTACTTTCTTTCACCCAAGTGGTATCCGGGTTAAACGCATCATGAAAAATCCACAGAGGATTATTTTCAACGGTTCCCGGATCGGTTGCGCGTACTCTATTTGGGTCGGTATACATGCCCATGATTTTTGTTTTGATGATATCATTTGAATCACTAAAAAATACCGCATTATTAAGCGATTTACTCATTTTTACGAGTTGCCCGCGGTCGTTAGGGGCACCCAAACCAACCAGTCGCTTGACCCGCCCTAATTTTGGGCTAAAGATAGGAAACAGACCACCGTTAGTGGTTTGATCAGCATCAGGCAGTTCTGGATCGACATGACAATACACCTGATTAAATCGACGAGCCACTTCTTTGGCCATTTCTAGATGGGGGATCTGATCTTCCCCAACGGGTACAACATCGGGTTTAAAAGCCAGAATATCGGCAACTTGTCCCACGGCGTACAACAAGAACCCAAAGGGATAAGTCTCTCCCAAGCCTTTATCTCTAATTTCGTCTTTTAAAGTGGGATTTCTCAGTACACGATGGTACGAAAGCAACATACTAAAAAGAAAGGTGAGCTCTGCGATTGCTGGAATTTCTGATTGTAAAAAAATCGTACTGTGCTTAGGGTCGATCCCTAAAGCCAAGTAGTCGAGGAGTAAATCAATCACGCTGTCATGAATATCCTTTGGGTTATTCCAGCGGGTAGTGAAGGCATGCATATTTGCAATCAAAAAAAAGCAGTCGTATTCAGATTGCATGTTTACGCGATTTTCGACAGAACCAACCCAGTGTCCTAGATGTAATTTTCCTGTGGGCGTATCACCTGTTAATAAAACGGGTTTTTTCATGATATTAAGACCTATGATATGTTTTGTTGATTATTTTTATCAATGATTTTCTGGACATCTTCTGCCAAGGTTGGCATAGACATCTCTACATAGGCTTCTTTCAGCAGTGTGAGGGCAGGAATAACCGCCGAAGTGCCTTGAAAATGAGTGAGAATGTGGTTTGCACGTTCTGCTACTGCAACGTAGGCTTTACGTTTAACATAGTATTCTGCAATATGGAGTTCATGTTGTGCCAGTTGTTCTCTTAAAAAGATCAGACGTTGGCGTGCTTCAGGCACAAAACGGCTGTTTGGAAAGTGCTTCACTAAAAATGAAAAATTTTCAAAGGCCTTGTCTGCTTGATCATTGTCTCGATAACTCCGATCGACAGGGATATAACGGTATAGCATGCTCATGTTTTGGTCGTAGTAAATTATGCCCCTTAAGTAATAGGCATAGTCAATATCGGGATGTGTGGGATAGAGTTGAATAAATCGTTCATCAGCTGCCAGCGCCGCTTCAGATTCCCCCTGTTTGTTATAGGCGTAGATCAGATCTAACAGTGCTTTATCCGTATAGTCGCCATAGGGATGGTGTGATTCAAGACCCTCAAAATCTTCTATGGCTGCTTGATAGCGACCTTTTTTTAAGTTCTTTTGCCCCATGGCATAAATTTGCTCAGCAGACAGATGGGTATATTTGTCTTTTGGCTTGCTTGCGCAGGCAGACAATGAGAAAAACAAGAGGAGTAATCCGACCTGCTGGCAGATGGGTTTGAGCAAGGAGAGGGTCACACGAAAAGCATGCATATTGCGATCTGGGCCTTAAAAAAATAACCGAAAACCTGCAGCTAGCCTATAGGAATCAATGCCACTAAGTCAACCTATTCTCGTTGGGGCAAAAAAAGAGGATAATGGATTGCTATAATACATTTTAATAAAGAAGAGAGTTAAGTAACTAATGAGTGATTCAGCCTTAGTCCCACCCGATTTAGCCGGTTTACGTCTAGACCAAGCCTTGCCCCGCCTCTTCTCATCTTACTCACGTTCACAGCTAAAAGCTTGGCTCGACAAAGGCTTGGTGCAAGTAAATCAGCAACAATGGCGTGGTAAAGACAGGGTCAGCGGGGGAGAAACGGTTCAGATCCAAGTGCCACCTCTCAAGGCGGTGGACTGGTCCCCAGAGCCCTTGCCCTTAGATAAAATATTCGAAGATGAACACATACTGATTGTGAATAAACCAAAAAATTTGGTGGTACACCCTGCTACGGGCAGTCCTACTGGTACCCTGGTCAATGCCATACTCCATGACTACCCTGACTTGGCACACTTGCCCAGAGGGGGTATTGTACATCGGCTAGACAAAGACACGACAGGCATTATGGTGGTGGCCAAATCCTTAGAGGCACATCATGGGCTAACAGAAGCACTGCAGTTACGCACGATAAAACGCTTGTACGAAGCCGTTGTATGGGGCGTTCCGGTCAGTGGCGCAACCATCGATCTGCCCTTAGGTCGTCATCCAGTAGACAGAAAAAAGCGCGCAGTACTCGATTCAAATAAAGGAAAAAGAGCGATTACCCATTACCGTATCCAATCTAAGTTTCGCCATCATGCTTTATTGGAAGTACAGCTCGAAACAGGCAGAACACATCAAATACGCGTACACTTGGCACATATGCATTTTCCGATTGTGGGAGATAAAACCTATGGTGGACGATTACGTTTTCCTCCGAAAGCCAGCCCAGCGTTACAAGACATGTTGCGTACTTTTCCAAGACAAGCTTTACATGCAAAGCAGTTAACCTTGCAACACCCTGTCTCGGGTGAGACAATGTCTTGGTGTGTGCCACGTCCTGTTGACATGGAAGCATTGATCTTAGCCCTAAAAGAAGACTCAGAGGCAAATGTATTTTGAGTATTAACGTGCCCCAATGGATAGCAGCTGAATGGGCAGCTCCCTCAAACATTTATGCTTTTACGACTTGTCGTAGGGGTGGGGTGAGTATTGCACCTTATGATACGCTAAATCTCGGTGCACATGTAGGCGATAATCCAGCCCACGTCGCACAAAATCGTCGCTTATTGACCACACATGCCACATTGCCAGAACAGCCGAGATGGTTAAATCAAGTGCATGGAAAATGTGTGATTGATGCAGAAACCATTTCCACCACAACCTCTCCGCCATTGGCTGACGCAAGCTACAGCACGCAACCCCGTATTGTCTGTGGTGTCTTAACCGCAGATTGTCTTCCCATTTTGTTGTGTGATACCGCTGGTACTTGGGTTGCCGCGATTCATGCCGGTTGGCGTGGATTAGCGATGGGGGTTATTGATGCAACCCTCCAACGTTTTTCCAAAAATCATCGTCATGAATTGCTTGCTTGGCTGGGGCCCGCGATTGGGCCCGATCATTTTATTGTTTCTCGGGATGTGGTATCCGAGTTCGATAAACAGGGCTTTGATATAAACGAGACCGTGTTTAAGCCTCTGGTTGACTCAGATCAGATACTGGGTAATTTATATGCTTTAGCCAGACAGCGCCTACAGTTATTGGGTCTTTTACCCCACCATATTACAGGTGGCAAGTATTGCACTTACCAACAAGTAGACGATTTTTATTCTTATCGGCGTGACAAAACTACGGGACGCATGGCTTCCTTAATTTGGCGTGCATAAGCAATATCATCGCTTCGTTTGCCTATATACTTGATTTTGTGCGCTATCATACCCATATTGACAATAGGTTAAACCAGTATTCATGCTGTGAATGTCTATACAAAGGGTAGCGTATGCAAACAAAATTTACCGATTCCTTACAAAATGCATTAGTGAGTGCGCAATCGATTGCTGTAGGTAGAGACAATCCTGCAATCGATCCTCTACATGTGATGCTGGCTTTTGTTCAAAGCAGTGACAGTGCCGTGTTGCATTGGCTGTCTAGCCTAGGGGTTGATTTATCCCTCTTACAACGTGAATTGGAAGAAGCCATCGCGCGGTTACCTCAAGTGGAAGGAAGAGCAGATTTACAGATGTCTCCTGAATTAGGATGGATATTAAATCGTGCGGATAAGTTATCTCAAGATAGAAAAGATGCTTATATATCAAGTGAATTGTTTATTTTGGCTGCAGCACAAGAAGACAGGGGTGCGTTAGCGCGGTTATTAAAGAAAATGGGCTTGAGCGTTGTTAAGCTGGAAAAAGCAATCGATGCATTAAGACAAGGGGGCAAAGTGGATCAAGCAAACGCCGAAGAATTACGTCAAGCATTAAAAAAATATACCACCAACTTAAGTGAAAAAGCAAAGAAAGGAAAGCTCGATCCGGTGATTGGGCGTGATGAAGAAATTCGTCGAACACTCCAGGTCTTGCAACGCAGAACGAAAAATAATCCTGTGCTTATCGGTGAGCCAGGGGTGGGTAAAACAGCGATTGTAGAAGGTTTGGCTCAACGCATTATCAACGGAGAGGTGCCTGAAGGTTTAAAGAACAAGCAAGTATTGGCGTTAGACATGGGTGCCTTGGTTGCTGGCGCGAAGTATCGTGGAGAGTTCGAAGAACGTCTTAAAGCAGTTTTAAAAGATTTAGCCAAACAAGAAGGCGAAGTTATTTTATTTATCGATGAATTGCATTTAATGGTTGGTGCAGGTAAAGCCGATGGCGCGATGGATGCCAGCAATATGTTAAAACCTGCGCTGGCAAGAGGAGAGTTGCATTGTGTGGGGGCAACGACCTTGGATGAATACCGACAATATATCGAAAAAGATGCTGCATTAGAGCGTCGTTTTCAGCCTATTTTTGTCAATGAACCTTCAGAAAGTGATACAGTTGCCATCTTACGTGGCTTAAAAGAACGCTATGAATTGCATCACAGAGTTGAGATTACCGATCCGGCGATTGTAGCCGCGGCCACGTTATCTAATCGTTATATTGCTGATAGACAATTGCCAGATAAAGCCATTGACTTAATCGATGAAGCTGCCAGCGTTATTCGCATGGAAATCGATTCAAAACCGGTTGAAATGGATAGATTAGAGCGTCGCCTTATTCAATACAAAATTGAAAGGGAAGCATTGAAGCAAGAAAAAGATGAACCGTCTAAAAAAAGGTTATCTCAACTAGAAGAAAAAATTACAGAGGGAGAAAAAGAATACCGTTCCCTAGAGGAAATATGGCATGCGGAAAAAGCTTCTTTAGAGGGGGCAAACACCATTAAAGAAAAAATTGAACAGCTAAAGCTCGAGTTAAGCGCAGCCCAAAGAGAAGGCAATTATGCTAAGATGTCAGAAATTCAATATGGAAAAATACCAGAATTAGAAAAAAAACTGGAACTTGCGAACCAAGTATCGGTTAAAACCACGCGTTTATTCCGTAATAAAGTGACCGAAGAAGAGATTGCAGAAGTGGTGTCACGTTGGACGGGAATTCCTGTCAGTAAAATGCTAGAAGGAGAACGCGAAAAATTATTACATATGGAGCAAGGGCTGAGAAAAAGAGTGGTCGGTCAATCAGATGCCCTGCTTGCTGTAGCCAATGCAGTACGCCGTTCACGTGCAGGATTATCTGATAGCAATCGACCAGTTGGATCCTTTTTGTTCTTAGGGCCCACTGGGGTTGGTAAAACGGAAGTCTGTAAAGCCTTAGCTGACTTTTTATTTGATACAGAAGCGGCAATGGTACGTATCGACATGTCCGAATTTATGGAAAAGCATTCTGTTGCGCGTTTAATCGGGGCTCCCCCTGGCTATGTGGGGTATGAGGAAGGGGGATACTTAACGGAAGCCGTTCGTAGACGCCCTTATAGTGTTATTTTACTGGATGAAATTGAAAAAGCGCATGCAGATGTTTTTAATATTTTATTACAGGTGTTAGATGATGGTCGTTTAACAGATGGTCAAGGGCGAACAGTAGATTTTCGTCATGCCATTATCGTGATGACTTCAAATTTGGGGTCTCACATGATTCAAGACATGGCCGGTAAAGTCAGTTATGCTGAAATGAAAGGTTTGGTGATGGAAACCGTCACACAACATTTTCGGCCAGAGTTTATTAATCGAATCGATGAAATAGTGGTTTTTTCACCCTTAGGAAAAGAACAAATTCGAGCCATTACCGATATCCAGCTCAACACCTTGAGAAACCGATTAAAAGGATTACAGTACGATCTGGTGGTCGAAGCCCCTGTTTTGGATAAGCTGGCCGGTGCAGGCTTTGATCCAGTATATGGCGCAAGGCCTTTAAAACGAACCATTCGTCAACAACTAGAAGATCCATTGGCCCAAGATTTATTGGGTGGAAAATTTAATCCAGGTGATACCATTGAGGTGCGCTTAAATCCAAGCGGTGAATTATATTTTGATAAACGATAATATGTGTGATAAAGGAGATAAGATATGCCTAAAAATAACATTGCAAAAGATTTTCCTGAAAAATGTTACAGTGGCCGACGTAATGCAATAGATTACGGGCGTATTAGCTTGGACGCATTTCAGGAGATAGATCGCCATAAGCAGGCGGTAGATTTTAATAAAATTGAAAGCAATCGCAAAGCTGCAGTGTTACTGTCTAAGCTTGATTCGGTTGGTTTGTCTGTTTCAGATATAAAATCGACAGCACCTACAGTGGATACGAAAATTAAATTATCAAAGTTAGGCATTCATTTTAAACAAGGTTAAAAAGTAGTCGAAGCGCTATTTTTTTTCTGTTCTTTCGTTTTCTTCACCACAAATCTTGAGTTTATTGCTTCGGGCAAATTCAAGAATGTGGTGATAGAGGGCGGGATTAGACTCTTTTAGCGACTTATCTAGCACCACACATTTGTTATTGTTTTGCATGGCGGGCCTTAATAAGGGAGAATAGTACACGCGTTGATTTTTAAAAATAGATAAATTGTCACTTACTCGCTCAGCCCAATCACTCGGACGAAACGTCTCACCCGTTTCTGTTACACCTTCGATGATAATTTTCGAGGAGTCATCTTTTTTTGCCATGAATGTAGCAAGCCTCTCACAATATCCTTTGAGCAGTCTAGAGTATTTTAGATATAATTGTTAGGTGTTTGTCTCTAGGTCAAAATTTTTCTAAAAATACTGCTAAACTGTCTAGATAAAGGGACCAGGTGGAGTGTTGCTGACTAACATTCTATTGAGCTTAAGTATCACCGGTTAGGGAAAGTAGGTATACAACTATGTGGGGAATTTCTGTCATGACAAGAGTCGTTTTGGGGATCTTACTGCTGTTAGCAGACTTGATTTATGTAAGAGAGTTTTGGTCTCTGTGGTCTTATTTGCCTTTAACAAGTTTATTCTGGTCAGCCATGTTCGGTGGTGGCCTGTTTATCAAACAAGGTAAAATGTCTGACTTTATTTGGGTATTAATCGGTATTTCTGCACTTGCCCTTGTTTCAGGTGGCCTTATCATGGATGCCTCAGCCTTAAAAATATTGGTCATTCAA
>JBEAUL010000007.1:0-11329 GCA_041161475.1 Pseudomonadota bacterium | reverse complement strand
AGTAATTGTCATCATGATAAAAGGCAGCCAATTTAATTTCTTCTAACTGAATACCCAATTTTGCTGGCACTAACCAAGATTCGACAAGATTGTCAGATTTGCCTTTATCCTCAGATTTAACTAAGCTTTTGAGCTGTACCCATCCTTCTTGTAATTTTTCTTGCCAATCTTTCTCTTTTTCAGGGGACACGCTTGTCGTTGGGTTTGCTGTAGGTTGTTGTGTGTCCACTGTCGCATCTGTCTTTGGCGAAGTAGCTACAGCATTCGTTGCTATTTGGACAACGGTTAGGCCGCGAGATTGTTCAATTAAGGCATCCAGTTTGTCAGAAACCGTTTGTAAAGGCACAATTTCAATTGCCGTGATTTTTTGTGTCGCGTCCTTTAAAGCTTCTTGTAGGGCCCGTTGTTCAGGGGTTTCGGGTAATAGTCGCACTTGTTCATTGGCTCGAGACAGATAAGACAAGGCTGAACCTTTATCTCCAAAGGTATTGAGCTGTATCTCCGCGATGTTCATCAGCATATCGAGTGTATCTAATTGGGTTTGTAATTGTCCGGGGGTTCCTTTTTTTATTTGATTGGATAAAGAAGCGATCTCACGTTCCATGCGTGCATGCTTAAAGTACAAGCCCGTTCCGGCACCAATCACAACTAAGCCGAATACCATTTTCAGCCAGCAGGAATGACCTAGCCAGCAACAAGATTTTTTGTTGGAAGAAGAGATATCAGAGGCCATTCTATGCTCCTTCGAGTGCGGTTATGTATTGTGGTAAGATTCTTTCTAGCATATTTCCAATAAATTGTAAAAATAGGGTGTCTTTACTGGGGTGAAAGTTATCAGGTTGTTGGCTCCCAATTAATAAGAGGCCTGTTTGGGGGTTTTTCTCTTTATTAAAAAAAGATAAGGGAATTTTTGCATAAGAGCGTACCGCTGGTTGTGTCGGAAACAAGGCTTGTTGTTCGGTTTGGCTAATTCTGCCACAGCAATAGGTCTGAGTGCTGTCATGTTGTAGTTCAACAAGCGCATGTGGCTTTGTGTTTTCTTCACCCTCTCCATGAATCAACAATTCAATCGCATGTGCACCAAAATCACGTCTTAAGTGTTCTTCAAGCACTTTTTTTAAAGTAGGGTAATCTCGCACTTCGAGTAATCTCAGCGTGAGGTGTTTAATCGATTCAAATAAGCTAGAATTTTCTCTTGCAATTTCTAGGGTATTTTGTATCGTTTTTTGTTGATGTTGACAACGTTCACGAAGTAATTCTACTTGTTTCTGTATTAAAGAAATGGCAGCACCTGACTGATGCGTCATTTTCAGTTCGAGTAGCAACTCAGGATAATTTTCAAAAAAGCAGGGGTGATTTTTTAGGTATTTAGCCACACTTAAATCCGTCAGTGGCAAGCTCGATTGTTCCATCATATGCGATTCCTCAAGTATCCTGTGAGCGGGTAACTGTTATATTGTATCTGTTTTAGACGTATATTTTTTGTGTTCAGTCTGTGTTATAAGCGAAATCGTCCTTGAAAAACGCCGATAGCAGGTCCTGTCATAAACAAAGCGGTTCCGTTGCCCCCCCATGAAATGCGTAATTTTCCCATAGAAAATCGTACATTAACGGTTTGGTCCAGCAATCCTAATTTTCTGCCAGCAACGACACAAGCAGAAGCACCGGACCCGCAAGCCAGCGTTTCTCCAGCACCGCGTTCTAGGACGCGTACCCGAATACTATTCGGTGAGTCAATGTAAACCCATTCAATATTGACGCCATCTTGAAAGAGGCCTGTCTTTAAAATTTGTTCTTCTAGACGATGCCAAGTTTCAGGAAAGGAGGGTGTCACCGCTTTTGGGACAAAAATAACCGCGTGTGGGTTGCCCATATCTACTTTTATAAAAGAGAGAGGCGCTTCAAAGCCAGACAGAGGAAAGGAGATACATTCTCCTGGGCTTGGTATGCCCATGTTAACGGTTAATAAGTGATTTTTTTCGAGCCGAATAGCAACAGGGCCGGCAAGACAGTCAGCCAGTAAACTTGTTTTTTTGATAATACCCATGTCATAGACAAATCGCGCTGCACAGCGTACACCATTCCCGCACTGTTCTACCTCTGTGCCATCGGGGTTAAATATACGGTAATAAAAATCGCTTTGGGGTTGAATGGGCGGTTCTACGAGAATGACTTGGTCACATCCAATGCCACATTTTCTGTCCGCAATGCATTGAATTTGCGTTTTATTCAGGTACAAATTTTGAGTAATACGATCGAGCACGACAAAGTCGTTACCCAATCCATGCATTTTCATAAAATTAACTAACATGCTCTAATCTTATGCGCAGAAAACCAATGGCGCAAGTATAGCTTTACAACTAACTACCCTTAGATCGTCAGCGATTATACCGTCAATGTCACGCTACTTTGGGTGGTTTTAGGGAGGGCCAAAGGGCCCTTCTGCCCGCATGCGCTGAGCAAAACAGAGGCCAGGAGACAAAACCCCAGCATACAATAAGATAGTAATGAAAAAAGACGATGTCTCTTGTGTTTTGCAATATGCATGGGTACCATACAGAACATGATAAATACTACACCCATTGTAACTGTAGGTCGCTTCCAACTGCAAGTCTGTCGCTATAGGCTATGGCTCTGTATAGGTTGTACAGAAGAGGAGAGAGCAAAACCTCAACCCATCGATGTTGATGTATCCATTCGCTTAAACAATCCTCCGACAGGCGCACAAACCGATAATTTGGAAGATACCTTTTGTTATCAACGCCTCCTAGAAGGCCTAAAGGATATGGCGCAGTCTACTACTTTTCATTTGCTAGAACGCTTAGCAACCGTTTTGGTAGAATATATCGATCAATACTTAGGGGTGAAAGGATATCGTGGGTTTGTTGCGATTGGGGTAACGAAAGTATGCCCGCCCATTCCGAGTGTATTGGGAGGCATCCGTATTTGTGCAGATAATGGGTATAACGATGCGGAGACAGGCTAATGCAACAACCTATTGTCATCGGATTGGGTTCTAACCTAGGTAATCGCTGGGAATGGATCCGGCATGCACTTATGCGTATGGAACACAATGGTTTAAGTATTAAACGGCAAGCCAGCCTATACGAAAATAAAGCCCTGTTATCTCCCAATGCACCCTCTGAATGGGATAAACCCTATCTCAATACAGCCGTACTGATTGAGACAAGCTTGAGCCCTGCAGATTGTCTTCGTAGACTCAAAACAATTGAGCAGGTGTTGGGTCGAGACAGCCAACACCTTACTTGGGCGCC
The DNA here is from genome assembly GCA_041161475.1 of Pseudomonadota bacterium. Lineage (GTDB taxonomy): Bacteria > Pseudomonadota > Gammaproteobacteria > UBA6186 > Azoamicaceae > JBEAUL01. Next base: position 8,054 of record JBEAUL010000007.1, on the reverse strand, counting down.
CCGAACCATAGATTTAGACATACTGGTGTGGGGGGATGTATGCATTGACACTACAGAATTAACGATTCCTCATCCAGGACTCCAGCATCGCATTTTTGCATTGCTACCTTTATTAGAACTTTGCCCTGAGTGGGTGTGTCCAGTCTCTAAAACAAGTGTCTTGGCATTGGCAGATGCCTCTTTAAACAGCAACAAAGCCCTATTACACCGTGTTTTTGCACCGCACACTCAATTGGTGGGTATCGCCAATATTACGCCAGATTCATTTTCGGATGGGGGAAGTTATATTGTTCCCGATATGGCATGCCAACATATCGAGTCCTTGATTGACAGTGGTGCCACTGTCATTGATATAGGGGCGCAATCAACAAGACCCAGGGCTGTGGTGTGTGGTCCTAAAGCCGAATGGGAACGGCTTCAGCCCGTATTAACAACGCTGGCTTCTCTCCCTAAAAGGCAGTCAGTACACTGGAGTATTGATACCTACCATACGGCGGTTGCCAAACAAGCAATTGAATCATTCAATGTGGATTGGATAAACGATGTGTCTGGTGGGGCAGATGCCGGTTTAATCGACTTACTGGTTGCAACAGGCAAGCGAGGGGTCTTTATGCATGCGCTGACTGTGCCGGTAGACCCTGAACAGCATTTACCATACAGTGAAGCGGTCATTGATACCTTGTATCAATGGGGTACAAATAAAATACGGCAACTGGTGGCAGCGGGTATGCGCGAAGAGCAGATTATTTTAGATCCGGGCATTGGTTTTGGTAAAACAGTGGGGCAGTCTTTACAACTCATTAAGCAAATAGCACGCTTACGTGCACTGGGGGTTCAGATCTTGGTAGGTCATTCTCGGAAGTCTTTTATGCAAGCCTTTACTCAGGTGTATGCCTCAGAAAGAGACGTAGAGACCCTAGGGATTTCTGGGGCTTTACATCGTGCCAAGGTAGATTACATTAGAGTGCATGCAGTTGACTGGCATTCCCGTTATTTGGCTGCACAGTATGCCGCAGAAGGGCCTTGGTAAAAAAGAATAGGCAAAAAAAGCCCCGACGCGTTCGGGGCTTTTTTAACGAAAAGCTTACGGTAACTTATTTGCCACCGCATTCTTTTTGCATTTGTTCTACTACATGATGCTTGTGCGCATGATGGTGGTGTTTGCATTTATTGCAACAACCACTCAACATCACAAAAGGAGCAGCTAAAAGGCTAACAGCAACGAAGCGAGCTAATTTTTTCATGGAACGATTCCTCTTATACAGTTAGTTGATGAAATATTAAAAGCAAAACGTATTCTAAACGCCTACGTAACCTAAGATTAGACGATTTCATGCCAATTTGCCAAGGAATATTCTGCCTTCGTTGGGCGAGCAAACAATGCGTCAACTGCTGTTTTAGGGGAGGTCACGTGATTCAATATATCGCGCACAGCGGTTGTAATTGGCATATCTGCGCCTGTTTTTAAGGCTAATTCATGTACCTGAGCAACATTGTGAATGGCTTCGACAACTTGACCTATTTCGGCTACTGCTTGGTCCTGTGTTTTTCCGGTACCGAGAGCCAAACCGAAACGGCGGTTTCGTGATTGGTTATCGGTGCAAGTGAGAATCATGTCCCCGCAACCTGCAAGACCTATCAGCGTATCGCGTTGCGCACCCAGCTTTTCACCCAGTCTAATCATCTCGGCCAAGCCACGGGCAATCAGCGCCGCCCGAGCATTGGCGCCAAAACCAAGGCCGTCTCCAATACCGGCAGCTACCGCCACGATATTTTTGACGACACTGCCAATTTGTACTCCGATTAAATCATCACTGGGGTATATGCGAAACTGTGGTCCTGAAAAAGCGGTAACCAAATCATGACCCCATTTGGCATTTTTTGTTGCCACAACCACCGCAGTAGGTAAACCAACAGCAACTTCTTTGGCAAAACTGGGCCCTGATAAAATGGCCATGGGAACAGCCCCGAGTATACGCTCAGCAATGCTGTGTAAAAAAGCGCCACTGTCTGCATCCAGACCTTTGGTTATCCATAACAGACGATGCTCAGCAGTCCAGTAAGGCTTGATTGACGTTAACAAAGAAGCAAAAGCATGGCTTGGTACACCAACAATAATTTGCTTAGAGGCAGCCATCGCGGATGCTAGGCTAGACTCAATCGCAATATTGTCTGGCAGCTTGACACCAGGTAAGTAGCGTGTGTTGATACGTTGCTCAGTTAAGATCGCGGTTAAATCTTCCTCGCGACCCCATAAAGAAACAGGGTGACCTTGTTTAGCCAAATGAATGGCAATGGCTGTGCCCCAAGATCCATTTCCAAGCATAGAAAACATAGTTTAGTGCACCACAGCTTCTTTTTCGGTTTGCGATGTTTGGCCTTTGCTTCCTGTATCGCCAGCTTCTTTTTGGCTCATGTGTTGTAGATACATCGCTTCAAAGTTAATGGGTGGTAGCGCTAACTGAGGGAATCCACCGCGCATAGCCAAGCTAGAAATGGCTTCGCGCGCATAGGGGAATAAAATTTCGGGACAGGTGGTTGATAAAGCCCGCTCTAGCTGCTCAGCAGTTAATCCCTGTAATGCAAATATGCCTGCTTGTTTTAACTCAATTAAAAAAGCAGTTTGTTCATCTGCTAACTTAATTCCAAGCGTTAAGTGAATAACGACTTCATACAGATGCTCGCCCAAATCTTGGGAACTCATTTGTAAATCAAGATCTACTTTAGGTTGCCATTGTGCTCTAAAGATCGCGGGCGTATTGGGTGACTCGAAAGAGACATCCTTGATATAAATATTGTGAATGCTGAAAACAAAATCTGAAGGGGGGGTTTGTGTTGTTTCACTACTCATGGTTTATAGGTCCCTTTGCTACACGGTTAGGCGATTAATCGGTAAAATCCGATACTATCATAATTCAGGCATGGTTGACTACGCTCATCCCTTTTATCTGTTTGGTTAGGATTCAAGCAATTTATCCAGTGTGCCAGCATCGTTTAAGCGTTTTAAGTCATCAAAACCACCAATAGACTGGTCATTAATAAAGATTTGGGGAACAGTACGACGACCGCTTAAGGCTTCCATCTTGGTGCGCTCTGTGGGATTGTCGTCTACCCGAATCTCCGTAAAAGCGACTTTTTTTAAGTTGAGAAGATTTTTTGCGTTAACACAATACGGACAGCGTTCGATTGTGTATACAAGGACTTTTGCTGTGGTCATCTGATTAGGCTTCCGTTATTTTTTTGGATGTTTTACTGTGGGTAACTGCGCTTCTCTCCAGGCTTGCATGCCACCAGACAAATAGCGTACAGGCAGTGTTTCTGTTCGTATTTTGCTGGCCAATGTGGCTGCTTCATGGCCTGTTTCGCCAATCAACACAATGACTTTGGCGGGTGCTTTTTTATGTAAAGCTGTTACTTTTTTATCCAGCGCATCTTGATCCACTTGTATTGAACCCAAAATAGCACCTGCCTCATGTTGCTCTATTGTGCGTAAGTCGACAAGCTCAACCAGATGGTGATTCATTTGAATAACCAATTGGTCGGGGCTAAAGGAATGAGATTCCACTTCTTGACGATACAAGTGTTCGTGCCATAAAAAAAGGACTAAAACCAGAAAAAAGCTGCTGGCCAATAGCCAATGTTTTGTTAAAAAAGGAATGATTTCTGAAAACATAAACACACGATACCCATCATAAAATAGAAATTCATCATAACCAGTTTGCTACGCATTGTAAATGCGTTGTTTAAGCAGATCTTGGTTAGAAGCGGTTTTTTACGTAAGCATGAAGAGAGTGTTCACTGTCGCTAAAACCATCCTCTGGAGAGGAATCCGGTGCAATATCGATGCTTTCAAGTGTTTCAGTACGTGCTTCAGCCGTATTGATCTCGATTAATATGTCTAGAATAGTTTCTGTTTTTCGAGGAGCTTTGCGCACATTCATGGTGTTAAACGTAGCCCTTAAAAAGGTTTCGTTTTCAAGATATCGTTCTGTTTTATTGTGGTGATTTTTTTGCTCTGTTGCTGTGTCCAAACACAAGGGTCGATACATTTGAATATCCTTTTTTTGATTACATGGATGATTATTTTTATTTCTATTTACTGATTTCAACCCATCAGATATTGTGTCGTTTAAATCAAGGGCGGGTAGTATCAGTGACTTTTTTTGAAAAGTGAGCAAGGGTGCCGATGAGCATAAAAGTTCTGTGGTTGAATTTTTTTGCGGTGAAATGTCATTCATACTCCTGTATTTTCAAGACAAATAAGGGTGTTCCCGTCATCTCAGGTGGGACCTTAAATCCTTTAAGCGATAAGAGACTGGGGGCAATATCTTTTAAGGTGCCTTGTGCTTGCTTAGCCATTATATTTTTTTTACCGATGTATACCAAAGGAACTTTTGAAGTAGTATGCGCCGTATGGGGTTGTTGATTGAGGCTATCAAATAAGCACTCTGCATTCCCGTGGTCAGCAGTAATCAGTAGTTGGGCATCAGAAGATTCAATGACTGGTATAATGCGTGCCAAAGCGGTATCGATGGCTTCAATGGCGTGAATCGTTGGCTCTAATTTTCCCGTATGTCCCACCATATCCGCGTTGGCAAAATTGCACAAAATAAAGTCATATTTTTTCGATAGAATCGATTCAATCAGTTTATCTGTAATTTCCACCACACGCATGCTGGGTGATAAATCATAGGTAGCCACTTTTTCTGAAGGGATCAGCACACGTTCCTCATTTTTAAAGGGTTCCTCATGTCCCCCGTTAAAGAAAAAAGTAACGTGCGCATACTTTTCTGTTTCTGTTAGGCGAAGCTGTGTACAATTATTTTCAGCCAAATAAGCTCCTAACATGTGTGTTAAGGGCGGGTTGGGAAATAAAACTTCTGCATTTAGCGTTGAATTATAGTCTGTAAATGTCATGAATTTACCCAAATTCGCATAATGAGGGCGATCAAAGGGATCAAACTTGGGAGCAGTTAATGCGGTGCACAGTTGGCGCATTCTGTCCGAACGAAAATTAAAGCAAATAACCAGGTCACCTTTTTGAATGGTTTGCGGGGGTAAGGTGTTGTCTCGGGGAATGTTGGGGTTGCTAAGGGTGATAAGCGTTGGTTGGACAAATTCATCGTGCTCGCCCCTGGCGTATGCGGCGTTTAAACCCGCTTGTGCAGTGATGGCGCTGTAATTCGCTTTTCCATCAACCAGTAAACGATAGGCTTGTTCGGTGCGTTCCCAGCGGTTGTCTCTGTCCATGGCATAATAGCGCCCGGTGATAGAGGCAATGTTGGCACCGGTTTTCGCGCAGGCATTGGATAAGGCAGATAAACTCGATAGCGCACTTTTCGGTGGGGTATCTCGTCCATCTAAGATGGCGTGTACAAAGACAGTTGAGCACAGCTGTTGTTTTGCAATGTCTAGTAGGGCCAATAAATGAGATTCGTGGCTGTGTACCCCACCCGGAGAGAGTAAACCAATGCAGTGCACTGCGCGTTGTTGGGCTTTTGCAATGGATAAGGCGGACAATAGGCCAGGATGTTGTGCAAAATGTCCTGTTGCAATGTCGCGTTGAATGCGTGTTAAGTCTTGATCAACAATTCTGCCAGCGCCAATGGTTAAGTGTCCAACTTCGGAATTACCCATTTGCCCTTCGGGAAGACCAACTTCTGTACCGCTGGCTTCCAGCAACACATGGGGGCGCTCTGTCCAGCAACGATCCCAGCAGGGCGTGTTGGCTTGCGTGATGGCGTTATGGGGGGAGTCTGGCAAATATCCCCATCCGTCTAGTATGAGTAAAACCATTGTATCGCGTGTCATCTACCTATCGTAACATGGATCGTGTTACACTCACAGTATGTCTTTATATGTGCCTTCTACAATTGAGTTAAATCCTCCCACAGAAGCCATTCCCACTGGTGTGGTTATTATTTTGCATGGATTGGGTGCCGACGGTAACGATTTTGTGCCATTGGTCGATCATCTTGGCTTGTTAAATGAGCATCATATTCGCTTTGTGTTTCCGCATGCGCCTAAACGGCCTGTCACCGTGAATCAGGGAATGATCATGCGGGCTTGGTATGATATCTATGGCTTAGGATTGGCTGACGAAGAGGATGAGACTGGGATTGTAGCCGCGCAATCGATGCTCAACCATTTAATAGAAAAAGAAGAGGCTGCGGGTATTCCAAGTCATCGTATTTTTTTGGCTGGATTTTCTCAGGGTGGTGCAATGGCGCTATACACAGGTTTGCGCTACAAGCGGCCTTTGGCCGGCATTTTAGGATTGTCAACCTATTTGCCCTTGGCAGAGCAATTGTCAGCAGAAAGAACAGTGGCGAATCAATCGACGCCTATTTTTCAAGCCCACGGGCTTTTTGATCCTGTTGTATCATTGCATATGGGACAAATGTGTCGGGATAGATTGACAACGCTTGGATATGGCGTTCAGTGGCATACCTATAGCATGGCGCATGCGGTCGTACCAGATGAAATTACGGATATTAAAAGATTTTTACAGACACAAATAACCGATTGGCGAACAAAGTCTTGTGACTAAAATGACTGCTTTTGCACAAACAGAGCGTGGCGATACGCTTCGGGTGGTCACTCGGCGCAGTCGTTTGGCATTGACGCAAACACAATGGGTGGTTGATCAACTCAAAAAACACGATCCGAGTGTTAACATTGAGATTATTCCAATAGACACTGAGGGAGATAAGCAATTAGATATCCCCTTGAATAAGGTTGGTGGAAAAGGATTGTTTACCAAATCCTTAGAAGACGCCTTGTTAAAGAAAAAAGCTGATTTTGCTGTGCATTCTCTCAAAGATATGCCGGCGGAATTACCCATAGGGCTGACTATCGCGGCCATTCCTCCCCGAGTCGATCCAAGAGATGCCTTTGTTTCTGTGACATACAATGATTGGCAATCATTGCCTCCTGGGGCAGTGGTAGGCACGTCCAGTTTAAGAAGACAAGCGCAAATGACTTTCTTGCGTCCAGATATTCAAATACGCTTTTTACGCGGTAACGTGGACACGCGTTTACAAAAATTGGCAAACAAAGAATACGATGCCATTTTGTTGGCTGTTGCTGGCCTTGTTCGTTTGGGTCGTCGTACGGATATTCGCACAGTATTTGATTTTTCAGAAATATTGCCCGCCGTTGGCCAGGGTGCCTTAGCTATTGAGTGTCGTGCCGATGATAAAGCCGTATTGTCTCGTTTAACGGTATTACACGATCGAAACACAGCCCTTGAAGTGGCAGCAGAAAGGCAAATGAATGCGCATTTGGGAGGCAATTGTCAAACCCCGATTGGGGGATTTGCTACCATAAAAAACAATCAAGTGTTGCATTTGCATGGTTTGGTGGCCAGTCCCGATGGAAAAAAAATCATTCGAGCAGAGCACAGTTGCAGACGCATGGAAGCCAGCAATATTGGTATTCTTGTTGCCGAGCGCTTGTTGGCCCAAGGAGCAAAGCAGTTATTGCCCTAAGCGAGGATTACCTCGCTTGTTGACGCTCCAAGCTTTTTAGAATATTGAGTGCTTCGTATAATTGAAAATCTGTTTTATACAAAGGCGCATCGTTTTCTGCATCTTTGGGTGTATCCCCTATTTTTGAAAAAAGTCCAACGGCGTTGTTTTTAGTTGTTTCTGGTGCAGGCGCCTGTTTTTTTGCATTGTCGGTATTTAAATGATTTTGTAAATCCTCTTCTCTCAGATATAAGCTGTTAAAGTCTTCATCTTTATCACCCTCTACGTTTAAACGGTGTACTGTGATATCTGGAATAATACCCGTGGCTTGTATCGAGCGACCGCTTGGGGTGTAATAAAGAGAGGTGGTTAGCTTAATGCCCCGTTTATTTTTCATGGGGATTACTGTTTGAACCGAACCTTTTCCAAAGGATTGAGTGCCTAACACAAGTGCACGGTGATGGTCTTGTAGGGCGCCTGCAACAATTTCGGAAGCCGAAGCAGAGCCTCCATTGATCAATACTACGATAGGGGCCCCATTGATTAAATCCCCCGGGCTGGCTTTTTCTTCCAGTTCTGAACCAG
>JBEAUL010000101.1:0-16618 GCA_041161475.1 Pseudomonadota bacterium | reverse complement strand
AACATAAAACAACGAACAATACTCGAGTTAAAGGCGGCAGGGCTGTCCGTCTCAGCTTGTGGAGGCCTAGCGTAAGACTTGTCGAGTAAACAAGCTGTGGCCAATGAAGCAAGAAGCCTCGTCTGAAGCGTTAGCGGAAGGCGGGGAGCAGTCACTTCCCAAAAGCCGACAAGCCTGTGATATGTTTTCCCACAATGAGGTGGTGAATGTTATCGGTCCCTTCATAGGTAAAAACGGCTTCTAAATTACTTAAGTGCCGCATAATGGGGAATTCTAGACTAATGCCATTAGCCCCTAATAGATTTCTCGCCTCTCGTGCAACATCTAAAGCAATGCGACAAGCATTCAGCTTTGCCGCTGAAATCATCACAAAAGTGGCTTTATTTTCGTCTTTTAGACGTCCTATTTGTAGGTTAAAGCACCGTGTTTTTGTTATTTCAATCAACAAATCAACCAAGCTTTTTTGTACCAACTGAAAACCACCAATCGGTTGCCCAAACTGAGTTCTTTGTAGGCAATAGTCACGTGCAATATCGTAACAATTTTCTGCGGCACCGATAACGCCCCAAGCAATACCGTAACGCGCTTCAGTCAAACAGCTCAATGCGGCGCTCAGGCCTTTCTCAGTTCCAGGTAGATAATGGGTATCGGGAACGACGCAATCCCGTAATACAATTTCACCGGTGACGGAGGCGCGTAAGGCACCTTTATGGTGCATCTCTATTGCTTGAAATCCAGGGAAATGCTTTTCCACGACAAATCCTCTGATGCCATCAACAGTTTGCGCCCAAATAATGGCTAAATCTGCGATAGCAGCATTTGTAATCCACAATTTATTTCCGTTTAAACGCCAACCACCATCTACTTTCTTGGCTGTTGTTTTTAAAGCAGCCGGATCGGAACCGGAATCGGGTTCAGTTAACCCAAAACAGCCAATTAAGTCACCAGATGCCATTTTAGGTAGAAAGTATTTCTGTTGCTCTGCATTCCCATAACGCCAAATGGGAAAAATACATAAAGAATTTTGAACAGAGACAAAACTGCGTAAGCCACTGTCAATTCGTTCTAGCTCTTGGCAAATCAACCCATATTGAACGGCACTGGCTCCTAGACCCCCTAACGTCTCGGGCAACCGAATCCCTAATAAACCTTGCTTTGCTAACAAAGCTATCCAATGGGGTGGGAAAGTCGCTGATTCAAACGCATCTCTCATCTCTGGCAAGATATTATCGGCCAAAAAACGTGCAATACTGTCGCGGGTTAATCGCTCCTCTTCGGTCAATAATTGGTCAAGACAGAGAAAATCTTCCATATTTTCTGTCCCTATTGCGGCAATGGCTCTGGGGACGAGACGCGCATTTGCGTAAGCTTCACGGGTGCGCTTTCTTTTAAAATTTCCCCCTCAGGTCCAACTATCTGCACTTTTAGCTCATGGTTACCTGCAGGTAAAAAGGGTAACTTAAAGCCCAATTCTCTTTGAGGGGGTAATACCGGACTGTTATCCAGTAAAACTTGTAAGCGATGACCCGCTTCTAAAGGCGGGCTCACTTCTACACCGGATATAATCTCAAGTGTATCGGGCGTGAACATTTGTCCAGATTTAGGCGTGGTGATACTGATACTATAACTTTTCTTGGAGATGCTTGCCTGAGCCTTTTCAGTGGCTTCTTTTTCTGCTTGCTCTTTATTTAATTTTTCCAAATGTTCGGTCGATTCGTTCTCTTGCGATTCTCTGTCTAACACGACACCCGAAGAATGCACATTCACGGTAATTTCTTCGACGGTTTGTGTATTGTAAATGGGGGGGGTATCGGTAAACGTGATGTTTCCGTTGGGATCAACTTGCTTGTATACTTTTGTTTCGGCTGATACACTGCTGGTCCCAGACAAACATATCAGCAGAGCGACCAGCCACTTAATCGTCACACAACGCTTACTTTTTTTCGCCACCGTCATAAAAAACACCCGCACTGTTTAAGACTACTGTTTTACGTTGCCACCGTGATGTGACATTCGAATAGGCGAAAACGTGGGACAATATTTTTTTAAGATGCTTTTAGCGTATTGACTATTGGTATCACGCCACAGTTCTTCTGCCGCCATTACGTCTAATGCTTCTTTTTGTGTATCCAACGCACGCATACTATGTAATATATCGACCAGCAGTATAAAATCATGACTTAATCGGGCGAATAACGTTGAAAATGTTTGATGATGCACGGAAGATAAGCTTGCATAGGCACTGCGACCCAGCTCTACGTAGTAACTCATGTTAACACGACGACGACGCGCAAGCTCTGGGAAAAAGCCTGCAAACAGTAAACATTTGTCCCCTACCTCCCGTAAAGAGGCCTCTTTGGCTGTTTTAACGCGGTCGACACTGTTTAAAAATTCGATGGCCATCACGCTACCAGACAATTCTGCATTGTCCATAAAACGCATGAGTAGAAATACCAGATAGCTTTCTAATTCTTCTGACAATGCAACTGTGCCCAGCGACATAGACGCTTCGCTCACCAATGCTTGCCACTGGGCAATGGGGGTTGGGTGTAGTACCATTTTTCCCATTAAGGCTCCTTTCACAAAATAGCCTCACTTTAACTGTAAGTATCGGTTAGAGAGGACGTTTTTTCAAATACCTTCTAGGTCACTATTACATGTATACACACTTGCTCTATATCGTAAATTTAGGTAAAGTGTGAGACTGAAATTTTACAATTAATTTAGACCCCTACCTTGAAGTACCTCCGGTAGCGCAACAAAACCCCATGCAACAATAAGATGTACATATATGATTGAACAACTACGAAATATCGCTATTATCGCCCACGTTGACCACGGAAAAACAACCCTGGTTGATAAACTACTCAGACAATCTGGCACTTTGAGCAACCGAGGCACTCAAGTAGAGCGTGTCATGGATTCAAATGAATTAGAAAAAGAACGTGGGATTACGATTTTATCAAAAAATACGGCGATTAAATGGGGCGACTATCGGTTTAATATTGTGGATACCCCTGGCCACGCGGATTTTGGCGGAGAGGTAGAGCGTATTTTGTCGATGGTCGATTCTGTGCTTTTATTGGTCGATGCAGTAGATGGACCTATGCCACAAACCCGTTTCGTGACACAAAAAGCTTTTGAGTGTGGTCTTAACCCTATTTTGGTTGTGAACAAAGTTGACCGTCCAGGTGCCCGTCCTGATTGGGTGGTTGATCAAGTATTTGATTTATTCGATCGCCTTGGTGCCAACGAAAAACAACTTGATTTCCCGATTGTGTATGCATCAGCCTTACAAGGCTTTGCTACGCTGGATTTAAACAAGCCCAGCGAAGATTTGACCCCCTTGTTTGAAACCATTGCCAGAGAAGTGCCCCCTCCACCTGCTGAGCTAGAAGGGGCTTTTCAAATGCAAATCAGTTCACTTGACTACTCTAATTACCTCGGCGTGATTGGTATCGGTCGCGTCAGACGTGGCTTGTTGCCAGCCAATACAGCAGTGAGCATTGTCAACCGTGATGGTGTTGTTCGTCAGGGTCGCGTACTACAAGTCTTTGGCTATATGGGCCTAGAACGTCATGAAATCCCAGCAGCTGAAGCCGGTGACATTGTTGCGATCGCAGGGATTCCCGACTTGTATATTTCAGACACTGTTTGTGCCAGAGAACAACCCGAAATGTTGCCGCCTTTAAGTGTAGACGAGCCAACAATCAGCATGGTTTTCCAAACCAATGACTCCCCCATGATGGGCAGAGAAGGCAAATTTGTTACCAGCCGTCAATTACGCGAACGCTTATTTAAAGAAACCAAGCACAATATTGCTTTGCGCGTTGAAGAGTTAGAAGACGCTGATAAATTTAAAGTCTCGGGTCGCGGTGAGCTACATTTAGGGATTTTAATTGAAACCATGCGTAGAGAAGGGTATGAACTTGCTGTTTCTAGACCACAGGTTATCTTACAAACCATTGATGGCGTTGTGCATGAACCCTTTGAACAACTGGTTGTTGATGTGGAAGAAACTTATCAAGGTGCGATCATGCAACGCTTGGGTGAACGACGCGGAAAAATGCTGGACATGATCATGGACGGGAAAGGCAGAGTGCGTTTAGATTACGATATTCCCTCCCGTGGGTTGATTGGCTTTCATGGCGAATGCTTAACCTTAAGTTCTGGTTCTGCCATTGTGACGCACGTGTTTGACAGATATGACGTTTTACAAGAAAACGTGGCACCCATTAAGCGCAACAACGGCGTATTGATTGCCAATGGCGTTGGTAAAACCACTGCCTATTCGCTTTTTAATCTGCAGCCTCGAGGAAAACTGTTTGTTGGCCCACAAACGGAAGTCTATGAAGGGATGATTATCGGGATTCATACCAGAGATAACGATCTAGAAGTAAACCCCATCAAAGCAAAACAACTGACCAATATTCGTGCCGCTGGTTCTGATGAAAATATTGTGTTGAGCCCGCCCATTCGTCTAACCCTGGAATACGCGCTAGAATTCATTGAAGACGATGAATTGGTCGAAATCACACCCAAAAATATTCGTTTACGCAAACGGTTTTTAAAAGAACATGAACGTAAGAAGGCGGCACGTGGTTAATACCTGTCGTCAATAAAAACCAGCTATACTAAGCCAGCCCCCGAAAAAAAGAAGCCCAGGTGAAGGACCTGGGCAAAAAACCGAATTATAGTCGGTTGGAGATTGACAATACCTATGATGCAATATTTGGGTATAACTTGAATAGAGCCAAATAACTGTCGTTTTTGTAAGATATTTGCTCAAATCAACGTAAGACAAAAGAGGGGGCCTCAAGGAACATCATGAAAATAAATTTATCTATAAAACTTTTATTGATTATCGCTTTTGTAGGATTCTTTGGTCATTTATTGCCTCTGCCTTTAAAATCAGGGTTATACGCCTTGAGCTTAAGCCTAAAAGAGATTTTACTCACCGTTCTGCCCCTCATTATCTTCAGCTGTTTAATGAACGGTATGCTCATTCATCAGAAAAAAGCTTTTATCTTTGTACTGGCCTTATTTGCTTTGGTCTGTTGCTCAAACTTTTTTTCAACAACCATTGCCTACGTGCTCGGAGACACCATCCTACCGCTCCTAAAACTAAAAGTACATTTTGTTAAAGATACCCACCTGGCATTGCCGGCATTGTGGTCACTGGACTTCAGTACATACAAAATCCCCAATGAATGGGCACTTATCGCGGGTTTTCTCGCAGGGACATTTTTTTCATTGATACATTTTGCCCCAGCCGTGCGTTTTAACCGCATCGCACAAAAAGGCGTGACCACTTTTTTGGAGAAAGGGTTCGTGCCCTTACTGCCTATATTTATGCTTGGGTTTTTGCTCAAAATGCAACACGACGGCATCTTAATGCAGATCATCCAAAAATACCTGCCTTTGATGGGTCTGCTTGCGCTCGTTAATATTCTATACCTCAGCTTTTTGTTTTTAATTGTTGCCCGTTTTCGCGTCAAGCAATGCATCCAACTGATTAAAAACATACTGCCTGCTGGTATTATGGGTTTTTCAACCATGTCTAGTATGGCAGCCCTCCCCGTTAATATCAGTGTTACAGAGCATCAGGGAGAACGACAAGATGTGATTCGTGCCGTACTACCTACCACAGTTAATATCCATTTGGTTGGTGACAGCATTGGCATTCCCTTGATGGCGCTCGCCTTACTGAGTACATTTGGGCACTCCATGCCAACCCCAGAGGTGTTTTTCTTATTTTCAACTTTTTTTGTGCTATACAAATTTTCAGTCGCGGCCGTTCCTGGTGGCGGAATCATTGTTATGTTACCCATCTTGCAACAATATCTTGGTTTTGACAGTCAAATGTCTTCTATCATCACCGCCTTATATTATTTGTTCGATCCCTTATTTACTGCAACCAATGTCATGGGAAACAGCGCATTTGCCTTGCTGATGAGTCGTATCTTTCACTACATTGCTGACTTCAAGCATCGGTCTCGTTCACGAAAAGCCGACTTACGAAAAACCAGACCAACCCGCGCTTAAGTTGATTTCAAAGGATTGGTTTGTTAAGCTTTGAGCGCCTTCTTTGTGCTTTTTCGACCACCTAAAGGATTGTCCCATGCATACATTGTTTGCACCGATTAAGCCCTATGCCACTCACGGCATAAAAACCCCAGATAACCACCAACTGTATGCAGAAGAATCCGGTAATCCTCAAGGAATACCCATTTTATTTGTGCATGGCGGCCCTGGTGGCGGGTGTCATGCCGATCACCGTCGTTTTTTTGACCCCACCTGTTATCGCATTATACTGTTCGATCAGAGGGGTTGTGGCCATTCAAGTCCATGCATCAATCCAGAAGACAACACTACCGCTCATCTTATCGAAGATATCGAAACCTTGCGTAATTATCTCAATATTAAACAATGGGTGCTCTTCGGTACCTCTTGGGGAAGCGCATTAAGTGTTTTATATGCGCAAGCATATCCAGCACAGGTTACTTATTTAATTCTATGTGGCATTACCTTATGTCGAGAACAAGAACTGTCTTGGTTGTATCAAGCGGGTGGCGCAAGCCGGATATTTCCTGATGCCTGGGCCGAATTTATTTCACATATTCCGGAACCAGAACATAACCATTTATTGCAAGCTTATTATAATCGCATTCATGGCAGTGATGAACTGGCTAGAATGGGGGCAGCAAAAGCCTGGGCGCAGTGGCATGCTATCTGTGGTACGCTACAACCCAACCCACATCGTCTAGCAGAATTGATGCAACCCCATTTGGCCCTCAGCTTAGCCAAAACACAAACACACTATTTTTTAAACAAGGTTTTTTTAAGACCCAATCAGTTACTCGATGATATTGATAAAATGAATAACCTAAACGGCGTCATTATACATGGACGATACGATATTTTATGTCCGGTAGACAATGCATATGCCCTACATAAAGCCTGGCCAGGTTCTGAATTACAGATTGTGCGTGATGCAGGACATACCAGCAGCGATCCGGCCAATGTGAATGCTTTGGTGATAGCAACAAACAAGCTTGCACAACAACTGAATGCCTAATGTTTCTGCAAATTGCCATATTGAGCCCTGTCTTTGGACTTTTTGATTATTTACCCCCAAAAGACGGCTTGTCTGCTGATGTGCTACCTATAGGGCTACGTGTTCTTGTTCCTTTTGGTCAAAAGTCCACCGCGACAACAGGCGTTATCATTCAAATCAAAGACAGTAGCGACTGTCCATTGAATAAGTTAAAACAGATCACGGCCATACTGGATACAGATCCGGTATTACCATCGACTTTATTTCACTTAAGTCAGTGGGTGTGTCGTTACTACCATTGTCCACCTGGGGAAGCCTGGAACTTATTTTTACCAAAACGCTTGCGTAGCGGAAAAACCAATGCATGGCCATTGCGCGCAGGTAAAAAAAAGCATAAAGACCATTCGAGTACCACTGTACCCACTGTATCAGAAGCAATACAGTTAAATGAATATCAGGTAAGCGCCATTGACCGTATTCGTGATTCCCTAGGTAAATTCAATACTTTTTTGCTAGAAGGGATTACAGGCAGTGGTAAAACCGAGGTCTATTTACAAGCCATAGAATCGGTTATCAAACAAGGAAAACAGGCCTTAATTTTAGTGCCAGAAATTGCACTTACCCCCCAAACTTTATCTCGATTTGAGCAACGCTTTTCATGCACGCTTGCGGTTTTACACTCTGGTGTTAGCGAAGCAACACGGTTTTACCACTGGAAAATGGCCACCGAAGGGTTAGCACCTATCGTTATTGGCACACGTTCAGCTGCCTTTGTCCCCTTAAAGCATCCTGGCTTATTTGTAGTGGACGAAGAACATGATTTATCTTTTAAACAACAAACTGGTGTGCGCTATCATGCAAGAGATGTCTTGTTAATGCGGGCTTCTTTAGAAGGCTGCCCCATTGTATTAGGATCGGCAACCCCCTCTCTAGAAACACTGCACAATGTTAAACAGGGAAAATATACGCCAGTTACTTTACCCAACAGAGCGGGAAATGCAACAGCATCTCGGGTTACCTTAATCAATCCGAGAAATGAAAAAACCGTTTCTGGTATTTCGGAAACGCTCCGACATAAAATAAGTGAACACTTGGCCAATCATCGACAAGTATTGCTTTTTTTAAATCGACGCGGATATGCGGCCTTATTATATTGTGAAAGCTGTGGCTTTAAAGCCCGCTGTAAACGCTGTGATGCTTCTTTGGTATACCATCACAAAAAAAACTGTTTAAAGTGCCACCATTGTCTGTCAACAACGACTCCACCAACAGCCTGCCCCAAGTGCCAGGCGACGCCACTGAAACCTGTCGGCATTGGTACTGAAAAAATCGAAAAAACGGTATCAGAGTGGTTTCCAGAGTACGCTATTGTGCGGATTGACCGAGATGTGATTCAACATCCTGAGGCATTACAATCCGCGCTCTCTACCATACATACGGGTGTACCGCTGATTATTTTAGGCACCCAGATGATCAGCAAAGGACATCACTTTAAAAACCTGACATTGGTCGGCATTCTCGATATCGATGCAGCTTTTTATTCTGCAGATTTTCGGAGTCAAGAACGTCTAGGGCAATTGATTATGCAGGTTGGTGGACGGGCTGGAAGAGAAAAGCATCAAGGCGAAATTGTACTACAAACCCATTTCCCAGAACATCCACTGCTCACCACTTTACTCACATCTGGGTACAAGGCTTTTGCAGAAGCGCTCCTCGCCGAACGCATGGCAATGGAACTGCCACCTTACACACATCAAATTTTATGGCAAGCAGAAAGTAAACACGCTACCCGTGCCAATGAATTGCTCACTTGGATTAAAAACAAAAGCCTATCATTGATGCGTCAGCCTGAATTTAATACAAGGCATGTACACATCATGGGGCCTGTTCCCGCATTAATGGAAAAAAAAATCGGCTACTATCGCGCCCAACTGGTCGTACAGGCTTCGGACAGGAAAGATTTACATTACTGGATTGATCGACTCCTGGCTGAACTACAGGCATCCCCTATTCGTACCAGCGCTCGTTGGGTTATCAATACCGACCCGCAAGAAGTGCTGTGAACGCAGCGCATATACAACCGTTTACAACACATATTCTTTGTACCGAAGGTCTATACTGCAGGCTAAGTGTAATGAAAAGAAATCATTTTATTTGCATGCATAAACACATATATTACTCTGGGTAATTCGTAGATGAACGTAGATATTTATCAATTGCTAGAAAGTATGCGACAACAAGGCGCAACAGATTTGTTTTTAAGCGTTGGCGTATCCCCGACGGTTAAAATAAAGAATAACTATTTGCCACTGTCTTTTCCTTCTTTGGATAAAGAAGGGATTAAAGATCTTATTTTTTCTACGCTCTCAGAAAAGCAACAACAAGCCTTACTTGAAACCAATGAATGTAATATTGCGCTCGACTATGAAAAGTTGGGACGATTTCGTTTAAGTGCTTACGTTCAAAAATCTCGGTATAGCGCAGTCATTAGGATGATCGACAATAACATTCCCTCACTTGAACGTTTACAGTTACCCCCAAGCTTAAACAAGCTTATAGAGAAAAAAAGCGGACTGATTGTGGTTTCAGGCCCGGCAGGTGCGGGTAAAAGCACCACACTGGCTTCTTTGCTCGATTATAGAAATACCCATTTTCCAGGGCACATTATTTGTATTGAAGATCCGATGGAATATTTGCATGAACATAAAAAATCGATTATCACACAGCGTGAAGTGGGCACAGATACTGCTTCATATGAAATTGCACTGCATAATAGTCTGAGGCAGGCCCCTTCTGTCTTAATGATTGGAGAAATTCGCAGCACAGAGGTAATGTCTCGTGCACTGCATTTTGCTGAAACAGGCCATTTATGCATTGCAACGATACATGCAAACAACACTTACCAGACACTGGAGCGCATTGGGAATTTCTTTCAGGACAAAAATCGTGAAAACATGCTTAACAGCTTATCACTGAGTTTGCATGCAATTATCTGCCAAAAGTTATTGCCAACGATAAAAGATGACAATGTTGTGCCCGCTGTTGAGATTATGCTGAATTCTGCTATTATCGCGGACCGAATACGCAAAGGTGATTTTGTTGAGATCCCTGATTTTATTGAAAAAAGTAAAGCCAGTGGCATGCAAACTTTCGATCAATCCGTTATAGAGTTATTTAAATCACACAAAATAACAGACACAACCGCCATTCAATATGCCAATTCTCAAAATGATGTGCGACTTCAGATCCGCCTAAGTGGTAAAGATAACTTAACTCCCTTGTAGCGGTCGACACTAGACTTCTGTAAAATCTACCCCCATTGTAAAGTTCATGGTAGACTGAACCAACATTTTTATAGGGGGTACCCACGGTGGAACAATTTCGCGGAACAACGATTGTCTCTGTGCGCAGAGGCAATAGCGTGGTGATTGGGGGAGATGGGCAAGTCTCTTTAGGTAACACGGTTTTAAAAGGCAATGCAAAAAAAGTCAGAAGACTATACAAAGACAAAGTCCTGGCAGGCTTTGCCGGCGGTACAGCAGATGCCTTTACCTTGTTCGAACGCTTTGAGAAAAAACTAGAATCTTATCACGGCCATTTGGTACGCGCAGCGGTTGAACTGGCCAAAGAATGGCGCACAGACAAAGCATTACGTCGATTAGAGGCCTTATTGGCTGTTGCAGATGAAAAAGCCTCACTCATTATTACAGGCAACGGCGATGTCATTGAACCTGAGCATGGCCTAATTGCCATTGGCTCTGGTGGTCCCTTTGCGCAATCTGCGGCCATTGCATTACTGAATAACACCGACTTAAGTGCCAAAGAAATCGTACACAAATCATTGGATATTGCCGCTGATATCTGTATCTATACCAACCACAATCAAACCATTGAAGCCCTTGAGATACATAACGGATAATTTATATGAACATGCATACGCATCCTTTATTACCCGCAACCCTGTCGGGATTAACACCACAACAGATTGTTCAGGAACTGGATAAACATATTATCGGACAACACGATGCCAAACGGGCTGTTGCTGTTGCGCTACGTAATCGTGAGCGACGCAGCAAAGTAGATCCTAGCATGCGGGCAGAAATAAAACCCAAAAATATTTTAATGATTGGGCCAACTGGGGTAGGTAAAACAGAGATTGCCCGACGGTTAGCAAAATTGGCAAATGCGCCCTTTATTAAAGTAGAAGCCACTAAATTTACTGAAGTAGGGTATGTGGGACGCGATGTAGATTCCATTATACGTGATTTAACCGACAGCGCCGTTAAAATGTTGCGTGAAGAAGCCATGGAAAAAATCAAGCACCAGGCCGAACAAGCTGCGGAAGAACGTATTTTGGATGCGTTACTGCCTTCGCAAAAAGCACGAGACACCCTAACAGAAGAGGTGCACCATGAAGAAAAAGATGCTTCGACCGCACGCCAAGTGTTTAGAAAAAAATTGAGAGAAGGCACGTTAGACCATCAAGAAATAGAAATTCATGTTTCTCGCGCAGCCATTGGTGTAGATATTATCGCTCCTCCTGGCATGGAAGACATGACAAATCAACTGCAAAGCATGTTTCAACACTTATCCAGTGAAAAATCTAAAAAACGTAAATTAAAAGTAAAGGATGCATTTAAAATTTTACAAGAAGAAGAAGCGGCGAAATTAATCAATGATGAAGACATTAAAAATATGGCCCGGGAGCGTGTAGAACAATCTGGGATTGTCTTTATTGATGAAATCGACAAAGTCGCGCAACGCAGTGATTATCGTGGCGGGGCTGATGTCTCTCGTGAAGGCGTTCAACGTGACTTATTGCCTTTGATTGAGGGATGTACTGTTACCACGAAATACGGCATGGTAAAAACCGACCATATTTTATTTATTGCTTCTGGGGCTTTTCATGTCTCAAAACCGGCTGATTTAATTCCAGAATTGCAAGGGCGTCTTCCTATTCGTGTAGAGCTGAATGCGCTAAGAGCTGAAGATTTTGTACGCATTTTAACCGAGCCTTATGCTTCTCTTACCATGCAAGTACAAATTTTATTGGGTACAGAAAATGTGCATATCGCTTTTTCACCCGATGGGATTCATCGTATTGCTGAAGTTGCTTATGAAATCAATGAGCGTGTGGAAAACATTGGTGCCCGTCGTTTACATACTGTGATAGAACGGGTTATCGAAGACATCTCGTTTAATGCCCATTTATATGCGGACAAAACCGTATTGATTGATAAAACTTATGTAAACGAACACTTAAGTACCATTATAAACGACGAAGATTTAAGTAAATTTATTTTGTAATGGACAAAGAATATACCCATTTTGGTTTTGAAACGATCCCACGCGAGGAAAAGAAAACCCGTGTGGGACAAGTGTTTAGCTCGGTTGCAGAGCGCTATAATTTAATGAATGATTTGATGTCCTTAGGCATTCACCGCATTTGGAAGCGAGCAGCTGTCGCCTCATGCCAAATACAAGCAGGGCAACATATTTTAGATTTGGCGGGTGGCACAGGGGATATTACCCGTCTTATACACCCGAAATTGCAAGGAGAAGGCAAGATTGTATTGGCAGATATTAATGCTGCCATGCTACAAGCCGGTCAACGCGCGCTAATCGATGAGGGACTTATTTCATTGATTGAGTGGGTGCAGGCAGATGCCGAATCCTTGCCTTTTTCACCACATTACTTTGACACCGTTATTTGTGCTTTTGGTCTGCGCAATGTGACCGATAAAAACAAAGCCTTAGAAAATATCTATCATGTATTACGACCAGGTGGTCGTTTGGTTATCTTAGAATTTTCTCATCTCATTAACCCTACTTTGCAAGCCTGGTACGATCGATACTCTTTTCATGTATTGCCTTTTTTAGGTCGCCTGATATGCAATGATGCAGAGAGCTACCAATATTTAGCAGAGTCTATTCGTAAACACCCGACACAAGAAACGCTTAAGTCCATGATGGAAACAGTGGGTTTTTCCTGCTGTGAATACCAAAATTGGCATGGTGGTATTGTGGCTATTCATAAGGGTTTTAAGTAAATGCTAGCCGTCACACGGTTGTTTGCTCCAATCACTGCTTTGATCAATCATTACTATGGACACCCGGCTTATCATGCTGTCTGGCAACAACTGGATGGAAAAGCCATTCAAGTCACTGTCACGGATATAGGTAATTGGATATTATCTATCCATGCTGGAAAATTAAACATACAAGATATGCACAGTGCATTTTCCAACCCAGCGCCTACACTGCGCTTTACAGGACCCATGCGTGCTTTTATGCGTTTATTAAGCACAGGCAATATGCATGATGCAAAAACCCTTGGATTATGCTTAAATGGCGATCTGACTTTGGCACTTACCCTATCTCAAGCACTCAAGTACCCTCCCATTGACTTTACCGAACGATTATCCGCATGGCTTGGGGATAATTTAGCGGTTCGTCTTTCGCGATTTTCTGCTAGGCGCTTTACTGGGCTTACAGAAAGTGTCCATCAATTGGCCGATAACACCACCGAATACCTGCAATTCGAAACGGTATTATTGCCTACGACAAGAGAAGTAAGGGATTGGATGGAAGCAGTCGATACATTACGAGATGATATCGAACGATTATCTGCGCATATCACTCAATTAAATATAAATCTAAACAAAAAATCCTTATGTTAAATCGTATTAAGACTTTTTTTCGTTTAATCTATATTGTGATTGTCATTTTAAAATATCGATTGGATGCCATATTGGTTGAGCTTGACATTTTAAAGCCGGTTCAATGGACATTGCGTTGCTTACCCACCAGATGGTTTTTTGCCCCACCAACTGCCCCTGTAGCTGAACGATTGCATCAAGCGCTCGAGACTTTAGGACCGCTTTTTGTTAAATTTGGTCAACTCTTATCTACACGATCAGACTTATTACCTGAGCCTATTTTAAAAGAATTGTCTAAATTACAGGATAAAGTCCCCTCCTTCGATGGCAAAGTCGCGCAACAGATTATCGAAAATTCCCTCGGGAAACCTATTGACATTCTTTTTGCCAACTTTGATTTAAAACCCTTGGCTTCGGCTTCGATTGCACAAGTGCATGCCGCAACCACACATGAGGGGAAAGCCGTTGTCGTCAAAGTGTTGCGCCCAACGATTCATCGCACCATACGTTATGATTTATCCATTTTAAAAAAGATTGCAACATTACTAGAACGTTACTCAAAAAAAGCCAAACGATTTAAACCCAAGGCAATGGTACAAGAATTTCAAAAAACAATTTTAGATGAATTGGATTTAATGCGAGAAGCAGCCAATGCTTCCCAACTGAGACGCCATTTTTTGCATTCTGATGTATTGTATATTCCAAAGATTTATTGGTCACACACAGAAGGTCAAGTTCTTACCATGGAACGCGTGTATGGCTTGTCTACTACCGATATTGCCGGGCTAAAGGCACAGGGGGTTAATCTTAAGAAATTGGCTGAAAATATCATTCATATTTTTTTCACTCAAGTCTTTAGAGACTGCTTTTTTCATGCTGACTTACACCCAGGTAATTTGTTTATTGATGCCACACAACCCGATAAACCACGGTATATTGCCGTTGATTTTGGTATTGTGGGTACTTTAAATACGGCTGACCAACGTTACCTCGCAGAAAATTTTTTGGCATTTTTTAAGCGTGATTACCGAAAAGTCGCGACATTACATGTAGAGTCTGGCTGGGTGCCGGCCTCTACTCGCGTAGAAGAATTTGAGTCGGCCATTCGCACCGTGAGCGAACCTTTGTTTGAAAAACCCCTTAAGGACATGTCTTTTGGCAAAACACTTCTACGCTTGTTTCAAACGGCAGAACGCTTTGACATGAACATTCAACCGCAATTTTTGTTATTACAAAAAACACTGATTACCGTAGAAGGTTTAAGCCGGCAATTATATCCAGACTTGGATTTATGGCGTACCGCAAAGCCTTTTTTAGAACATTGGATGCAA
This sequence comes from Pseudomonadota bacterium, assembly GCA_041161475.1. Classification (GTDB taxonomy): domain Bacteria; phylum Pseudomonadota; class Gammaproteobacteria; order UBA6186; family Azoamicaceae; genus JBEAUL01. The sequence continues at coordinate 1,571 of JBEAUL010000101.1, read as the reverse complement.
ACCCAAATGGGACTTAAAAGTGTTTTGCGCAAAATACGCCAAAATGGTCCTTATTGGGTGGAGCGTTTCCCCGAAATTCCAGACCGTTTGTTGCAATTACTCGATCATGTATTGCGTATTTCTCAAGAACATTTGGAAAAAAAGCCTTTATAAGCATATTACCCTATTCATTGATACAAACATTTTTGGTACACTTGAAGATATGTTATCTTTTTGACTTAAATATTTTAACTAATCAACAAAAAAGAAGTAGGTACACGATTTATGACAAACAAACAAATTGAAATAGAAACCCTAGAAAAAGAGCTCGCTGAGCTTAAAAATCGTTTAGCACAAGAAAAACGGAGTTTAAAAGATACTGAAGAAATCATAGAGAGCGCACAGAGTCAGCTCGTTGCTGCTAAGATTTATTTAAGACCAGAAGATACAGGGTATCAGGAAATTGAAAAAAACCTAAAAAATTACTTAGAGGGTAAAAATAACCTTGAAAAAGAAATACAAAACTTAGAAGATACAATAACACGTAAAAAAGCCATTCTGTTATCACTACAACCAGACTCACTCTTCGACCGTTTGCTGTCTGGTCTTAGCCATTTATGGTCTCTTTTTGTCGAAGCCTGCCGAGGGATATGGGCATTTTTCACGGGTAATGCTAAAGCTACCTCCGAAGAAGAAGTTTCTCTTACTGATAATGAACCATCAGAAGTAGAAATAGAAGAATATAATTGCCCAAGTACAAATCCAAATGCGGGCGAGCCTGACCCTAGTACGTCCCCAATTATATTTTCTCAGCCGAATAACGGTGGTGGTGCAATAATACCGCTAGAGAAAGAATCTCACTTTGCTGGACAAGCAGTTCTACCTAAGAAGACAGTTCGCTTCGATCTTGGCAATTAAGTTATCAAGTTAATCAATTAAGGCATGGATGCCTGCTGACTTTTTAGGTAATTTCCGTGAACTACGACTTCCAAAAATGCCTTGAAATAAGTATTTAACAGCCTATTGCACTATTTTTTTTCAGATTCCTAGCTTATACTAAAGTAGTAGTCAGTATTTTAACTTTTTAAATTATAATAGCAATAAATGTAGGTACACTTTTATGGCAATTAGTATCGAACAGAACTTAGTTAAACAGCTTCAAGAGATGTCAGATGAGATAAAATCTCTGGGCGCTATGATTGCATTTTATGATGAAAACTCAAATGAAAGAAATGAAGTAAGCGAAGAAATAACAAAGAAGACTAACGAAATGCAACAATTTTCTTCGAAAATAAAAAATTACCATCGAGAAGAAAATTTTCAATATGAACATTCTTCCGAAGCATACGGACTTGCCAGTGCTTACGGACTTGCCAGTGCTTACGGACATAACTGTTCTTTTCACTGTTTATCAGAAACGTTGTTTCATTTGCCTGATTCAACATTGGAAATTATACAACATTTTCGAGGATTTCAATACATCATCGAAGGATTTAGGGAATGTTATGGTATTGATCCTGTTATAGAAATCAATCTTGATTTTATCAAAAATTTTAATAAAAATTTAACACATCCATACGATTTTCAAATGG
>JBEAUL010000013.1:0-4445 GCA_041161475.1 Pseudomonadota bacterium | reverse complement strand
GGTGTTAAACGCGTGATGACCTTGATGTTCCCAGCCTTGTTGGGCGTATCGGTTAACCAGCTTAATTTACTGTTAAGCACACTGTTTGCCTCTTTTTTACCTACGGGCAGCGTCTCTTGGTTATATTACGCCGAAAGATTAATGGAATTTCCCTCGGGGGGTTTTGGGGTTGCTTTGGCTACGGTTGTTTTACCCCATCTCTCACGGCATCGCGCAACAGCCGATACGCTTGCGTTTTCTCAAACGGTTGATTGGGGTTTGCGTTGGGTGTTGTTGGTGGCTTTTCCTGCAGCGATTGGCTTAGGGATGATGGCTGGCCCTTTAATTGTGACCTTGTTTATGTACCAATCGGGCCATTTTGATGTCGAAGATGCCCTAATGACCCAAAAAGCCCTATGGGCATATGCGCCAGGGGTGCTTGGATTTATGGTTGCCAAGGTATTAGCCTCGGCTTATTATGCTTGCCAAGACATTAAAACACCCGTCAAAATTGCGATAGTGACTGTGCTGGTAAATGTATTGGGTAACCTGGCCTTTGTGTCGAGCTTTGCCCATCAAGGCTTGGCAATGGCCACTAGCCTGTCAGCCTTGTTTAATGCAACGACCTTAGGCATTCTTTTACTGCGTCGTCGCATGATGACGCCAGAACCAGGCTGGGTTCAATATCTCTTACGTTTATTGGCCAGTGGCGGTATGATGATAGCCGGATTGTGTTATTTCAGCCCAGCGTTGTCTCACTGGGTTGCTTGGTCAACACCCGAGCGTATCGCCCATTTAGTCGGTTTGATTGCCATGAGTATGGTTCTATACGCGACAACACTTTGGATAAGCGGTTTACGCAAGCATCATTTATTACAGCCACTACAGGTGCAAGTGGCAGAAAAGTAAAAATACAGCAGTACAAAGGCAGCATAAGAATGACCACCGAAAAGACAGAACACGCAACAATGGATTACAAAAATACCTTAAATTTACCGCATACCAATTTTCCGATGAAAGCGAGTTTGCCACATCGTGAGCCTGCCCAGGTTGAAGAATGGCAGACCAGCCGTTGTTATGAAACCATTATGGATAAAGCAACGGGGCAACCCATGTTTTTATTGCAGGATGGGCCGATTTATTCTAATGGTGAGATTCATCTTGGGCACGCCTTAAATAAAATTTTAAAAGACATTGTGGTGAAATCCAAACGCATGAGTGGTTTTCAAGCCCCTTTTGTGCCGGGCTGGGATTGTCATGGTTTACCGATTGAGTTAAATGTTGAAAAAAAAATCGGCAAAGCGGGTGTCAAGGTCGATGGCAAAACGTTTAGAGAAGCGTGTCGAGCCTATGCCAATACGCAAATAGAAATTCAACGCAAGGCCTTTATTCGTTTGGGTATTTTAGCGGATTGGGAACATCCTTATCACACCATGTCTTATCGATATGAAGCGAATATTATCCGTAGCTTTAAAAAAATTGTTGAAAATGGCCATCTGTATAAAGGGAATCGTCCGGTTTATTGGTGCTTAGACTGTGGCTCTGCTTTGGCTGAGGCCGAAGTAGAATACCAGGATAAAAAGTCCCCTTCGATAGAAGTCGCTTTTTCTATTGATCAAACATCCGATCATGCTGAAACAAAGGCTTTACTCAATGCGTGGAAAGCAGCAGGCATTCATATCACCTCTCCTGCTGTTGTCATTTGGACGACTACGCCTTGGACCTTACCCGCAAACGAAGCCGTATCGTTGCATCCTGCGGTAGAGTATGTGTTGTTTGAAGCAAGCCTAGAAGAGAACAAACGACAGCAATATATTATTGCCGATAATTTGCTGTCATCCTTTGTTGAACGTCATCACTTGACCGATGTTACTGTACTGACCCGACAACTCGGTAAAACCTTTGAATTGATTCAATTGCAACACCCATTTTTTGATAAGCGTGTGCCCATTATTTTAGGGGAACATGTCACAACAGACTCTGGTACAGGCTGTGTACATACTGCACCTGCGCATGGACAAGACGATTATACGGTGGGATTAGCTTACCAGTTACCTGTCGACAGTTTAATTAACGGCCAAGGCTGTTTTTTAGCAGATATCCCATTGGTGGGTGGGCTATCGATTTACAAAGCAAATGCGGCCATTTTAGAGGTGCTAAAAGCCAAAGGGAAATTGGTGTCAGAAACGGTATTGGCGCACAGCTATCCACATTGCTGGAGACACAAAACGCCCCTAATTTTTAGAGCAACACCCCAATGGTTTGTTAGCATGAATCAACAAGGATTGCGATCGGCCGTAGAAAAGGCCGTTGACAAGGTCGACTTTATTCCTGAGTGGGGCAAGGCACGTTTAGAGGGCATGATAGGGACCCGTCCCGATTGGTGTATTTCGCGCCAACGCACCTGGGGCGTGCCTTTGGCTTTAATTGTGCACAAAGAAACCCAAGCCTTGCATCCCAATATGGTGGGATTGATGGAAAAAGTGGCTGAATTGGTGGAAAAAAACGGCATTGAAGCCTGGCACGAATTAGCATTGTCTTCATTGCTGCCACCCAAGGAAGCCAATCAATATGAAAAAATACAAGATACCTTAGATGTATGGTTTGATTCTGGTGTAAGTTATGCCTATATGTTGGATGTGCATCCTACCTACCCTTTTCCAGCAGATTTATACCTGGAGGGTTCAGATCAGCATCGTGGCTGGTTTATGTCCTCGGTATTTTCTGCGATGGCAGCAGAAAACAAGGCACCTTACCGCGCGGTGTTAACACACGGATATACCGTTGATGGACAGGGGCGAAAAATGTCCAAATCACTGGGCAATGTGATTGCACCTGAAAAAATCATTAACACACTGGGCGCCGATGTGATGCGCTTATGGGTTTCTTCGACCGATTATCGGGGCGAAGTGGCTTATTCAGATGAGATTTTTAAGCGTAACAGTGAAGCCTATCGTCGTATCCGCAATACCTTGCGTTTCTTGTTGGCCAATATAGATGGGTTCGATCCTGGGTCAGAATTGGTGCCGACAGAAGCGCTGTTGGCTTTAGATAAATTTATGTTGTTTAAAACAGCGAATTTACAAAAAGAAATCATCAATGCCTATCATGCTTATGAATTTCACTTAATTTATCAAAAAATTCAGAATTTCTGTATTGTGGATTTGGGTGGATTGTACCTCGATATTATTAAAGACAGACAGTACACCATGAAGAAAAAAGCCCATGCACGCCTGTCTGCGCAAACGGTGTTATACCATATGGCAGAAGCGATGGTGCGTTGGATTGCCCCTATCCTCAGTTTTACCGCAGAAGAAGCATGGGGATATTTACCAGGGAAAAGAGACATGTCTGTGCACGGGGTGACTTGGTATACAGCATTCGATGACCTGACCTTAGAGACACCCTTCGATGCAACGACGTGGGAGACCTTGTTACAAGCACGCGATGCCATTAATAAATCGCTGGAAGCAGCCCGTGCAACAGGTACAATTGGTGCGGCTTTAGAAGCAAGCATCATTGTGTATGCCGATGAGGCCGTTTACAAAGCTTTATCGCAATTAAAAAATGAACTTGCTTTCTTTTGTATTACCTCCGCAGCCCAGGTACGGCCCCTGTCTGAAAAACCCACAACAGCCATGCCGAGCCCCCATTTTCCCAAGATTGCGGTTGTGGTCGATGCCTTAACCGACCCAAAATGCGTGCGCTGTTGGCATCGTCGTCCCGATGTGAATACAGTGACAAGCCATCCAGATATTTGTCCACGTTGCGTAGACAATATCATGGGTGAAGGAGAGGTACGACAGTATGCCTAAAATAACGACTGCAATTGCCAATCGTCGTTTACTGTGGTGGCATATGATTGCATTGATGGTTTTTTTTATCGATCAAATGACAAAAACCTGGGCAGTGCATGCCCTCAGCGTAAAAGGTGTGGTCTCTGTTTTTCCGGGCTTTAATTTTTCTTTGGCGTTTAATCAGGGCGCTGCATTTAGCATGCTTGCCGATGGCGCGGCTTGGCAACGCATGGTGTTAATCGCATTTGCTGTGGTGATGATGGGAGTGCTCTTGTGGTGGTTACACAGTGTGTTAACTAAAGAACAGTCGGTTACCCGGGTTATTATAGGACTTGGCTTGTTGTTTGGCGGTGCCCTAGGTAATTTACTTGACAGGATTGAAACGGGTCGAGTGGTTGATTTTATTCAGTGGTATTATAAAAGCTGGTATTGGCCAACATTCAATGTAGCCGATATGGCTATTTGTGTAGGGATTGGCCTGTTAGCCTTAGATATTGCTAAGGCGGAGCCTGCCCAACCAGCAGCAACAACCACCGTTTCCTCATCGAATATTGGAGACAGTTAAGCCTTACCTTACCAGCAAGTGGTATTTGTGGCGCTTCTGTTGCCCAAATTGTCTAAGGAAAAATTGGTACAGGTGGTGTCCGATGCCTGTGTTCCAGTAGCGGT
>JBEAUL010000096.1:0-27974 GCA_041161475.1 Pseudomonadota bacterium | reverse complement strand
TTCTCCATCAAATCCACGCTTCCCTGCTGAAATTATTTTATTTTTTATTTTTTCTTGTATTTCATAAATTTTTTCTTGAATCTCTTTATCTTCAAGGTTATTTATGCTCATTTTAGACTCCTGGTTTTTAGAATTAAATTTAAATTTTTGTATTATTTTTTTTAATTATTTGACACGAAATTCGATTACAGCTATCTTCAAAACCTGGATTAGTTTTATTCATGATAGGTAGTTTCCCTGTTTGAACTTGTTCTTTCAGCAAATTGATTTTTTTATTCTTTAAATTTAGGTACTGCGACTCATTTACTGTATTCAGTTCATTCAGTTCTATGGTAGCGTCTTCCGTAGACATATATTACTCCTGTATCGAGATGCATGCTTTATAAAAATAGCTCTATTTTTTCTGGGCCAGTCACAATCCCTTCTATAATACGCTTAGACTCCATATTCTCTACCTTTATTTTAGCACCTAATGCGCCATCACCTAAAGCCTTACCCTGGGCTTCTATGGCAAACCCTGGCCGATGGGTAACAATCGACACAAAATTGCCTCGTTTAACAAGTTTAGGGGCTTCGATATTATTTTGGGAAAGAGGGTGACCTGGTGCAATCGATTGTTTGGGTATTTGTCCCAGCACTGGCGTAGTATTGTCAAAAAAGCCGTCACGTAAGCTTAAAATATCCGTAGGCTTAATGCTAAGCTGGGATTCCGTGATCGGTTTTCCTCGTTGTAGCGGTTCTTGCGCGGTCACAACAGGATAATAAATAGAGAGTTGGATTGGGATGCGCTGTTTCCAAGGGTTTGGATAGTCGCATTCCGCTTGTATTGTTAAACGTGATTTTATACCTGTGCTGTTCAATAGCGATAAGTGGGGGCTGTGTAAACAAGCCATTTGGGTGTTTACAGGATGTGTCGGAGACAATTTTACGCTGACATAGGACGCATATTTTTCTAAAAAAGGGTTTGATACAAGCAATTGGGTAATTGCTGGTAATAACGATTGGGCCGAATAATGTTGAATCGTACCGGATGACCTATTGTCTACCAGTAATTCTGGCGAAAATACTTCTGCACACACCACGGTTGCAGAGAGTGGCAGTAATAATAAAAGATTTTTTTTATTCACAACAAAACGCATCTCAGTCATCCTTGAACGGTTTACGTGTATAAAATAAGCAATTTTAATGCCAAAGTGCTTATTTATAAATGGGCCCGATTTTTGCGTATTAATCGTGTAATGTTAAGCAACAAAGGTATACAGTCATGGCATTAGGCTATTCAGAAGAATTATTTGGAATGGGTCGAAATATCCAATCCTTAATGCAAGATTTTTTTCACAGTTATAGTGTGGTGTTAGACAAGCCTGCTATACAAACCATTGAGAACAAACTGGGGAATCTGATTCAATCAGAATCGAGTTTGGCGACAGACAATCCATACAAAGTGATGCATTCCGTGATTTTTCCTGAAGCAACCTGGTTTGAACAAACAGAAATGCTCGATTTTTTAAAGCAATGGTTTATACGTCAGCAAAAGGCTATTAGGGTTTGGTCCGTGGGTTCGGGTTTAGGTTACGAGCCTTATAGTATCAGCTGTTGTTTTTCAGAAGTGCTTGGAGCGTTTGCCTTAAATGCCTTACCTACGATAGAAATTATTGGATCGGACATGTCTATTCGGGCATTGGCCTTTGCTAAAAAAGCCTTATACTCAAAAGAGGTATTCGAAAAAAATGTTTCTTGGTTAAGAAAAAGAAAGTTTTTTAAACAAGTGACGGGCTTTCAGTCAGCAGTATATACCGTCAAAACACCAGAAAAAGAGCGTGTTACCTTTATTGAACAAGATATTTTAAAAAATTTACATCCCTTGGGAGATTTTGATGTGATTTTTTGTACCCAAATTTTGCCCTATTTTTCTAAAAACTTACGTTATGCGGTGGCCTGTAGGCTTTCCGATCGATTAAAACCCGGTGGATATTTGTTTTTAGGGAATACGGAGCTGAATACAAAACAGTTAAGTGATATACGCAGAATTGAATTAGAAAAAGGGTTTTTGTATCAAAAATTACCCACATAGCCATAAAAATAAGGGTGTAGGGAGGCCGGTTAATGTTAGGAAATAATATATTTGGGATACATGAGCAAGCCTTAACGGTACATGTGCAACGGGCGCAGATACTGGCACATAACTTAGCGAATACTTCTACTCCAGATTATCAGCCAAAAGACATCAATTTTAAATTGGCACTCGCGCAAGCCCAAGATGGCTTGTTAGCACCCTCTCTTATGACAACACACCCCCAACATGTAGGCGGTATGGGGTGCAACGATTCAATGCACGCATTGCTAGAAACGCGTGTTTCATCCCAGCCCCACGTGGGTGGAAACACGGTAGACAGTCATGTCGAGTATGCAGCCTATGCAGAAAACACCTTACGTTATCTAGCCAATATTACTTTTATGAACCATCGGTTGCAAGCGCTTAATACGGTATTGTCGGGAGGGAGATAAGATATGTCGGATGGTTTAATGCGGTTATTCGATATTTCGGGTTCGGCGATGCGTGCTCAGGCACTCCGTTTAAATACCATTGCGAGCAATATTGCAAATGCCAATCAGGTGAGCAGTACAAAGTCGAGCAGTTTTCAAGCCCTAAAAACCTTGTTTGAAGCACGGTATGATGAAAACGGCGTCTGCAATGGGGTTCAAGTCACGGATATTGTGCGCGCAAATCAAGCCCCTATCCCAGAGTTTCAACCACAGCATCCCTTGGCAGATAAGGATGGTTATATTTATCGCACTCCCGTGAATATTATTGAGGAATTAACAGAGAGCATGAGCGCAAGTCGTGCCTTAGAAGTGAATGCTTATTTAATAGAATCAGGAAAAAAGATGATTGAGCGTATGTTGCAGTTGGGGCATTAGGGCTTAAAAACCGTAGGAGAATCTTGTGGATAGAGTAGCCTTTTTGGGTATGCACGCGGCGATGCAAACAGCGCGTATACAGCAAATTAACGTCAATAATTTAGCCAATATTGATACCCCTGCGTTTAAAGCAGATTATGCGAATAGTCAGCCACAGTTTATACAAAACGAAGTCGTGGGGACGGATTTATCTATGGGGAGCATTCGATTTACGGGCCGTGCTTTAGACGTTGTTTTACCTGAGGGCTATTGGCTGGCTGTACAAGGTCGTACAACACAGAACAATGGAGAGGCAAGCGTTTATTATACCAGAAGAGCCGATTTTCAGATTGATACAGCAGGGTATTTGTCTAATGGAGCAGGCAACAGGGTATTAGACACACAGGAAAATCCTATTTATGTGGGGCAAGCACAAAAGATACGGTTTAGTGCAGAGGGAGAAATTAATATTGTTCCAATGGGTGCTTCTGCTGAAACAAGCCTGTCTTTGGGTTACTTAGCGCTTATCAAGCCACCCGCTGGGGCTTTAGAAAAAAATAGCGAAGGGGTATTTGCTTTAAGAGAAAATACCCTGTTACCACCAATAGACAGAGCGTCTATGGCACCCTTGCAGATTGGGTCTTTAGAAGGCAGTAATGTGAATGCGGTGATGGAATTGATGGAGTTATTGCGTTTATCTCGACACCAGGATGTCAATATGAAGTGTATAGAGGCGGCGCGTCATCAAGATGAAGTGTCTGCTGCAATATTACGTTTTTCTTATTAAGTATTCTAAGGAGTAGACCATGTCATCCATTATCTCGACTGCATTAACAGGGATGAATGCCATTCAAGTTCGAATGCAAGCATTGTCAAACGATTTGGCAAATGTCGGTACCACTGGATACAAAAAGACACGGATTTTATCGGCTGATTTGCCGTATCAAAAAATCAATGCATTCGACGATCAACAAGCCATGCAAGCTGACACTGTCCCAGCACTGTTATTGGGTACTGGTGTGCGTATTGTCGCGACACAAAAAGGATTTGAGCAGGGAGAAACCAATACCACCAATAGAGACAAAGATGTCTTGATCAAGGGGCGCGGATTTTTTCAAATTCAGCGACCAGATGGCAGTGTTGCCTACACCCGTGACGGGAGTTTTCAACAACACCCAATCACAGGGGCATTGGTTACAGCAGAAGGCCATCTCTTATTGCCAGAATTGAATATTCCGACGGGTGCAACGGCAATCAATATCGGTACCGATGGTGTGGTGACTGCTACAGTCAATAACGCGATAGCAACCGTTGGAACCATTGAGTTGGCAGACTTTAATAACCCAGAAGGTCTTGAGACGGTGGGAAAGAATCTATTTCTAGAAACCCTATCGAGCGGTGAGCCACAAGTAGGGCAGCCTGGTGTGGGCGAATTTGGTCAAACGATTCAAGGGGCATTAGAAGATTCTAATGTCAATGTCGTAGAAGCCTTAATGGAATTAATTGCCTTACAACGCGCCTACGAAATGGACGTAAGGGCAGTTGAAGCAGAAAACAACATGATAAAATCGGCGGTACAAAACCTATGAAAGAGAAAAATGTATTCAACTGGATGGCATGTCTTGTGCTGATACCTGCATTCAGTGTGTTGACTGCAGGATGTATGGTAAAAACAGAACCTGACGACCCCCGTTATGCACCCATGATGCCGGATATTCCCCAACCCTTACCGCCTGTGATGGGAAGCTTGTACAACCCCAAGCAAAGTTTGGGATTGTACGACGATACAAAAGCGCATCAAATTGGGGACATTATTACCATTACCTTGGTTGAAAAAACACAAGCCAAAAAAGACATGGGCACACGCTTAAAAAAACAATCAAAAATTGCTTTGGCTGAAAAAAATACGGTCTTAAATAACCGAAAAAACCTCAATATTGAAAATATGCTTGAGGGCAATCGCCATTTTCAAGGGGAAGCAGATGCCAGTCAAAGCAATGAATTAAAAGGGGGGATTACGGTCACGGTGGCTGAGGTACTCCCGAATAAAAATTTGGTTATCAGAGGGGAAAAATGGATTACCTTAAACCAGGGGTCAGAGTTTATTCGCATTACCGGGATTGTGCGCTCAGAAGACATTGCACCCGATAATACCGTTCAGTCTACACGTGTGGCCAATTCCCGTATCACTTACAGCGGTTCTGGGGCATTGGCAGAAACCAACACATTAGGATGGTTAACACGATTTTTTCATTCAGGAGGGATGCCAATATGATGGAAATGTTGAAAACAACATACGCTAAAATGGTTTTTTTTGTCGTCCTGTTATTGCTTTACTCAGGCGTGCGAGCAGAACGATTAAAAGACATCGCTTCTGTTGCAGGCGTAAGAAGCAATCCTTTATTGGGATATGGACTGGTTGTTGGCTTAGATGGCAGTGGAGACGATAATAATTTTACCCAACAAAGCTTTAAAACCATGCTGATGCGTTTAGGGATTCAGTTACCCCCCAATATCAATCCCCAGTCTAAAAACGTGGCTGCTGTGGTTGTGCATGCAGAATTACCGCCTTTTGCAAAACCAGGTCAGCCGATAGATGTCACGGTTTCGTCTATTGGCAATGCCAAAAGCCTACGAGGAGGCACGTTGTTGTTGTCTCCCTTAAAAGCAGCTAATGGTGAAGTGGTGGCCATGGCGCAAGGTAATATTGTTTTAAACGGCTTAGGGGTGAGTGGTAGGGATGGTTCTCAGGTTAAAGTAAATGTGCCGGTTGTAGGACGCATTCCCAATGGCGCGATTGTTGAGGTTGCGGCGCCCAATGCCTTGGCGGGTACCAATAAAATTACGTATTTATTGCATCGTTCTGATTTTACAACCGCTAAACGTGTTGCAGAAGCCATTAATCACAGATTACAGCAACCACTTGCACGTGCGTTAGATGGCACTGCCATCGAGGTAAAAGTACCTAAAGCTGCGTCTAATCGGGTATCCTTGCTGTCTACTTTAGAAAATGTCGTGCTAGAGCCTGGAGAAGGGGCTGCAAAAATTGTTTTAAATGCCCGTACGGGAACCGTTGTGGTCGGAAAACATGTAACGGTGGGACCAGCTGCTGTTTCACATGGTAATTTAACCGTGACAATTACAGAAACGGGTGTGGTTAATCAGCCTCAAGGAGGTTCTCAAGGAGTCACCGTATTAACAGACCAGTCTAATATCGGGATTACGCAGGCAAAAAATAAATTGCTTGTGTTAAGCCCTGGCCCTACTTTAGACGAAGTCGTGCGTGCTTTAAATACCGTTGGTGCCTCACCCAGTGACTTAATGGCAATCTTGCAGGCCTTACAGCAAGCCGGTGCGTTACAGGCGGAGTTACAAGTCATTTAACCTAAGGGAGGTATCGCATCGATGATGTCATCAGGGATTCATTTTTCTGCAATAGCAGACAGTGGTTTACAAACAAACAGTCCTATGAAAACTTCAACGGAAGAGCTCCTAAACCAAGTGGCTCAATCTTTTGAATCACTGTATGTTCAACTGTTGCTAAAATCCATGCGCCAGGCAAATCAAGCGCTCAGCAGTGAGTTGCAGCTGACTCAAGAACACGATACCTTCCAATCTTTGTTCGACCAACACTTAAGTACCGTGCTTGCCACAACTGGACAATTGAGGATTGCGCGCTTAATTGCACAGCAATTGGGGGCGAAATTAAGTAACAATTAGCCATAAAAAAAACGGCAGTGTCAATGCCATTTTTAGAAATTGACAATAATTTAACTGGTTATTTAACCAGTTTTAGAGTTTTGGATGTCTTGATGCTGGGCCTAGCGCGGTTTCTATAATATCTCAATTTATCTGAGTGCAGTCCATTAAATCGTTCCCCCTCTTGATTCGTTTAAGCCACTAGTGCTACAGTAACGCTAATTCTAGGGTGCTAAAAATCACAGAGCGTGTATCGACACTATTATGGAAAAATTTTTTTTTATTGTACACATTGTTGTCTGCTTCAGTTTAATCGGTCTTATCTTGCTTCAACAAGGTAAGGGTGCCGAAACAGGGGCTTCTTTTGGAAGTGGTGCTTCTCAAACTGTTTTTGGTAGTCAGGGATCTGGTAATTTTATGACTCGCTCTACCGCAGTCATGACAGCAACCTTTTTTATTACTTGCCTTACTTTAGGGTATCACGCTTTTCAGCGTCAAAAAGCAAACAGAATAGACAGCTTGTTACCTCAAATAGAACAACAGTCTGTTAAAACCCCGGTGAATAATAAGACGGTAATCAACTCAGATATTCCAGAGGTCCCATCCCCTTAACCTATAACAACATTAAGCCCAAGTGGTGGAATTGGTAGACACGCCGTCTTGAGGGGGCGGTGGTGAAAACCGTGCCGGTTCGAGTCCGGCCTTGGGCACCAACTTAACCTTCTTTGTTCACAATATTACCTATTGAAATTTTCATCAGAATACCGATCATAGTCGCATCATATTTGTGGTAAAGTGGAATTTTTACACAAAACAAATATGGACAAGGAGTGTGTCTTATGGGTCAAGTATTGGCTTCATTAGAGGAAGGAAAACAACGTCGACGTTATTTTGATAAATATGAAAAAGACGATCGGCATCCCGAAGAATTTGATCATGAGCTCGATCGGGAGGGGTACAGTGGTTGGATTTGGCGAGCATATCCAGATATTGCCCGAGCTTATTTGACGGGAGACATGGAAAAATTTAATGCATTAATCGCCCCTGAAAAAAAAGATCGCTTTGGATTCGATAGCGATAAATATAACACCAACAAGGTGGATGATCTGATTCTTTTTGCGCTGGAGATTTCCGAAGAAAATGAACATATTTACCGTCATGGTGAGCAGGATGAGTCAGATCCTTTTGTAACGGTAAAGGTAATGAAATTTGGGGATTCTAAAGAACAAGAAAACAGCGAATCCGAAGCAGAATTAAGTGCTGAGGAGGAGATACAGTCAGATGATGCGAATCCTGTTGATGAGCCTGTTTTTTCAGATATCGATCCTGAAACCGCTGAACTGTCTGAACAGCCAAATGTACTACTCACTAATAAAAGCAATGAAGAGGTTGCCTACGAAATTATTGCTGCTATTTTAGCCCGCGCAAATGATAACCCTCGTTGCTTTAATCCCGACAATATGTTAAGTATGGCAGTCGATAGAGATCCGTTTCTCGTTTACAAGTTATTATGCTTAGAAATGGATATTCATCCAGCCTCTGCCCTGCCAAAGGTAGATTACAAAGGTCGTGATGGGGATGAGCAATATGCTGCTATTAAAGTATTATTGTTGGCCGATAGACGCATTCATGATGTCAATATTCATGCGGTTACTTGGGCTGCTTATCAGGGAGATCTAGAAAAATTAGAGTTACTACTGAAAGATCCGGCTTTGGTGATTTCTGAAGATGCTGAGTTAGCATTGTATTGGACGGTGAAGGGCCTACAACTAAATACTTTTAAAAGGTTACTACAAGATCAGCGTTTTAATAACCCAGAAATCTTGGCGCTTTTTTTAGAAAAGAAGGTATTGCAACAGGACAGCGCTATTCCTATCGTCGAGCATTTACTGGAAGCCACCCATTTTGATCAAAGGGTATTTTCAAAAGTGTTGGTTAATGCAGCCTATGGAAAAGCAATTGGGTTAATGACATATCTTCTAGAAACGCCAAAATACGAACAATTGGTTCGTAATGTTGATCAAGATACAATGCAAGAAATATTTATGTGGGCAATTACTTGCTCTACCCACCCTAAAAGTCGTGCAGAATTATGTCACTTATTGAATAAGTACCTTTTCTTAGAAAATAAATCAGAATATATTTCTTCGATGGTGCCTGGTCAAACACATTATATTGATCCCTATCTTCAATATCTTATTGTGAATGAACGTGAAATGCTGGATTTAATTCGTCAATTTTCCGATGAAGGAAGATTAACGACATTGCACTCTCGCGGAGATGCTCCGTTTAGTACGCGAATGGTGTGGGTGATAGAGGATAAGATTAGAGAAGATGGTCATCCAATTGGCAGTTTTGACAATGCCATATTAAGGCTCTTTGACTTGGTACCCAAGCCACCTGAAGCGCAAAGCTGGGAATATGTGATTGATATTTTTGATAAAGCAAATGAGATTTCAAGCTTGGATACTTTGTTGAAACTCGCAGAACGACTTAAATCTTGGACAAATTATGATCATTATCAACGAATCCTTGTGCATACGTTGGGAGATAAATACCATCAACATATAAGCCCAGAAATTCAGCAACAAAAAATAGACGCTTTTATGATCGCTTTGGATTTAGTAAATAATCCAACACCAGTCGAAAAAAGTTACTCATGGTCTAGTTATGGGATCGATGGACATTTAGTAGAAAGCCTGAAATTGATGAGTCCTCCCGCACTTGATCAATTGTTGGCTGAGTCTGAGGCTAAGGGAAATCAGTTATTGAGCAATCAACTGCATAAAATCAAAGGTGATTTAAGCGCTGATCAACTATTGAAAGACAGTCAAGTACAGTTGTTGCTCTATCAAGCACGTATGGAAAGATGGAAACGTGACATGGATGAGGAGGAAACACTTATTTCTGCTGGTAAATTAACGATAGAGTCCAGTGATGAGGCTGATGTGGATTCAGTAGAGCAATCAGAGGAAGAAGCAGAAAATTCAAAAGGATCTGATTTTTCTAGAGTTTCGTTTTAGTGCTATCAAGATACACTATCCCGTGGTCAAAAACTGCGGGATGTCCTTATACAGTAGGCAGTGAGCGATTGTATTAGATATTTTCTTGTTATAAGATATATATTTTATTGTAGTTTAGATATAGAGATTCAGAATGGCTGTTGATAAAAATGAATTTGTTCAAAAAGTTTTGTCTATTAAAAATGAGCTTAATAAGAAGGGTTTAAAACTCAAGCACTTGTTTAAACAAGACCTTGAATGTGAAACAACCGAATTAGAAGAAAAGATGGCGTTATTGAATGAACTTAGAGTGAATTTGGCTGAAAGTCCTGATATTATCAGCTATCTCAGTAGACCAGCAAGCGAAATTGATTTTATCGAGCAACATCCACATTTAATAGATGTGCCTAAGGGTGCGTCTCGGGCTAAAAAAGAGAATACAGATTATTATGAGCTTAAATTCAGTAAAGCGCTTAATTTTGGTTATCGCAATAAAGCAGATACGAATGAATTTTTTAAGCAATTTCGTCCAAATAGATATACTGACTTTTTAATACCATTATTGCAAAATTCCGTTACTGAACATTGTCATGTCCATCCCTATGATGAGGATATTTATCGTGTTCGATCAATTATTGATCAGTATATGGTAGATAAAATTGCAATAAATACGGGTCTGAAGTTTTCATAAAATTTATCTATTGCAGAGTTTCCCAATAAAAGTGCGATTGCCTTTATGAATGTAAAAGATGGCTTTCCAACAACAATCCTTGCTTTGGTGGATAGGGAAACAAGATTGCCACTGGCAACCATTTTTATGGATTGTAACGTCGATCCAGAATATACCGATTACTTGGAAAGTCGGTTTAATTATAATGGTTATTATAATTATGAACTTAGTTCAACACCAACCGCTGAAGAATTCGATCTTGAAAAATTTTGTGAATTAAACCTATATGAGCAACGGGAAATAAGACAGAAAATTTTTTCAAAAAAATTAGAAAAACTGAAGCAATATTTGCAAGAAGAATATGGCTTTTCTTTTCCTAAGGGAGTGGCAACTGTCGAGGTCAATAAACAAAAGTCCATGGGGTTATTTTATAATGATACAGATAAACGCTGGAGTGCATTCAAGACTTATGAGGAAAAATACCGTTTAGCACAAAAGATGGATTTCAATTATTACATTGATGAAGATAACAGTTGTTCATTGGGTATTAACAAGGTAATACCTTTTATCGATGCCTCGCATGAGCTTAGAAGTCGTCGAACTGAAGTGCAGGGTGATAAAGAGGTGGTATTGGATAACAATCATTTCTTATACAATCTGAACTTTATTCGGGCCATCACGACGTATCTGGAGATACCGGGTAATCTAGAAAAGGTATTGGATTTCGCAAGGCAGGGAGAACAGGCGTCGCTTTTGCGTGTTTTTTCGATGGAAATCAGAGAACATCTGCCTATGTATTATAATGTCAACGGCGATAAGCGTTCTGAAGATGAAATTGTGCAGTTTCATCTGCGTCAGCGTTGGGACTTGGACAGTGAAAATCTCAGTACAGAGCCTAAGCATGTTTTTAACAAACCTCTGCGGAATTCTCCATCCATAGCCACTTGACCGAAGGTCAAAGGCTTGGGTGGAGATGGATAGCAGAGTTATCTATTTCTCAGTATGCCTTTTTCTCCTGGTCACGCCCTTGCTACGCAAGATGCGTGGCTTAGTCGGTGATGGCGATTTTGCCTACGGCATCGCCTACCACCTCCAGCTTTGTGAAAATCCTTTAGATACAGTGCATTGCACAAACTGTAAACATCCCTACTTTAGGCCTACTCTTCACCTGTGCCTTGTTCTTGGATATATCGTTTCAAAATATCTAAGGGAGCGCCTCCCGCGCTGATAAGGCAATAGGCCCTGCTCCACAGTAGGGGTTTCCAATAATATTGCGCAAGATGTACCGGGAATTCTTTGCGTAAAAATCGACTAGAGACTGTTTTCAAATTACCGATAAACTTGGCAGGCTCTAAAGAAGGGTGGAAATCAAGCAGTAAATGAATATGATCGGACTCAGCACAAAATTCAATTAATTTCACATCCCATAGCGTACAGATATGAACCAAAATTTCATATAGCCGTGTCTGTATGGATTTGCTTAAGCACTTTTTTCGATATTTGGTTACTAACACCAAATGATATTTTAGATGATAAACACAATGCCAGTGACTTCTATACTGAGAGGCCTTTCTGGATTTTAGAGATAATTTATTTTTGTTGACATTAATTTTCATTAACGGGATAATACACTGACTGATGGAGCGGGTCAATGTTTAAAGCCTACAAATACAGAATCTACCCAAATGTTGCACAGACGCAGCAATTTGCCAAACATTTTGGCTGTGCTCGCTGGGTTTATAATTGGGGGTTGGCCAGAAAACAAGCGCATTATCAAAACACAAATAAAAATCTCTCCCCCCGGTTATTGCAAGATGAATTGGTTGCCTTAAAGAAAGTAGAAAAAACAGCTTGGCTAAAAGAGGTTAACAGCCAAGCGTTGTTAGCAACGCTATTCGATTTAAACGCAGCCTATGCCAATTTTTTTCAAAAAAAATCTGGTTTTCCTCGTTTCAAAAAAAAGTATGATTCGGTACAATCCTTTCAATGCCCTCAGCATGTTAAGGTTGATTTTCCAAATAAATTGCTTGTATTACCCAAAATTGGTGCGGTTAAGGCTAAGTTGCATCGCATATTCTCTGGAAATATAAAGACAACCACGATCAGCAGAACAGCTTGCGGGCATTATTACGCCAGTGTGCTGGTCGAAACACCTGAAGCTTTACCCGTGCCCACGACAGTAGTCGAAGAGCAAACGATAGGCTTAGATCTGGGGATCAATGCCTTTTTGGTCACCAGCCAAGGGGATAGAAAAACGGCACCTAAATCTTTATATTCTAAAACCAAAAGACTCCGTACCTTACAAAGGAGATTATCCAAGAAAATACCCAAATCTGTTAACCGATCTAAAGCACGGAAACGGGTGGCACGATTACATCAGCAAATCAAAAATAGGCGGTTAGAAGCAGCGCATCAAACTTCAGCAGAACTGGTTTACAAAAACCACGCGACTAGTTTTGCTTTAGAAGATTTGAATATTAAGGGCCTGCTGAAAAATCGTAAATTATCCCGAGCAATTAGCGATTGTGGTTGGTCTGAATTTATACGCCAATTACAATATAAATCGGCTTGGGTAGGTAAAAATATCATTAAAATCGATCGTTGGGCGCCCAGTTCAAAACAATGCTCTGGATGTGGGCACCGGAAAAAGACTTTATTACTGAGTGAACGGCTGTATAATTGCGAACATTGCGGTTTGAGCATAGATAGAGACTTGAATGCGGCGATCAATATAAAAAGGTTTGCCTTAGCGCAAAATAGGGCTGGAATGGCCCAAATAGAAGCCTGTGGATCATGCGCTGGCGGGGATGTTTTGCAAGAAACATCTAGCTATCATGGGATGAAGCAGGAAGCTCACTTCATACAATGCGCTTGACCTTGAGGTCAAAGCATTGTTGAAGGGAGTAGTTCACAGTAAAATAACGGTAATGCATTATAACTAAAGCAGGCTTATCGACAGGCTGGCGCATCATGTGCGTCAGTCTTGTTAAGTAAACAAGAATACAATTATTATTGATAGATAGTGAGTTGACTCAACGCTTCTAAATCATGTAAGTTTAACAGTGCCGAGAATCGGTGATGTTAACGTGAGGCAACCGCATCGTAAATGCTTGAACAATATTTTCCTATACTCATTTTCTTGTGTGTTGGCGGTGCGCTTGGGTTAGTTCCCTTGCTTATCAGTTGGGTATTGTCTCCCCGCAAGTCTTCTTCAGAAAAACTCACCCCTTATGAATGCGGTTTTGAACCCTTTGAGGATGCGCGTCTGCGTTTTGACGTGCGCTTTTATCTGATCGCCATTTTGTTTATCATCTTTGATTTAGAAATTGCTTTTTTGTTTCCTTGGGCGGTCGTTATTAGAAAAATTGGTTGGCCAGGATTTTATGCCATGGGTATTTTTATCGCTATTTTGTTGATAGGATTCTGGTATGAGTGGAAAAAAGGGGCCCTAGAATGGGAATGATAGAAGGGGTGCTCGAGAAGGGGTTTATTACAACGACCGCAGACGCGCTGATTAATTGGGCGCGTACGGGTTCTATGTGGCCCATGAGTTTTGGCTTGGCCTGTTGTGCCGTTGAAATGATGCATGCAGGGGCTTCACGTTACGATTTAGACCGATTTGGGGTCGTCTTCAGGGGTAGCCCTCGGCAATCTGATGTGATGATTGTGGCAGGAACCTTGTGTAATAAAATGGCCCCTGCCTTGCGTAAAGTATATGATCAGATGACAGAACCAAAGTGGGTCATTTCTATGGGTTCTTGTGCGAATGGTGGCGGATATTATCACTATTCTTACTCAGTGGTGAGAGGTTGTGACAGAATTGTTCCAGTAGATATTTATGTTCCCGGTTGTCCTCCTACGGCAGAGGCCCTAATTTATGGCATAATGCAGTTACAAAACAAGATCCGTCGTTGCGATACCATTGCAAAAAAAACCGCATCAGCCGAAGTAGCCCCCACTGACTTGGAGCATAGTTAATGTCTTCTACCGCCATTGCAGCAGCTTGTCAGGCGGCATTGGGTCGCATGTTATCTGATATTACGATTACCCCTCAAGACCAAGTGGTGCTCACCGTTTATTCAGCAGAATTGGTACCTGCAATGCAAGCGTTGCGCAATGGCCGTGGATTATTGTTTGATATGCTGGTCGATATTGCCGGTGTAGATTACTTGGCTTATGGTAAGTCAGAGTGGATGACCAGTAATGAGGCAACGGCAGAGGGCTTTTCTCGAGGGGTTGAATCCAATATTGCGTCCGAAGTTACTTTTGAACCAACGCCACAGATACCCTATCGTTTTGCAGTAGTCTACCAGTTACTTTCAGTAAAACTGAATCAACGTGTGCGTGTCAAAACCTTTGTAGACAGCGAGTGCTTGTTGGTGCCTTCTGTGATACCCGTATGGCAATCTGCCAATTGGTACGAACGTGAGGTCTTTGATTTATTTGGTATCTTGTTTGATGGACACCCTGATTTAAGACGTATTTTAACCGACTATGAATTTGTTGGGCATCCGTTTCGTAAAGATTTTCCTTTAATCGGGCATGTTGAAATGCGTTATGATGCGAAGCAAAAGCGAGTGGTGTACGAACCTGTGTCTATTGAACCCCGAACATTGGTGCCTAAAACCATTCGCCATAGTCATCCGACAGAGGCGCATATTGAAGCAGGCAAGGGCGTGGTATAATTTAGGGCGTGAGTAAACATGGCTGAGATTAAAAATTACACCTTAAATTTTGGGCCCCAACATCCAGCGGCACACGGTGTTTTGCGTCTTATTCTTGAAATGGACGGTGAAGTGGTTCAGCGAGCCGATCCACATATTGGTTTGTTACATCGTGCCACTGAAAAATTGGCAGAGAGTAAACCCTATAATCAGAGTATAGGGTATATGGATAGACTCGATTATGTTTCCATGATGTGCAATGAGCATGCTTATGTTATGGCCATTGAGCGCTTATTAGGGATTACCCCTCCTATTCGAGCCCAATATATCCGTGTGATGTTTGATGAGATTACGCGCATATTAAATCATTTGTTGTGGTTGGGTGCGCATGGTTTAGATATTGGTGCCATGACACTTTTTCTGTATTGTTTTCGCGAGCGCGAAGATTTGATGGATTGCTATGAAGCGGCATCTGGTGCGAGAATGCATGCCACATATTATCGGCCTGGGGGCGTTCATCGCGATTTACCGTCCCGTATGCCACAGTTTGATAGGCCCGGCGATAAGCGTAACCTCGACCGAAGCGGTAGTTTGTTGGATTTTATCGCCTCATTTGCCGATAGATTTCCTGGTTGTGTGGATGAGTACGAAACCCTGTTAACCGATAATCGCATTTGGAAACAAAGAACAGTGGGGATTGGTGTCGTATCTCCAGAGAAAGCGATACAGTTGGGTTTTACTGGACCAATGCTGCGTGGTTCGGGTATCGCTTGGGACTTAAGAAAAAAACAACCCTATGAAGTCTATGACAAAATGGTATTTGATATTCCTATTGGTACCGAAGGCGATTGTTATGACAGATATCTGGTTCGTATAGAAGAGTTGAGACAATCAACGCGGATTATTCAGCAATGCGTCAAGTGGTTGCGTGAAAACCCTGGGCCAGTTATGGCTGACAATCATAAAGTAACTCCCCCTAGCCGTACTGCGATGAAGACCGATATGGAATCGCTGATTCATCACTTTAAATTGTTTACAGAAGGTTACTGTGTTCCACCAGGGGAAGTGTATGCGGCTGTTGAACACCCTAAGGGTGAGTTTGGCGTCTATTTGGTGTCTGACGGTGCGAATAAACCCTATCGCTTGAAAGTGCGGGCAGCGGGTTTTGCGCATTTATCGGGATTGGATGAAATGGTACGAGGACATATGTTGGCCGATGTGGTTGCGATTATTGGTACGCAAGATATTGTGTTTGGGGAAATCGATCGATGAGTGTGCAAACCCTGTATCTTATTCCGAGAGAAATACAAAAAAAGATCGATGTTTATCTAAAAAAATTTCCTGTGGACAAAAAACAGTCCGGTATTTTATATGCGCTTAAGTTAGTACAGGCCGATAATCAGGGTTGGCTACCCGTTGCCGCGTTAGATGCCGTTGCCCATTACTTAGGCTTGCCTAAAATCGCTGTTTACGAGGTAGCCAGCTTTTATAGCCAGTTTGAGCTAAAACCCGTTGGAAAACATGTTTTATCTGTTTGTACAAACGTCTCTTGTCTACTGAATGGGGTTGAAGACATTGTGGCACACTTAAAAAAGCGCTTAAAGATTGGTTTAGGAGAAACCAGCGCAGATGGGCTCGTTACGCTGAAACCAGTGGAATGTTTGGCTGCTTGTCAAGAAGCCCCTATGTTACAGTATCGTGAAAAAAATTATGCGTGCTTAACCCCTGAAAAAATCGATAAACTGTTGGCGGAGTTAACCTAAATGGTATCGGGGCAAGGAATAACGTTAAACCAGGTCTGTTTTAGAACCCTGCATTTGCCAGAGTCTTGGACACTGGCTACTTATGAAAGTATTGGTGGTTATGGGGTATGGCGCCGTATCCTAACAGAAAAATGGCCTATTGAAAAAATTTTGGCAGAGCTAAAGCTGTCGGCCCTACGAGGACGTGGAGGTGCAGGATTTCCTACAGGGCTGAAATGGAGTTTTATGCCACGCAATAAGCCGGTTCAAAAATATGTGATTTGTAATTCCGATGAAAGTGAGCCAGGCACCTTTAAAGACAGGGATATTTTGCGCTATAACCCACATCAAGTGATCGAAGGGTTTGCCATTGCAGGATATGTGACTGGTGCGACAGTAGGTTATAACTATTTGCGTGGCGAATTTTATGAACCCTTTGCCCGTATAGAGGCAGCTTTGGCTGAGGCCCGTGCAGCAGGGTTAATTGGAAAAAATATTTTAGGATCGGGTATTGATTTTGAAATGCATAATGTCCAAGGGGCAGGGGCTTATATTTGTGGGGAAGAAACCGCCTTAATGGAATCTATCGAAGGTAAAAAAGGAATGCCACGCTTTAAGCCACCGTTTCCAGCCAATTATGGTTTGTACGGTTGCCCAACCAATATCAACAATACCGAAACCATCGCCTCTGTTCCCGTGATTTTAGAAAAGGGAGGGGAATGGTTTTTATCCCTGGGTAAACCCAACAATGGGGGCTGTAAAATTTTCAGCGTCTCGGGCCATGTCAATAAGCCAGGTAATTACGAAGTGCCTTTAGGGACACCCTTTAAAGATTTACTGGCGCTTGCTGGAGGGCTCCGGAAAGGCCGAACATTAAAAGCGGTCATTCCGGGTGGTTCCTCTGTGCCTGTCTTGCCGGCCTCGATCATGGAAGATATCCATATGGACTATGATTCTTTAAGTAAGGCAGGCTCTTTACTGGGGGCCGGATCGGTGATTGTCATTGATGACAGCACTTGTATGGTAAAACTGTTGGGGCGTATTGCCGAATTTTATGCAGAAGAATCTTGTGGACAGTGTACCCCTTGTCGTGAAGGCACGGGCTGGTTGGCTCGATTGGTACACCGTATTGAACAGGGTAAGGCTGTATCAGAAGATTTACAACTCTTAAACGATGTTGCAGGCAATATGATGGGGAAAACCATTTGTGCCTTGGCTGATGCGGCTGCAATGCCAGTGCAAAGCTTTTTGAAACACTTTATGTCTGAATTCGAGTATCATATAACGCATAAACGCTGTAGCGTAAATGGGTAGGTCCAATGGCGACAATAGAAATTGATGGAAAAAGCGTTGAAATCACCCCCGGTCAATCCACCATTATCGAAGTGGCCGATCAGATGGGGATCGATATTCCGCGTTTTTGCTATCACAAAAAATTGTCTGTGGCTGCCAATTGTCGGATGTGTTTGGTTGAAGTAGAAAAATCCCCTAAGGCACTGCCAGCTTGTGCCACCCCGGTGAGTGATGGGATGAAGGTATGGACAAAATCGGCTAAAACCCGTGCAGCACAAAAAAGCGTGATGGAGTTTTTATTAATCAATCATCCTTTGGATTGCCCGATTTGTGATCAAGGGGGGGAATGTGAACTACAAGATGTCGCTCTAGAGTATGGTAAAGATGCCTCCCGTTATACAGAAGGGAAACGATCTGTTGCCGATCAAAATTTAGGCCCATTGATTGCAACAGACATGACGCGTTGCATACACTGCACACGCTGTATTCGGTTTGGAACAGAAATTGCTGGATTAGCAGAGATGGGCGCAACGGGTCGTGGCGAACATATGCGTATTGGTACTTATATTGAGCAAAATGTCGCGTCCGAAGTCTCTGGTAATATGATAGATGTGTGTCCCGTAGGGGCTTTAACGGCAAAACCTTATCGTTTTACTGCGCGGGGCTGGGAGTTGCGACAGTCCTTTAGTGTATCGCCACATGATGCACTTGGGTCGCATCTTTCGGTGCATACCCGGGGTGGTAAAGTGATGCGTGTTGTACCTCGTGAAGCAGACACGATCAATGAAAATTGGATTTCAGATCGCGATCGCTTTAGTTATGAAGGCTTATACAGTCCACAACGCTTAACAGAGCCCATGCTTAAAAATGCCAGTGGTCAGTGGGAAGTGGTTTCATGGTCGAGCGCATTGTCTGCTGTGATTGAACGTAGCCCATCTTGTCAGGCCTGGGTATCGCCAAGTGCCACCTTGGAAGAAGGCTATTTGTTAAACAGTCTGCTACAGCATCTTCAGTCAGCACCTTTTGAGTATCGCTTAAGACAGCAAGATTTTAGCGCACAAAAAATCACGCAATCATTGTGCGAGATAAGGCCCAGTTTGGGAATTGCTGTCGCCGATATCAAGGCGCAGTCCGCTATTTTTTTAGTGGGTTGCGATATACATCAAGAGCAACCGGTATTGGCCTTGCGTCTGCGACAGGCTGCTTTAGCAGAAACTAAGGTGTTTGCCCTAAATCCTTTTCAGGTAGAGATTCGTTTTCCGGTCAAGCAACAGTTTGTCCCTGAGGCAGGTCATTTATCCCATGCGTTGGCTTGTATTGCAAAAGCAATCATGGAAATTGTGGGTAAACATAACTGTCCACCGAATGCATGGGATTGGTTAGCAGATATTCATCCTGAACCTGAACACATCGATATGGCAAAAGAATGGTGTGCTTCCCCTAACACGCTGATTGTATTAGGCGCCCTTGCGATTGCGCATCCTGACTATTCACATCTTTTATCACTGGTACAGCTGATTGCACATATCACGAATGGACGTGTGGGGTTATTGCCCATAGGTGCCAATCATTTGGGTTTATCTTTGTTAAGTAAACAAAAAACAGCGCAATCAAGCAAAGCGCCTGTTCGTACTCAGTGGTTATGGGGCATCGATCCAGCCATAGACTGTATTACGCCCGATTGCTTAGCGCAAATATCGGAATCAGAGTGTGTTGTGGCTGCAACGGCCTTTAGAAGTGAAGCCCTGGATGCGCGAGCGCATGTCTATTTGCCCATTGCACCGTTTTATGAAAGTGGTGGCACCTTTGTGAATATGGAAGGACGTGTGCAAACAGTCAATCCTGTGGCAACCTGTCAGGGAGAAGCCAAGCCAGGCTGGAAAGTATTACGTGTCATCGGGAATTTACTGGGATTGTCCGATTTGCGCTTTGATACATTACAGTCGGTTTCTAAAGCAGCAATCGCTGAAATAGGGGATATAAGCACACCACCCAAGGCAATAAACACAGATACTTGGCAATCTCCAACAGAAACAGTGCATAAAAAGAAAGCTCAGGCTAAAGACAACTATGTCTGTATTGCGCCAATGGCCATATATCGAATCGATGCTTTAAGCCGTTCCGCCGAGGCCTTACAAAATACTATGGCAAGTTCGACCCCTATTGCCCGTCTCCATCCAGAGACGGTTAAAGCGCATCAATTGCAGGCGGGACAAGCGCTAAAGCTCACTAATGCCCGTGGACAGCATATTCATTGCGCGTATGAGAGTGACATAAAGGTACCACACCATAGTATTGTGCTAAATGCAGGTTTTGCCCACACTGCCCAATTTATTCCTTATGAAACCCTGACAATAGAGGCCATAACATGAGTCATATTGCCGGATTTTATACACTGATATGGACATTGTGTAAGGTATTGGCCATTGTTTTACCTTTGCTACTGGGTGTGGCCTATTTAATGTTGGCAGAGCGTAAAGTCATCGGTTGGATGCAATGTCGTTTGGGTCCCAATCGCGTTGGCCCTTTGGGTCTTTTGCAACCCATTGCGGATGTGCTGAAGCTTTTGTTAAAAGAAGTGATTATCCCACAACGGTCTAATCGTTATTTATTTTTAGTGGCACCCATGTTAGCGATTGCACCGGCTTTGGCTGCTTGGGCGGTCATTCCTTTTGACGATGGATTGGTCTTAGCAAATTTGGATGTCGGTTTACTGTATCTGCTGGCGATGACTTCTTTAGCCATTTACGGCATCATTATTGCGGGTTGGGCATCCAATTCTAAATATGCCTTTTTAGGGGCATTACGCTCGTCTGCACAAATTATTTCTTATGAAATCGCCATGGGTTTTGCCTTGGTGGGTGTTTTAATGGCTGCAAACAGCATGAATTTAGACAGCATTGTGCGTGCTCAAGCGGGAGGATGCCTACACTGGTATTGGTTACCTTTGTTGCCCTTACTGGTGGTGTATTGGATTTCAGCGGTTGCAGAGACCAATCGTGCCCCCTTTGATGTCGCAGAGGGCGAGTCCGAATTGGTCGCTGGTTTTCATGTGGAATATGCAGGTGTTGCGTTTGCACTGTTTTTTTTAGCAGAATATGCCAACATGATATTGGTTTCCATGCTGGCGGCAGTGATGTTTTTTGGGGGATGGTTGTCGCCTTTCGAAGGCATACCGTTTTTACAACAGCACGTGGCTTGGGTACCAGGGATTGCCTGGTTGTTGCTGAAAGCCTCCCTGTTTTTAGGTCTTTTTTTATGGTTTCGGGCGACATTTCCCCGTTATCGATACGATCAAATTATGCGCTTGGGTTGGAAAATTTTTATTCCGGTAACAGTGGTATGGTTAACCGTACTTGGCATAGCGATTAAATGTGAATTGAGGCCCTGGTTTGGATAAAATAAAATCTTTTTTTAAGGCTTTTTTATTGACCGAGTTACTGTTGGGGTTAAAGCTTACGGGTCGTTATCTTTTTTCACGCAAAATTACCGTGCGTTATCCAGAAGAAAAAATACCCAAATCTCCTCGTTTCCGTGGGATTCATGCTTTAAGACGTTATGACAATGGTGAAGAGCGTTGTATTGCCTGTAAACTATGTGAAGCCGTGTGTCCAGCACTGGCTATTACCATTTCATCAGAGCCACGCGCCGATGGTTCTCGTCGAACAACGCAATACGATATCGACTTATTTAAGTGTATTTATTGTGGTTTTTGTGAAGAAGCCTGTCCCGTTGACGCGATTGTCGAAACGCAACATACCGATTATCATTTTGAGCGTCGAGGGGAACAGATTTTAACCAAGCAAGAACTGTTGGCCATCGGTGATAGATATCAAGCAGAGATTACCAAAGCTTTGGAAGACAAGTGTGTGTAAACCATTTAATCAGGGAAGGAGTAAAGTGATGTTAACAAAGCAGGCATCGCAGTCGTTGTTACGACAGTTTAGGGAGGCATTAGAACATTAATGAATGGGGAGACATCGTTAGCATCAGGATTATTTTTTGTCTTTGCGGGTTTGGCCATTGTGTCAGCCCTTCAAGTAATTCTAGCTAAGAATGCTGTGCGGGCAGTCTTAAGCTTGGTACTCACCTTTTTTGCAACAGCAGCCATGTGGCTATTGTTAGAAATTGAATTTTTAGCCATTACGCTTATTCTCGTGTACGTGGGTGCTGTCATGGTACTGTTTTTGTTTGTCGTGATGATGTTAGACGTAGAGATGTCGTCTCTTAAAGAAGGCTTTGCGCGACATTTGCCTTTAGGAGGATGTGTGTCTGTGTTGGTTGTGGTTGGTATTGTTTATGCCATTACCCCACAACAACTGCCTTGGAAATCTTTACGTTTCCCCTTACCAGAAAATGGATTGCCAGAAGTGAGCCAAGTAAAAGCCTTGGGTGAGTTGCTGTACGTGAATTACTTGTATCCCCTAGAAATTGCGGCCATCTTATTATTGGTTGCCATTGTCTCGGCCATTAGTTTAACCTTCAAAGGCAGAAGAACAAACAATAAAGCAATAGACCCAAGTGATCAGATAAGCGTGAAAAAAGCCGATCGACTACAGATTGTCAAGGGAGTAGAGCCATGATTTTATCTCATTACTTGATTTTCAGTGCGGTATTGTTTGGTCTCAGTGTGGCTGGTATCTTTATCAATCGAAAAAATATCTTGATTTTACTAATGTGTATCGAATTAATGTTATTAGCCGTTAATACAAATTTTCTTGCCTTTTCTCGTTTTCACCAAGATTTGTCTGGACAGATATTTGTCTTTTTTGTCTTGACGGTTGCAGCTGCAGAAGCAGCGATTGGTTTAGCGATTTTAGTGGTGATGTTTCGTCGTTATCAATCGATTAATGTCGATGAATTGCGTGGCTTAAAGGGGTAAAGCATGGGCAGTTTTAGTGCGCAGCAAATTGGCTGGTTATGTACCTTTGCTGTTTTCGCACCGTTTATTTCTGGAACGCTCGTTGGGCTTTTTGGGCGATCGATGGGGCCTGCGATTGCGAGCCACATTACTTGCTGGGCCGTGGGATTGGCCAGCTTGGTGGCATTACTGCTGTTTGTACTGATTTTTCAAGAGCCACTGTTTACGCTAAAAGGCAACTGGTATCTTTGGGGCGTGATTGGTGAGATGCCTTTAAGCGTTGGCTATTTAATCGATCGCCTGTCCATTATGATGATGGCAACGGTGTTGTCGGTTTCTTTTTTAGTCCATATCTACTCCATTGGGTATATGAAAAATGACCCAGGGTATACCCGTTTTTTTGCTTATATCTCTTTGTTTACTTTTGCCATGCTCATGCTGGTTGTTGCGAACAACTTCCTTCAACTGTTTTTTGGCTGGGAAGGGGTTGGCGTGATGTCTTATCTGTTGATTGGTTTTTGGTTTAAAAAAGACAGTGCAAATTTAGCCAGTCTAAAAGCATTTGTGGTAAATAGGGTAGGAGATTTGGCTTTACTGATGGGTGTTGCGACGGTGGCTTGGTTTTTTGGTAGCCTCGATTATAGCACTGTCTTTGAACAAGTTGGCTTAATCGGTAACGTCAATGCCAATATGACCATTGGTCAGTTTACTTGGCCTGTTTTTACCGTTATTGCTGCCTGTTTATGGATAGGTGCGATGGCCAAATCAGCACAAATACCCTTACATATTTGGCTACCCGATTCGATGGAAGGCCCAACCCCCATTTCTGCATTGATTCATGCTGCTACGATGGTCACTGCAGGTATTTTTATGGTTGCGCGTTTGTCCCCCTTGTTCGAACAAGCCGAAGGCGTATTGAATGCGATTTTAATTATTGGCACACTCACGGCAATACTGACTGGGTTGATGGGGGTTGTGCAAAGCGATATTAAACGGATTGTGGCCTATTCAACATTGTCACAGCTAGGATATATGGCAGTTGGATTGGGTGCTTCTGCTTACGCCATCAGTATTTTTCATTTAATGACCCATGCTTTTTTTAAGGCATTATTATTTTTAGGGGCTGGTTCTGTTATTTTAGCCATGCATCACGAGCAAAATATTTGGAAAATGGGTGGCTTAAAAAAATATCTGCCGATTACCCATGCAGTCATGATTTTGGGGGCATTGTCTTTGGTGGGCATTCCTCCCTTTTCAGGATTTTTTTCCAAAGAATTGCTGATCGAAGCCGCTCATTATTGTCGCTTACCTGCGGCAGGATTCGCCTATTGGGGCCTTGTTTTATCGGTATTTATTACTGCTTTGTATAGTTTTCGTTTACTGTTTGTGGTGTTTTATGGCAAAACAGCAGCAAAAAATCCTGAGCATATTATGGAATCTCCGCCTGTTATTTATATCCCCTTATTGTGTTTAACAGTGCCCACTGTTCTTTTGGGTATTATGTTGGTTGACAGCGTTCTGTTTGAGCGGTTTTCTGCAGCGATTACGCCCAAGCCAAATCATGATGTGATGCGTGTTTTATACGGGCAGTTTGAATGGGAAGGGGGAATGATTTGGCATAGTTTTTCCAGTTTACCTTTCTGGTTGGCTATTTCAGGTATCGTATCGGCTTGGATTGCCTATGTTAAATACCCTGGCTTGCCTGCTAAGGTGGTGGAAAAAATGGAATGGATATATCGCATATTGTGTGCAAAACTCGGCTTTGATGCAATTGTTGCGTACGCAATACTACCAGCGATACGAGGTTTGTCAACCTTTTTGGGACAAGTTGTTGATCGCTTTGTTATCGATAATATCGGTGTCAATGGCGTGGCAGCTGTGGTCATGCGTTGTACCAAAATGATTAAGAAATGCCAAACGGGGTATCTGTATCATTATGCGTTTACCATGATCGCTGGATTACTCATCTTATGGGTATGGATGAACTAGGAGCCTGATGGTGTTTTTTCAAGAATTGCCTTTACTAAGCCTGTTGATTTGGTTGCCTATTGTGGGTGGCATCGTATGCTTGGCTTTTGCACGCTATTTGAGCCCATCCTGTTTAAAGCAAGTGGCTTGCCTCATTGCTTGTTTGGAATTGTTTCTCTGTGCTGTGCTTGTGCAGCAATTTCATTCAGAGACTTGGGCCATGCAGTGGACAGAACACCGCGTTTGGTTGCCGAATTTTCATATTTACTATCACCTTGGTGTAGACGGTATTGCGTTGCCACTGGTTGTATTAAGTGCTTTTATGACTTTTTTGGTGGTGTTGGCTACAAAAACATCAACCTTGACACGAATGCCAATGTACTTATCCCTGTTTTTAATACTACAGGGGTTATTGTGCGGTGTTTTCTTAAGTATGGATGCCATTTTGTTTTACGTTTTTTGGGAAGCCTTATTAATACCCATGTTCTTGATTATCGGTATTTGGGGAGGCAAAAATCGTGTCTACGCAACCTTAAAATTCTTTTTATATACTTTTTTGGGATCTATATTGCTTTTGGTTGCCATTTTATACTGTCGTGAAATGGCAAACACTGCCATGCCGGGAAGCACAGATGTTTTTTCAATTGCACAATTTCAAACACTGAGTTTGTCGTTGCTGGAACAAAAAGGGTTGTTTTGGGCATTTTTAATTGCCTTTGCGGTAAAAGTACCCATGTGGCCTGTGCATACCTGGTTGCCAGATGCGCATGTCGAAGCGCCTACAGGCGGTTCAGTGATATTGGCAGCCATTTTATTAAAGGTCGGTGGCTATGGTTTTCTCCGTTTTTTACTGCCGATTGTTCCTGATGCAGTGCACTTTTATCAGGTGCCTATGATAATATTATCCTTGATTGCCATTGTGTATATTGGTTTAGTGGCGATTATGCAAAGTGATTTAAAAAAATTGATTGCCTATTCTTCTGTTTCACACATGGGTTTTGTGACCTTGGGATTTTTTGTTGGATCGGTTATGGGGATAGAAGGTGCCATGATTCAACTGATTTCTCACGGATTTATTTCAGGCGCCTTATTCTTTTGTGTTGGTGTATTGTACGATAGAACACATACGCGTTCGATAAAGGAGTATGGTGGTGTTGTGAATAAAATGCCATTATTCTCTGGCTTGTTTGTATTATTTGCTTTGGCTAATTTGGGATTGCCAGGTACTTCTGGCTTTATCGGAGAGTTTTTGGTTATTTTAGCGACCGTTAAAACACAATGGTTGTTTGCTGGATTGGCTACCTTGACCCTGGTATTGTCTGCCAGTTATACCTTATGGATGACCAAGCGCGTCATTTTTGGTGCCATTACAACACCAACCGTAGAAAAATTAAGCGATATCAACGCGGTTGAAAAGAGTATCTTAGGTGCATTGGCCATTGTGATTGTGTTGTTGGGCGTGTGGCCTGCCCCGGTATTCCAGAGTATGAAAGCTTCTGTGCAACACTTGCATACACAAGCGCAACGATCA
Organism: Pseudomonadota bacterium; assembly: GCA_041161475.1. Taxonomy (GTDB): domain Bacteria; phylum Pseudomonadota; class Gammaproteobacteria; order UBA6186; family Azoamicaceae; genus JBEAUL01. The sequence continues at coordinate 1,643 of JBEAUL010000096.1, read as the reverse complement.
AAATTATTCCATTTCCGGTAAAGGAGACACGTTATCATATGTGGTTAATGCGCTTATCGTTATTGGCTCCAGAAATCATGTTGGCAATAGGGGCCTGTATTATCTTAATTGGGGATTTGTATGTATCAAAAACCAATCGTTGGTTTTCTTATGCATTAACCCAGATTACCCTATTATTTTCGATTTACTTGCTGTTTAATTTATGGCCTGGCGAACACATGATTTTCTTTTCGGGTATGTTTGTGTGCGATAATTTTGCCTTATTGGTTAAAATGGCTTTGCTGATGGGTGCCATGATCATTTTTATGTATTCAAGGACTTATTTGGTCGATAGAGATCAAATGCGCAGTGAATATTTCGTCCTCTGTTTGTTTTCATTACTGGGGATGATGGTGCTGATTTCGTCAAATCATTTTTTAAGCCTGTACCTCGGCATAGAATTGCTGGTCTTGCCTATTTACGCCTTAATTGCACGATTTAAAGAACAACCCTATGCGATTGAGGCTGCCATGAAGTATTTTATCATGGGAGCGATTGCCTCTGGCATGATGCTGTATGGTATTTCTTTGTTGTATGGTTTCACAGGTCAATTGAATTTTGAGGTGATTGCAACAACGCTTTTACAAACAGAGGCCACACCTCGCCTTGCGGTGTTACTGGGCATGGTGTTGGTGATAGCTGGTATTGCCTTTAAGATTGGTGCAGTGCCTTTTCATATGTGGATCCCGGATATTTACCAGGGTTCGGCCATTTGTATCACGCTGTTTATTGCGGTGTTACCCAAAGTGGCGGGTGTCGCTATGGCTATTCGTGTATTTTCGGGTATTTTTCATGCTTTCCAGGGATATGGCCAACACGTTATTTTGGCTTTGATTGTGGCTTCCCTGGTGGTCGGCAATTTGGGCGCGATTAGGCAACAAAACTTAAAACGTCTTTTAGGCTATTCAGCAATAGCCCATGTAGGTTTTTTGTTTATGGGTCTTTTGGTTGGGCAATCTGTAGGGTATGCACCTCTTTTAAGTTATGTTTTTATCTATGCCTTTATCTTGATAGCGGCTTTCGGGGTTATGTTACTGTTAAGTAAAGCCAATCATGAATGTGAGCAACTACAAGATCTGCAGGGATTATCCCAACAACACCCATGGCTCGCCTTTGTGATGCTGATTGCCATGTTTTCACTGGCAGGGGTTCCCCCTACCATCGGTTTTTACGCCAAGTTAACTGTTTTGCAAGCGGTGATTGACAGCGGTTATCTGTGGCTAGCGGTTTTTGCGCTGGTGTGGTCTGTGATTGGTGCTTTTTACTATCTCAGCGTTGTTAAGTTGATGTACTTTGATTTACCAATCAAGGAACCCTTTCCTTTGATGAAAAATAACATTCAATCAACTGGGGGCGCTCAGCATACCTTGCTTTTATCGATGCTACATGGGGTTGGCTTAATTGGGATTAGCCTTTTTCCTGCGCCTATTTTTATGCTTGTGCAACGCGCATTGTATTAAGGTTTCGTGCATTGTCAATATAATGATGAAGTCAGTTAACCTTGGGTGGACTGTTTTGATAAAAAAATCAAAATAGTCCGCATAGAGTGCTTGCCTTTTGTTGTGGATTACAGTAGTATACAACCAATCGCGGGGTGGAGCAGT
>JBEAUL010000070.1:0-14047 GCA_041161475.1 Pseudomonadota bacterium | reverse complement strand
GGGCGTTGTTCCTGCAGCATTTATCTTTATGCTGATCTACGCGAAGTTAAGTAATATCTTAACCAAGAAACAACTTTTTTATGCGGCAATTTCACCTTTTATTGCATTCTTTTTGTTGTTTATCTTAGTGCTATATCCCGCTAAAGATACCTTGCATCCTTATACGCTGGGTTTGTCTATGCGTGATACGTTCCCTATCGGTTTACATGGTTTTGTCGCAGCCATTGAGAACTGGACATATTCCTTGTTCTACATCATGGCAGAATTATGGGGAAGTGTTGTGCTGTCCTTGTTATTCTGGGGATTTGCAAACGATATTACCCGTGTAAATGAAGCAAAGCGTTTTTATGCCTTGTTTGGTTTAGGCGCAAATATTGCCTTGGTTTGTGTTAAGCCATTCAACAAATTGGTTCAGTATTGCGTGAACAGTTTGGGTGCTGTTGAAGACAGATGGTTCTATGAGCAGATCTTTATTATTGGTGCCATGTTGTTGGCCTCTGCTGCAATTTGCTGGGTTTACCATTGGATCCATAAAGAAGTGCTAACAGATAAGCGCTTTTACGATCCAGCAGAACCTAAAAAAGCGAAAAAATCTAAGCCTAAGATGAGTATGGCAGAAAGCTTTAAGTTCTTAGCCAACTCTAAATGGTTACTTTGCATTGCCATTCTTGTCTTAACTTATGGTATTGCGATTAACTTAATCGAAGTGACGTGGAAAAATCAGCTGAAGATACAATATCCTTCTGCAGGCGAGTACAATGGCTTTATGTCTCAATACTCCACCATATTGGGATTCACAACCATCTTTATGATGTTGTTTGTCTCCAGTAATGTCTTGCGTCGTTTTGGTTGGACCGTTGGTGCACTGATTACACCTGTTGTGTTACTGATTACCGGTGCCGGTTTCTTTGGATTTGTATTATTCCCAGAGGTGTTTAAAGGCATTCTGGTCTATTTTGATACAACACCATTGGTATTGGCCGTTATTTTCGGTACCATTCAAAACATCATGAGTAAGTCTTCTAAGTACTCATTGTTCGACCCAACCAAAGAGATGGCTTACATTCCTTTAGACGAAGAGTCTAAGGTAAAAGGAAAAGCGGCTATTGACGTGGTCGGTGCAAGATTGGGTAAAGCCCTTGGTTCTGGTACCCAAATCGGCCTGATTGCTATTTATGGTAGTTTGGCTGCGGTTACTGGCCATATTGGGGTGATCTTACTCTTTATTATTGGTGCCTGGATTTGGGCTGCCAAAACATTGGGTAAAGAGTTTAAGAAAAAAGAAGCCTAAGATTACGGCTTTATTACCCCAAAAAAAAGGCCTCTCGTTAAACAGGGGCCTTTTTTATTGCCCATTATTTTTTAAAGGAAAAAATGATGATAAATATGCTAAGCTCTAAGCTATTATGAGATACGATGAGAGATACAAGGAAGTTATTTAACATGCAAGCACGAGAAATGTTAAAAAAAGCAGTGGCACAAGCGGCATTGTCAACCGTTCCAGATCGCTGTTTCTTGGGCGTTGGCAGTGGCACCACCATGGAATATTTTGTGCAGTTATTGCCCACAATTCGATCTAAAATAGAGGCCTGTGTGCCCAGTTCTGAAAAAATAGCTACATTATTGCGTGCTCATCAATTGCCTGTTATAGAGTTAACAGCTGTTCCAGAAGTGCATCTGTATATTGATGGGGCAGATGCATGTAATGCCAGTAAAGAGCTTATTAAAGGAAAAGGCGGTGCTTTAACACGAGAAAAAATATTGGCACAGTGTGCAAATGAATTTATTTGCTTAATTGACAGCAGTAAATTAGGCAAGCGCTTTTTAGAGGTATCCATTTCGGTAGAAGTGATTCCGATGGCGAGAAGTGTTGTTGCCAGAATGATTACGCAATTAGGCGGAAAACCCCGTTTAAGAGAGCAGTTTATTACAGATAATGGCAATGAAATTTTAGATATAGACGGTCTTCCTTTAAACCGTCCACTAGAATTGGAGCGATCGCTTAAATCCATTATTGGGGTCGTTGAGAGTGGTATTTTCGCACAAACGCGACCCAATCAGGTATTGGTGAGTAACTCCGATTATTCGATTAGTGTCATTCAATAATCTTTATTCAAAAAAATTCTTCTTTTTCATCCACCAATAAATTAAGATGCTGAGCGCAATCATGGTGATAAGACAAATGGGGTATCCATAGGTTGTTTTTAATTCGGGCATATGCTCAAAATTCATGCCATAAATACCGGTGATTAAATTGATGGGTAAAATAAAGGTTGAAAAAATAGTCAAAATTCTCATGATCTCATTGAGCCGTTGAGAAGCACGGCTCATCTGCTGTGACATCACATTCACATCCAGATTCAGTGCGCCCATAATATTGTCGGTTAATTCTTCTACTTGAAAATACAAATTTTCAGACAGATCTTTTAAGTCTTGAAAAAAGATTTGGTGCGTGGCATAAATGCCTTCAATTCTATTCAAGACATTTTGGGTTAATTTAAGAATCCGTTTGAGCAAAAAAGCGCGTGTTTTAATTGGGTAACCTTCTTTAATAGAATGTGTATGTGCATTATCTAAAAATATTTTTGATTCAAAATTTTCATATTTTTGGTTTAGACGTTCTAGTGGGGGTTGGTAAGAAGATAAAATACCGAAAATGATTTTAGATAAAATTTTAAGCGAAGTATAGTTCCCAGGGTTTTGTATCCAATCTTGCCTTAATTCTTTTAAGAAATTCTGTTCTTGTCGATGTATCGTAATTAAAAATTCAGGTCTGTAAAAAATCGCAACTTTACGGGTTAAATTTTGTACACTGTCGGATAAATGCTCTGTTTTTGAATCGTAGGCCCGTAAAATCATAAAAAACAGATCGTCATTTTGCTCATATTTCGGTAAATGTCTTGGATCTAAACAGTCCTTCATGAGTATTTCTGGGATATTATATTGTTTTGCCAGTTCCTTGAGGTGTTCAGCGGTTGGTGCGCTGACATCTAGCCAGTTAAATACCAGGGTGTCTGATGGCTTTTCCTGATTTTTTTTCATTGGCAGGTTTCCTAAAGAGGGTGTTTCGATAAAAATCCTAAGATCGGTCCGAACATGATGCCTATAATAATGAGTATAGGCATAAAGTGGTATGGAAGGTTAAACACTTGGTGCAACAATGCATGGCTTGATATTGTCATGATAATAATGGCACTTAAGCCCGATAAAACGCCAAGGATCGCATATTCCCCAAACCGGAGTCTCTCTATTGTTGTAGGGCAGATCCCAATAACCTGTAAGATTTTATAATGACGCATGCTTTCCTGTGCATTTGCTCGAACAATTGAAAAAAAGATCAATAGGCTGAACAACAGAGAATATAAAAACAAACCATTAATTAGTGCACTAACTTTTTCGTAAAGTACGGCTATTTGACTGATCAGCATTTTTATATCAATGATAAAAATAGAAGGGAAAGTTGAGCTTAAAGATTTTAGTGATGTAGAATCGCTGTTCGGTATATAAATACTCGTAAGATAACTTTTGATAAAATTATTTTCGATGGATGCGGGGAATATCGCAAAAAAATTCGGTTGAAATGTTTGCCAAGAAACACTGCGAATGCTAGAGAGTTTTGCTTCAATGATTTGTTCATCTACCTGAAAAGACAAGACATCGCCGATTTCAAGACCAAGAGAGGCTGCAATGTCTTTTTCTATCGAAACCTCTGTTTGAATTGTAGGTGCAATAGCGTTATGAGAGACTGCTGCATGAGAAAACCAAGATCCATTCAGAATGGTATTCTTAGGGGGTAAGGTGTCAGAAAAAGTGAGATTCCATAATCGATTGAGTCCACGCTTGTCAGAATAATGCTCCGGATCCAATAAAGGTTTTCCATTCACTTGAAACAATCTACCCCGTACTGTTGGATAAATACCATTTAAGGTCAGATGATGATTTTTTGCATATGTTTCTAAGGGCGCACGTGTTTCTTCTGTAATATTGATTAAAAAATAATTGGGAGTGTTTTGGGGTAAATTGCTCACCCAAGCGGCGATTAGTTCTGTTTTGATTGTATACAGTGTGCCCATAATAGATAACAATAAGGTGAAAATCAGTAATTGAACCATACTTTCAGTACGACGGTGCATCAATTGTGCAAAAATATATTGGTAGATGGGATGCATTTTTGGATAAAGATAGGAAACGATTTTTAATAGTCCAGATAGAAATAGAATAGATACCGCTAAGGTAGCTAAAAATCCCCCAATCAGCATCAAGACGATTTTAAGTGATCCGATCAGTAAAAAAGGGACTAAGCATAAAAATCCAAGCCCAAGGACATAATAACTGACGTTAAAAGTAGGGCTGACTGTTTGCGGATGTAGCACTCGAATCCCTGGTGTTTGACTCAATTGTCGAATAAAGGGAAAAATAAAACTTAAAAACAAGAGATTAAAAGAGAAAAATCCCAGTAAAATGATGAACCAGGGTGCTTGTGTTTCACCCAGTTGGGGCAGATATTGCCCCAATAAAGACAATCCCCATAAAGAGAGCCAGTGTCCGAAGAGAGCGCCTAACAATAGGCTGCTGCCACCCAGTAACATAAAGCCAGACAAATACCATTTTGTTAAGGTTTTTTGTGAAATGCCCGTGCATTTTAAAAAAGCAACCCAAGGAATTTGACTGTGTAAATAGTGTTTGACAGAAAAATAAAGGGTAATGCCGGCAAGTAACAGATTGATAAAGCCACAAAAATAGACATAGAGGCTGGTGTTTTCGAGTATTTTTTGGGCGATACTTTTGTTTTTCATCGCTTGTATAAGCGTTTGTGTTGCTTGTAACTTAGGTGCAACCGATGTTTGAAACGCCTTGAGTTGTTGCTCTGTCCCAGTGAGAAGCAGATAATATTGTACACGACTGCCTGCTTGTATTAATCCTGTTTCAGATAAATCAGATTGGTTTACCATTGCGCGAGGTGAAAAAAAGCCACTGTTTAACTTATCGGGCTCTGCCTGAAGCAGGTATTCAATCGTTAAGAATTTTGTGCCCAGTTTTATTCTATCGCCTAAATGGGCATGTAATAAGCTTAGTAAACGGGGTTCTAACCAAATTTTACCGACATCTGGCCCCTGTTTTACGGCTTTTATTTGTGTGGGATCGCTGGTAAAAATTTGAATGGTTCCGATTAAGGGATAATGTGTATCGACGCCTTTAATTTCTGATAAAATACGGTTTTCTTCGTGGCTGAGCATGGTTAAAAATTCGACTGTTTCAGCGCTATTTAGGCCTTTTTCTTGTACAAGATGTCGTATTTCTGGTGATAAAGGGGTAGGAGATGATAATTTTAGATCGCCACCTAAAAATTCAGCGGCTTGTTTTGTTAAGGTGTTTTGAATACGAACAATACTTAAGCTGAGTGCACTGATATTGGTCATCACCAAAAAAAGACAAAAAAGCATGATTCGACACGCTGGCATTTTAAGGTTGCGACCCCAAAACCGCATAAAGAGGTGATTCATGAATGCAGGTGTCCAGCATGTAATTGGTATTGTTGATCGCACCTTGTCGATAACGCTTTGTCATGCGTAACAAAAACCAAGGTAGAGCGCTTTTTACTATTTAAGCCAAATAATAAATCAATAATTTTTTCTCCCGTTTTTGTATCTAAGTTTCCTGTAGGTTCGTCTGCAAATAAAATAGCCGGAGAAAGGATAAAAGCACGGGCAATTGCAATACGTTGTTGTTCTCCACCCGATAATTCTGATGGAAAGTGATTTTTTCTAGGATAAAGCCCAACCTCATTAAGGACGTTTTTTGCTTGTTCCTTTGCTTCTGCTGAAGAAATAGAGGGCTTTGATTTTTCTTTGATGAGCAATGCATAGGGCAGTAAAATATTTTCAAGTGCGGTTAAATGGGGCATCAAGTGAAATTGTTGAAAGACAAAGGCACTGTGTTTACCGCGCAGTTTTGTTCGCTCTGCTTCGGTTAAGCGATTTAAATCTTGTTTATTAAACAGCACCCTGCCGGAAGTCGGTACGTCCAGTCCAGCCATTAAGCTTAAAAGTGTCGATTTACCAGAGCCAGAAGCGCCCATAATAGCAACGGTATCGGAGGAGGCAATATGAAAAGAGATATCTTCTAGAATAATCAAAGGGGTTATGCGACCGCTATCGGTTGTGTCGATACGTTTTCCGAGGTGCTCTACAGTAATATCTATCATGGTTGATAATGGCCTGGTGTTACCCTTCTAAGTCTTTTCAGTGTAACATTAGAACGATAATTTTCTAGTATGGGAACCATTATGAATAAGTTAATTGGCTACCTGTTAAAAAAAGGTTTATATCCCTACTGCTTTATTGCAGTAACGACTGTCGCGATCTTATCCAGCGCTTTTGCACAAGAGCGCAATATTTTAGTCGTAGGCGATAGTTTGAGTGCGGGTTATGGGATTGCACCAGAAAAAACGTGGGTAAGCTTGTTGAGTGAACGTTTGGCTGAAAAGGGCTATCCCTTTGTTGTGGTCAATAAAAGCGTGAGTGGTTCAACAACACAAAGCGGTGTCGATCGCCTATCAGGATGGTTGGAAGAAGTCCATCCCAAGTATACCATTTTGGCCTTAGGGAGTAACGATGGTTTACGGGGACAACCCATTACACTCACCAAAAAAAATCTTGAAAAAATGGTTAATTTATCTGAAGAAAAGGGCGCAAAAGTCATCTTAGTTGGCTTTATGATTCCGCCTAATTATGGTCAAGAATACTCCGATGCGTTTAAGGAAGTGTTTTCTGTTGTGGCAAAAGAAAAAGATTTGCCTTTTGTTCCTTTTTTGTTAGAAGGGATGGCGACAGAGAAAAAATATTTTCAAGCAGATGGCCTGCATCCCAACGAAGATGCTCAGCCCATTTTATTGAACAATGTTTGGTCAATACTAGAGCCTGTTTTAAACAATTAATCCTGTTTGATAGATAAAAAATGCGTGACATCCTTTATTATGGTGCAACCGCAAAACATTTGCAGTTGGCGGGTCATCCGATAGAAAAAACCATTTTTCCAGACGGAGAGATCAGTATACGGGTTGCGCATTCGGTAGAAAATCGGGTGGTTTACTATATCCAATCAACCGCCTCTCCGGTTCACGATCACTTATTTGAATTATTGATGACCGTGGCTGCATTAAAACAGATGCGTCCTAAAAAAATTATCTTAATGATGCCTTATTTCGGTTATTCCAGGCAAAATCGGCTGGAAGATGGGGGTTCTATTGTTTCTGCGCAGGTGGTTGCCGAGTTAATTGGTCGCTCAGGGATAGATGCATTGGTAACACTTGATTTACACGCCCCAGAGTTGGTTTCTGTTTTTCCCGTGCCGGTTTATCAGATATCCCCAGAGCGATTTTTGTTAGAGCATATTGTGGCACATGTCGACAGACAATCTTGTGTGCTTGTTGCACCCGATAAGGGGGCCGTTGCCAGGGTGCGGCGCTTAGGTCGTTTACTCAATATGGGCACAGTGATACTTGATAAAACCAGAATGGGTTTTCATTCAGTGTATACTCGTCATGTTGTGGGAGCAGTGTCTGGAAAGCACTGTTTAATCGTTGATGACATGATAGATTCCGGAAAAACCCTGATTGCAGCCACGGAGCAGGTATTAAAACAGGGGGCAATAGCGGTGCATGCCTTGGCAACCCACGGTGTTTTTTCTGGTCATGCGATTGCCAACTTAGCAGATAGCCCGTTACAGAGCGTGACTGTTTCAAACTCTATCGATCAGGCCCGCCTCTTAGGGAAAGCTAAATTTAAGGTTATCGATTTGCAAGCCTTGATCTCTTATTATGCAAAAAGGGAGAAAAAAACGGCAGAATATAGCGTGTTGAGTTAGCCTTTCGCACGAACATACGTTAAGCTATGGTGGTTTATGTAGCAATATCCTAAAGAGAGATGGTATGCATATGACCGGATTGGTCGGAATAATGATCCCTATTGCCCTTGGGCTTGGGGTGGCATTGGGTTTTTACTGGGGCGCCCTAAAGACCCGTTTATTATTGGAAAAAGAGATTGTTGCCTTAAAAATGGCGCAAGAAAAGGATGGAACCCATTTACAAGAGAAATTGGCTTGGGTTACCCAAGCAGAGCAAACCTTGCGTGAGACTTTTTCGAGCCTGTCAGCGCATGCTTTACAACAGAATAATGAGCAGTTTTTAGCGCTTGCCCAGTCTCGATTTCAAGCCTTGCATGTTGCTGCAAAAGGGGATTTGGCGCAAACGCAGCAACAGTTGGCTGCCCTATTAACGCCTATTCAACAGTCGTTATCCACGTTTGATGCAACATTACAGTCTGTCGAAAAAAATCGTATCGGTGCCTATGAAGGCTTAACACAACAAATAAAGCAGTTGGCGGATTCGGAACGGCAGTTGCGTCACGAAACACATCAGTTAAGCAACTCTTTAAAATCATCCCAGGTACGGGGGCGTTGGGGAGAGCTACAATTAAAACGCGTTGTTGAAATGGCGGGCATGACCAACTATTGTGATTTTGAGGAACAGCAGTCGAGCGAAGGAGAAGATGGTACCCGTTTACGACCAGATGTCGTGGTGCGCATGCCTGGGGGCAGACAAATTGTGATTGATGCGAAAGCCCCGTTAAGTGGGTTTTTAAAAGCAGTTGAGTCTTCGGATGCAGAGACTTACACGCAACACATTAAAATGCATGCACGCCAGGTAAAAGACCATATTATGGCCTTGAGTCGAAAAAACTATTGGGCACAGTTTCAGCCCAGCCCTGAATTTGTGTTGTTATTTTTGCCAGGAGAAACTTTTTTTAGTGCAGCATTATCTGCTGATCCGGAGTTAATAGAATTTGGGGCAAAGCAACAGGTGATTTTGGCAACCCCAACTACCCTGATTGCCTTGCTTAAAACCGTGGCGCATGGTTGGCAACAACAAAAAATAGCCGAACAAGCGCAGACCATCAGTGTGCTTGGACGTGAACTGTATAATCGATTGGCAACCCTTGGAGAACATTTTGGCACGATGGGTAAACATTTGGGTAAAGCGGTAGAGAGCTATAATAAGGGAATGAATACATTGGAAAGTAGAGTAATGGTGAGCGCACGTAAGTTACATGACATGGAAGCCGTTGGAACCGATAAGGCCTTGCCTTTTCTACAATCTTTAGAGGTGGTTCCAACAGACAAGCAACTCGATTCGCCGATTGAAACGCCATGTTAGCAAAAATAAAAGCCCTACATAAAACGCAGTTAATGGGTCTGTTGTCCATTGTTGCAGCGCTATTAACCTTGTCCTTAAAATTTGGTGCTTATTTTTTAACCAGTTCTATCAGTTTATATTCTGATGCACTGGAAACTTTTATTAATCTTGTGGCGGGTTTTATCGTCTTTTTTGTGGTGACCATTGCTTCGAAGCCACCCGACGAAAAGCATTCTTATGGACACGATAAAGCAGAATATTTTTCCAGTGGGGTTGAGGGTGGCTTAATATTGATTGCTGCTGTATCGATTGTTTATATGTCGATTGAACGACTTTTGTATAAGCATCCCCTTGAAAATTTACTTTTGGGTGTGGGCGTTTCGACAGTGGCCAGTGTCATTAACTTTGGTACGGCCTACTATATTGCCAAAGTGGCGAGGGAACATGACAGCATTACTTTAGAAGCCAATGCCAAGCACTTGATGACCGATGTCTGGACATCAATAGGGGTTGCCTCTGGTTTGGTTATTGTGTATTTTTTGCCACCGGCCTGGCAAATACTCGATCCGATGATTGCGATTGGGGTTGCTGTACTGATTTTGCGTACGGGCATAGACTTGTTACGACGTTCGGTGGATGGTTTTATGGATGCTGCCTTGCCCGCAGATGAAATTTATGACATTGAGTCCATTATTCAGGGTTGTATTACCTTGCCTCAACAATTTACGGATTTAAAAACGCGCAAAGCGGGCGCAAAGCGTTTTATCGAACTGACTTTGTTGCTTGAGCGTAAGATGACGGTAGAAGCCTCTCATGCGCTATGCGATAAAATTGAAGCCGCCATCGCTGTGCGTTTTCCCACTGCCATGATTCATATTCATGTAGAGCCACTTTGAGCAGTCAAGTCAATGGTGCGTGATTCTGTAACGATATAATCCATTGTAATGTCCCAGGGATCGACAGGTAATTGCGTTGCTTCCTGACAGTCGAAAGCCAGCCCGACTAAAATACAGTTGGCTTGCTTTTTTAAGCGAGCCTCTTGTAGCCAATCAAAGCTACAGTCATAGTAACCCCCTCCAGTGCCTAAACGATAGCCTTTTTGATCAAATGCGAGCATAGGGACAAAGACTAAGCGCAGTGCTTTGGCGGTTAAGGCCGTTTCTGGATTAAAAGGGGGCTCTAAAACGCCCAATGCATTTTTGGATAACTGTCCTTGTGCATCTCCTGTATAAACCGAGAACAACAATATTTTGTTTAAATCGTTTCTGACAACGGGTAAATAAACCGATTTACTTTGTTGGAGTGCGTGCTTTAAAATCGGTTTACAATCGACTTCCGATCTGGTGGGATAATAAGCGCTGATGTGGGTCGCGGTGGCATAATGCGGTAGTGCAAGGGCTTGGGCGCAAATCGCTTGTGATTTCTGTTGACGTGTTTCTACAGACAATGCACGCCGTGTTTCTCGCATGGTTCTTCGTAAGGCCATTTTATTGAGGCCACTATCTGGTGTAAACATGGCTACCTTAAGGCATGGGTGAAAGTGTGGTGGTATTGAGCCCAGTTGCGTTGCATGGCAACAGGCTTGAACCCAAAGGTTCAAGTGGGAGCTAAGCGTGTCGTATCAGGCGTTCTACTCATGGCAGACTGGCTCAACTACGGCGCGGAGCAGCCCCCCAGCTGTGTTTATCGGTTCAAAACATGTAGGCCATACATCGGCTGGCTGAACACCACCACATTCTGATTATATCAAGGATATGGGGTAAATGAGTAGAGGGGAGGTTAATCTGTGTTTGCTAAGGCAGGTGCGGGTCTTTTAGACAAAGTTTGGGTTAATTTATGGGTTAGACGCTCAATTTTTTCACTGATTTCTAAGACGTGGGCTTCTTTACCGGTTTGTTGCGCAAACAGTTCATGGGTAATATTAAGCGCGGCCAAAACTGCTAGATGTTCTGTGTTAACCAATCGTGCTTTGGCTTGGATTTCTGCCATTTTTTCATTAAGGTAATCTGCTGACTGATGCAATTCGGATTCTGCCTCTGGCGGACAGTTAATCTGGTAACTGCGATTCAAGATTTTAACGGTGACGGTTTTTTGTTCAGTTGATTCACTCACTGGTTACGCCTTTTGCTGTCCGATATCTTCCTGATAGTTGAAAGTATACAACGGTTTTAAAGGTTTGATCAAAAATATCGGCAAAGACGAGCGCGCTTTCTTGGGATTTGGTATGATCCTTATTTCAGTTAATGCGACAATAGGACGGGGAGTAACCACCATGACAGCACCACATCCAGCGCCAATAACACTCGAAGAATATGCTGCCCGTCGGCATCGCTTATGGGAGGCAATGGTACCAAACAGCATTGCCATTGTGCCTGCTGCTGTCGCCCGTATTCGCAATGGGGATACGGAGTATCCTTTCTGCCAAGACAGTGACTTTTACTACTTAACCGGATTTGAAGAACCCGATGCCATACTGGTGCTTGTTAAAGAAACCGAGCGAGCAATTCTTTTTAGTATGCCTTCGGATGAAAAAACAGCACGCTGGATAGGGCCAAGATTAGGTGAAAAGGCATTACAGCAGGGTATGGATGAGTGGCATGCCTTGGAGACATGGACAACACGTTTGCCCCTACTGATGAACAATCAATCCTCTGTCTATTACTCTATGGCGGTGAATCACAGTTTAGATCATCAGGTCTTAAAAGCCTTGAAACAAGTCAGAGAAAAACAACGACAAGTGACATACCCGTTTGCTTCTTTTATCGAGCTTAAGCCCTTAATCGCTGCGCTCAGGGTCATAAAAAGTGAGGCTGAATTGGCTTTAATGGCCTATGCAGCAAGCGTTTCTGGGCAAGCCCATCGAGCGGTGATGCAAGCCTGCAAACCAGGTGCCTTTGAATACACGCTCGAAGCCACGTTCGTCTCGACCTGTTTGGCAGCAGGGTGTCGGGCGATGGCCTATAGCCCCATCGTAGCTAGAGGGGAAAACGCTTGTATCCTGCACTATACCCGCAATCAAGACCAGTTGGTCGATGGCGCTTTATTGTTGATGGATGCTGGGGCAGAGTATGCGCATTATGCAGCAGATATCACGCGAACGTTTCCCATCAATGGGCGTTTTAGTGCTGAGCAACGGATTGTGTACGACATTGTATTGGCTGCCCAAACAGCCGCGTTATCGATTATCAAGCCCGGCTTGCCTTGGGGAGATATTCAAAACACGGTTGTGCGCAGTTTGGTACAAGGGTTATTACAGGCAGGCATTATCGCAGGCAGTGCTGACGAGTGGATTAACAGCAAGCGATATCAGGCATTTTATATGCATGGCAGCGGTCATTGGTTAGGCCTAGATGTGCATGATGCGGGTGCCTATACAGAGGATGGATTGTCTCGTCTATTGCAACCGCGTATGGTGCTAACGGTAGAGCCAGGCTTGTATTTTTCACCCGAATGTACCGAGGTAGAACCCCGTTGGCGTGGTATTGGGATCCGTATTGAGGACGATGTCGTGGTAACCGAAACAGGCTATCGTTGTTTAAGCCCAGATGCCCCCAAAACCGCGGAAGAGATAGAGGCTTGGATGGCTAAAGCATCATGCTAGAGGCAGAACTTCGAGGCGCTGTAAGCGATCGAGACATTGTGATTGTGGGTGGCGGTTTAGTGGGCCATAGTATGGCGATTGCGCTCAGTGGATTGGGATTTAAATTGGCTATTCTTGATAACAAGATAAAGCCATCTGCTCCAATCGCCCCCCTGTCCGAAGGCCCCTCTAAGGCCTTAGCGCTGTCTCTTGCAACCCAGCGATTTTTACAAACAGTGGGAATTTGGGCAGACATACAGCACAAAATATCCCCTATTTCAGCCGTACACGTTTCAGAGCAAGGACGGTTTGGACGCACCTTAATCGAAGCATCGAAGCACAGTTTACCTGCATTGGGCTTTGTGGTCGACTCACTTGAGTTAGAGCATCATTTGTGCACAAAAGTAGCAACGCTACCCGATGTTGCGCTGTTGCATGGGGCAACTGTAAAGGACTATCGTGCATTAAACGTACCTTTGGTGATCGCGGCAGATGGTACGCACTCACGCATCAGAGACAATGCGGGTATAACAACCAAGGTGCATGATTATCAACAAACCGCCATTGTGGCCAACCTAAGCGTAAAGCACCCTGTAAATGGCGTTGCGTATGAGCGTTTTACCCAAGTGGGACCCATTGCCCTGTTACCCTTGGGAGATAAAAAAGTAAAATGCGTGTGGGTGGTCTCCGGAGCAGAAAAAGCCCAAGCATTGTGCGCTTTACCAGAGAAGGCATTTATAGAAGCATTAGGACATGCTTTTGGGCATCGTTTAGGCCCGGTATTGAGCCTGGGTTTGCGTAACACTTATCCTCTTGTCAGTCGAGTTGCGGATACCCTCTATGCCAATGGCTTGGTGTTGATGGGCAATGCGGCCGCAACCTTGCACCCCATTGCGGCGCAAGGGTTTAATTTGGCCGTGCGTGATATCGCAACATTGGCTGAAGCGCTATGGCATGCCAAGTTAGGTGGTCAATCACTCGATGATGTTAGGATATTACAGTCGTATGCACACAGCAGAATGCCAGATAGAAATGCGGTTATTGGATTAACGCATGGATTATCATCCAGCTTCGAGATTACCCGTGGCCCAGTGAAGCAGTTAAGACACTGGGGGCTTGTGCTGTGTGACACAGTGCCTGTACTAAAACGGTGGATTACGCGACGGGGTGTTGGTTTTGCGTATCCCTTACCAAAATTATGCTGTGGTGTCCCCTTATGTCCGTAAAGCATACCGATATTGTGATTGTGGGTGGCGGGGTAGTGGGTTTAACCA
>JBEAUL010000032.1:0-4915 GCA_041161475.1 Pseudomonadota bacterium | reverse complement strand
AAAGGCGCTTTATTCTTTACACAGCAAGGAAGCGAAAAAGTTACTCACCTAAAAAACAATCGTAATGTTTCATTGACCATTGTGTTGCCAAACAAAAAAAGGCAGGTGTCTTTACAAGGCCAAGCAGAAGCTTTATCTGAGACTGAAAATTCAGAATATTGGAAAACTTACGATAAAATCTCGCGTATTCGATTTATGGTTTACGGTGGTGATAGCGGAAAAATAATTCCAAATAACGATGCCCTAGACAAACAATTTCGCGAAGCAATGAAAAAATATAGCCCTGCCCTACTGGAACAAAGGCCAAAAGCCTATGTCGGATACCGAATAAATCCTGTGGTTATTAAAATGTACCAATTAAACGATGAAAAAATTTCAGACGCCTACTTAATCAATAAAACGGGCGAATCATGGCATCTACAGAGGGTTTCCCCCTAATGCAAGGGCAATATAGCTTTTAAAATTCTCAGTGATTTTGCTAGGTCTATCAGCATAGTAGGCCTTATATGCTTTTAGATCTACGCTCACCATAAATTGGTAACATGCCTGCACAGAAAAAATACTGTATACTTGCTTGGCTAAATCAAATGCAGCAGATAATTGATTTTTAGAAGCCAATCCTGACCAATTTTTGAGACACGTCTCTTGGAGTTTCCTGTAAGTTTGGTCACCTTCTTTTACATTATGGTGCTTGATAGACTGTTGCAAACAAGTCTGTAAAGAAAAAAATGGATGGATGATAGCAACCTCGGACCAGTCCATGAATATCAGTTTTTCAGTGCTTTGGTCAACAAGAACATTGTTATCATGAAAATCGTGATATCCTAAAGTTTCAGGGATCCCATACGTAGATAGCAATCCGCATTGTTCCGAAAAATGGGTACTTAGATGCTGTAGAGCATTTAATTCTTTACTGGTTAAGCCCTCTGAGATTAGAAACTCAGTTTTTGAAATCAACTCATTATAAAGAGCGGGCAATTTATCCAAACGCCAATCTGGAATGCCCAGTTTAAGAAATGTTTCTATATGGCCTTCTGTCGAGCGCTGGATTGCCCCATATTGCTCAATCGCTTGGCTTAATAGCTTAGGATTAAATTTCGATTTCAGAAGGCTACGTAAAGATTTTCCGCAATCGTTCATCAAAAAACAATGGCATTCATCGTTAATAGCAATCACATGCGGAACATTGGCATGAAATTGCTCAAACAATAATCGAATAATCTTTGGCTCAATGGATAAAAAGGAAGTTGCTGGCGTTTGTTTTAAATAGACAGTACCTGATGATGTTGAAAAACGGACTACCTTAGACCAAGGAGTCGTCAGAACGATCTCTTCTTGCCTTATACTGTAACTTAAATTAGCAAGCTTTTCCCTTGCCCACTCAAGCGGAGCATCTGGTATGCTTAAAGTTGATGTCATGCTTGATACCCGTCAAGGATAAATGATTGTTGAGATGGCTTTAGACTCTTTATTTGGTAAAATCTAAAGATATGTTACTGAATAATCGGTTGTAGCGCAATTTTAGATCAGAAAATAAGCTTTAATTCAGAGTATTAAATGTCATTTGAAGAAAATATTACCCATCTCTACGGACACCCAGGGCAAACTTGGATTGCTCGCCTCCCTGAAATAATCCGGCATCTAAGCAATATCTGGGGATTATCAGAATTAAAGCCAGTTAAGAAAATGACATATCATTATATTTTATCTGGATTTCAGGGTAAAAAACCAATCATCCTTAAACTTGGCTTTGATCAAAAATCTTTAAACAGGGAAGTGGAAGTCTTAAATGCTTTCTGTGGCTTTGGCTGTGTTAAGGTTTTGGCAGTAACAGGAGGCGCAGCTCTGCTAGAATGTGCTACCCCAGGTACTTCATTGACAAGTTTATTCCCTGATCAAGATGCTGAAGCCGTACACATTTTGGCCACGGCTATAAAGCGTCTCCATCAAGCACCAGTACCACAAAGCAAGATTTTTCCAACGGTAGCCGATTGGTTAAGAGCGCTTGATCAAGACTGGGATATTCCTACAGCGCAATTAAAGAAGGCTAGGGGCTTGAGGGACGAGCTATTGGCCAGTGCCGAGCCAAGCGTTTTACTGCATGGTGATCTACATCATGGCAATTTGCTTCAGCAGAATGATGGGTGGCTTGTGATTGATCCAAAAGGTGTTATCGGAGAGCCTGCGTATGAAATTGCAGCTTTTATCCGAAATCCGATACCAAACCTCTTGGATATTCCTGACCCCTCATACATTATCGAACGGCGTATAAGGGACTTTTCCAAATTAATGGGATTTGAAGAAAACCACATTAGAAATTGGTGCTTTGTGCAATCAATTTTATCGTGGGCATGGGCGCTGGAAGATCGATCCCAAGACATAGACTGTTTTAAGAAAGTGAGCGCATATTTTCTGTAAAGGCACTAGAGGTCTTGATTTATATGGCTCCGGGACAGGACTCGATCCTGTGCGTAAGTCATTGATTCTATTAGATAAATTTCGGCAGTGGCCAAAATTCACCCAATCTCTCACCCAACATTTGTATTTTACCATTGCGAATGGATAGGAACAATGGGAGACACTCCTAAAACCGATTTAACAAATCAATTCATCCCACAGGGCAACCTTAGCTGTGTGTGCAATCAATTCTTGACACAGGGATTAATTTCGACTAATCTTGTAGTCAACTACAAAATTAGTCGAGTCATGCAATATGTATATTGAACGCACCATAAAGGTAAGTCTTCTGAAAGCATCAGCTGCCTTCCCCGCCATAATGGTAACTGGCCCGAGGCAAATCGGGAAAACGACGCTTTTACAACACTGCTCTGAACCAAATAGGCGTTACGTTACTTTGGATGATTTAAATGAAAGGGCTTTAGCAAAAAGTGACCCAGAATTATTCTTCAAAAGAAATCCACCACCCATTTTAATTGATGAGGTTCAATATGCACCAGAATTATTCAGCTATATAAAAATAATTTGTGATCGCGAACGAAAACCAGGCCTCTTCTGGTTGACCGGATCTCAAAAATTTCATTTAATGAGGCATATATCTGAATCCCTGGCTGGAAGAATAGCAATATTAGATTTATTAGGTCTATCCCAAACTGAAATATCTAATCAACCCTGTGATAACCAACCATTACTGCCAACAGAATCATGGTTAAATAACGCAAGAATCCATGCTACAAAAGAATTTCATTTAATGGATATATACAAGAGAATTTGGACTGGCTCATTTCCACAAATAGCGCTTCAACCTGAAACAGATCGCGATTTATTCTATCGATCCTATATTCAAACATATATTCAACGTGACGTACGTCAAATTACCAATATTACAAACGAGACTGGATTTTATAATTTTCTTCGAGCAGCTGCAGCACGCACTGGGCAACTACTCAATTATGCCGACCTTGCCAAAGATGCAGATATCAACCATAGAACGGTCAAGGATTGGCTAAATATCTTAGAAACTTCCGGAATAATCTATTTGTTACGACCTTACCATACAAACATAGTAGATCGCTTAATTAAAACTCCAAAACTTTACTTTCTAGATACAGGTCTATGCTCATATTTAACGCGCTGGCAATCTGTTGAATCCCTAGAAGCAGGTGCAATGTCTGGACATATTTTAGAAACATACGTGTTTACGGAAATATTAAAGAGCTATTGGCATAATGGAAAAGAGGCTTATTTTAACTTTTATCGAGATAAAGATGACAAAGAGATTGACTTAATTATTAATCAAAATAACACCTTATATCCAATTGAAATCAAAAAAACAGCTAATCCTTCAGCAAATGCACCACGCAATTTTAACTTCCTGTCCAAATTAAAACAAAATATTGGACATGGCCTAGTGATCTGTTTAATAGAAAGGGATATCCCTTTATCACGCGAAGTTGATGCAGTTCCTATCTGGTACCTGTAATTTATTGGTGACATAAAGATAATAGGCTAACTTGGCTCCGAGACGGGCTCGAACTGTTTCGTAACACCTTGATTTAATTGGGTTTTGAGGGGGTATTCTTACCCAAGATCTTACCCAATATTAACACCACGCTGGGCATTATACCGTTAAGAATGAACAGGAAAAAGCAGTGAATATTGCCCTCAATCACCGCATTAAATACGGCGATTAAGCTTGCTTCTGCGGTGAATAACTGCTACAATCACAGCAAAACATGCGGTGATTCATTATGTGGATATACGAACATAAAGATTGGCCCAGCTTCAGTTGGGCCGATCAAAAAATAACCTCTAAATTGGCTGATATTCGACATCGCCAAGGTCGTTTGCTGGGCAGAATGGAGGGTCTGGGCTTCGATCTGAACCGTGAAGCACTTCTTAACACTTTAACCAATGACGTTGTTAAGTCTTCAGCCATTGAGGGAGAAAACCTTAACCCTGATGAAGTCCGGTCATCGATTGCACGTCGTTTGGGCATTAATATCGCTGGTCTTATACCGGCCAGCCGTAATGTTGAAGGCATTGTAGAAATGATGCTCGATGCCACACAATCATTTTCAAAACCACTGACAAAAAAACGCTTGTTTGACTGGCATGCCGCTTTATTTCCCACCGGACATAGCGGAATGCACTCAATTGTAGTTGGGGATTGGCGCAACAATGCTAATGGCCCTATGCAGGTTGTTTCTGGACCTATTGGGCGTGAAACAATTCATTTTGAGGCCCCCAATGCAGATAGACTTGATAAAGAGATGACAATTTTTCTCTCATGGTTTGAAGAACAAAATAATGTTGATCCAGTTTTAAAAGCTGGGATTGCGCATCTTTGGTTTGTTACTATTCATCCATTTGAAGATGGGAATGGCCGTATCTCTAGGGCTATTGCTGATATGGCATTGGCTCGTGCGGATAACACGGAATACCGTTTTTATAGCCT
>JBEAUL010000025.1:0-14043 GCA_041161475.1 Pseudomonadota bacterium | reverse complement strand
GCTTAGTAGTAGGCATTGTTTTAGCATTGGCAACCAAAAATTTTAGAAAAAACGATTAATTTTTGATAAAAAAAGCGGACTCTGGTTGTATCCGGGCCCGCTTTTTTATACAAGTTGACGTAATTAGTCGCGACGTCCTGCCAATGCCGTGATAATCATCAGTAGATTGACAAAAAGGTTATAGATATTCAAATACAGAGACATGGTTGCCATAATGTAGTTCCGTTCACCGTCATGAATAATCCGACTGGTATCGTATAGAATAAAACCAGAAAACAGTAATACCATAAAGGACGAGACAATCAGTTGGAGCATTGGCATCGGAAAAAATACACCAACCAGTGAAGCCAAGCATACCAGCACCAAAGCGACAAACAAAAAGCCACTCATAAAACTAAAGTTTTTCTGTGTGGTTAATACATAAGCCGATAAGGACAGAAAAATCGCACCTGTTAAACCCAGTGTGGTCATCACAATTTGAGGACCATTCGACAAGCCTTGTAAAATGGAATTAAGCATCGGGCCCAAACCGTAGCCCAAAAGACCTGTAAAACCAAAGATAGCAACGATACCAAAGCCGCTGTTTCGTAGGGCTTGGGTTACAAATAGCATACCGAAAGCCAGTAAGGTGGCAGTCATACCTGCCCCAGGTGAGGCATTTGTAAGGATAGCAATTCCCGCGGTAATGGCGCTAAAAAACAAGGTTAAAGACAGTAGAATATAGGTATTTCTTAGAACGGTATTGATCTGTACGCCGGACCCTGCACGACCAATCACCGAAGACTGAAAAGGATTATTCAAAGGGTTACGCATGACTTGACTCCTAAGTGCTATAACACAGACTTGATACCATAGAGTTTACCATATTGGATTCGTATTTGCATCTGAGGGGTAAAATGCGGTAGACTCGCTCTCGTAGGTAAGGAGAGATGGCTGAGCGGTTGAAAGCGGCGGTCTTGAAAACCGTTGAGGGGCGTTCCCCCTCCCAGGGTTCGAATCCCTGTCTCTCCGCCATATCGTCGTCTATCCTGAAAAACATTCAGGTCAAGTCAAGGAGCAAATGGGTGATCACGGTATTATTGGTCGATGACCATGAACTGGTGCGCGCGGGCTTAAGTCGATTGCTGGGTGATGTGCCTGGTATCCGGGTTATTGCAGAAGCCAGTAATGGTGAGGAAGCTATTAAACTCGCAAAAGAAAAGCGTCCCCAAGTCGTTTTAATGGATGTGCGTATGCCTGGTATGGGTGGATTAGAAGCGACCCGAAAGATGGCTAAGATAGACAAAAATATAAAAGTTATAGTTCTGACTGTTTATGATACAGAGCCTTTTCCAACAAAATTACTGCAAGCCGGTGCGGCAGGCTATCTTACAAAAGATTCCGATATTCACGAAATCGTGAATGCCATAAAAACAGTTTCTGGTGGCAAACATTATTTGAGGCCAGAGATTGCACAACAGCTCGCCTTGCGTTCTTTTTCCGATTTTCAAGATTCGCCACTAGAGAGCTTATCAGAAAGAGAATTACAGATTATGGTGATGATCACAAGTGGGCAAAAAATACAAGAAATTTCCGATACCCTATGCCTAAGTCCAAAAACGATTAACGGCTATCGGTATCGCTTATTTGAAAAATTAAATATTCAGAACGATGTTGAACTGACGCATTTTGCTTTGCGTCATGGTTTAATCGAAGCCAGCGCAATCTCAGATACTGAGATTGCGTAAGAACAGAGAGGACGCGTGTTCCCGCTAAGTAACTTGCCCCAAAAACCCGGTGTCTATGTGATGTATGATGCAACGGGTGCCGTGATTTATGTGGGTAAAGCAAAAAATTTACGTCATCGTGTATCCAGTTATTTTCAACGTCAGTTAGACAATAAAACCCTTCATTTGGTTCGACATGTTGCGGATATTCATACAACAGTCACGCAAACAGAACGCGAAGCATTACTGCTAGAAAATAATCTGATTAAGACCCATCAACCCAAATACAATATTTTGTTAAAAGACGATAAATCTTATCCATTTTTACGCTTAACAACACAAGATACGTTTCCTCGCTTGTGTTTTCAGCGTCACCAAGGACATAAAAAGCCAAAGGGAGAGTGGTATGGCCCTTACCCTAATGCACGCGCATTAAGAGAAGCACTCAACCGTTTACAAAGCGTGTTTCAACTAAGGCAATGCGATACCCATTTTTTTAATACGCGAACACGACCCTGTTTACAGTACCAAATTCAACGCTGTTCAGCACCTTGTGTGGGCTATATTAGCCCAGCAGACTATCAAGCATCCGTTCAACAGGCCAGACAGTTTTTGCAAGGGAAAGACGAAGCTGTGATGGAACAGTTGGCTCAGGCCATGGAAAGCGCCTCTCAAGCGCAGCACTATGAAAAAGCCGCGCGTATTCGCGATCAACTGATTCAACTACGTGCATTACAGGCGCGTCAGCTGGTGATGACACAACAGGGAGACTTAGATGTTATTGGTATGGCCACCCATGTCAATCGAGCTTGTTTCTATGTCTTGTCTTTGCGAGAAGGTAAGATGGTGAGCAGTCGCCCCTATTACATCACACAAGTTGCGCCGTTATCTCGGGAAGAATTGCTTGAAGCGTTTATCCTGCAACAATATGGCGAAGTAGGTCAAGAGACGGGTGTGCTGTCTCAACCCCCGGTGGTAGTCGCACAACTGGATGCGGACTATGCTAGCGTGTTAACCCATTCTCTCAGCACAGAACAGTTGAAAACACCAACAATTGTCCCTGCGACGCGAGGAGATAAACTGCGATGGGTAAACATGGCCAATGAAAATGCACAACAAGCTTTAGAGCAACACATGGCCACTAAAAAACAAGGGTTAGCGCGTTTTGAAGCCTTGCAATTGGCTTTGGGCTTACCCGAATTACCCGAACGGATTGAATGTGTTGATGTTAGCCACACAGCAGGGGAAGCCACAATAGGGGCATTTGTTTCTTTTACGAAACAAGGGCCAGATAAAACAGCCTACCGATTTTATGCCATAGAAGGCATCACACCCGGCGATGACTATGCCGCGATAAGTCAAGCACTCACGCGACATTATACCCAACTGCGTACAGAAGACGGTCCCTTGCCTGACGTGTTATTGGTTGATGGTGGAAAAGGGCAATTACATCGTGCAGAACAAGCATTGCATGCTTTACAAGTCGAAAATATCCCCTTAATTGGTGTGGCAAAAGGCCCTGGGCGTCGTTCAGGTGAAGAAACCTTGTATTTGTCTTCGCAAGGAAAGACCCTGCCGTTATCGGCAACCAGTCCAGCCTTTCATTTAATTCAGCAAATACGAGATGAAGCGCATCGTTTTGCCATTACACGCCATCGACAAAAGCGTGCAAAAAAACGTTTAGTTTCTCAGCTAGATGAAATTCCAGGGATTGGTGAAAAACGAAAACAAGCTTTGCTACGCTATTTTGGTCATGTAAAGGCAATAAAAAATGCCAGCATAGAGGATATTGCTAAAGTCCCTGGTATCAGTCGTGCACTTGCGCAAACGATTGTTTCAGCGCTGTCTTCATCTAGCCGTTCCGCCTGTTGAGCTGATTGATGCCAGTATTCTCGCTCACCTAGATAATATGCTAGAAATCTGAATTCGGGATAAGCATTAGCTTACCTCTTTTTTTTATAAGAAGATTTTATATTATCTTCATAGGTTTCAAAATCTTGCCTTGCGGCTGTTCTGGTTGTCTTTGGCATAAATACCGCTCTCAAGGCTTGGCAAAAACTATCCCACATGTTTAACAATGTTGAATCACTACCTACATGACGAGATAATTGTCTTTTTGCAATTGATTTCAGCATTTTTTTGTTTTCATCGTTGTTCAAAAATTCCATTATATTTTTTTGATCAGTTTCGTCTAAAGCAGTATAAGTACTATCACCAGTAATTTCTTGTCTGATGCGTTCGACAAAAGCATTCGCAAGCAATTCGTTTTTTTCTTCGGTACGTTGTGGATGTACCTCATTTTTACAACCGTCCACAAGACCTGTTATAAAATTATCGAAAGCGTTTCGACGTTGTGTATACTCATCATCAGAGGCTTTCTTTAAGGCTTTAAGGATCTTTTCATTATCAGACTTAACCCCTTCTATCATTTTTAGTGCTTTATTTCGCTCATCCACACGCTGAATTTCAGAATGAAGAAGAGCTGTGAGAAGAGCCTGTACTATCTCTGGATTTTCTTTATCAGCAGCATGCTGTAAAACCGAGCGACCATTCGAATCTTTAGCATGAAGATTAGGGTTGAGTTTGAGTAAATCCCTCACTTGGCTCGGATTGCTATTTTCGATAAAATAATGCAAAGCCGTATCAGGGTGTTTCCCGTCTGTAGCCTATAAATTTATTATAAAAACCGAAAAACCGCCCAAAAATCCATCATAACTGAAACTGTTATCTCGTAAGATATAATCAAACCACATCTTTGTCTTGGCCATCTTTGTCTCCAGTTGCGTATGCAATTAATTATTAATATTTGTAAATTACCTGTAACAAGTTTAGCCCACAAAAAGTGGTGTAGGCTAGTGTGTAATTCCCTCCCCTTTTTTTTACCCACTCAAAGCTTTGCTCAAAAAACGGTGGACAGCCAGATCAGATCCATGGTGGTTTTCCACAATTGATGGGAATTCATTGGATATCGCGGTAGTATCCACTGGGTATGGGTTTCAATAGTGGGTACTTTTCTGTACAATGTGGTCAAAAGCGAGCGTGATACATAAGTAACACTGTTTGGGTGATGTATTTAAGACCAGCTACGCTTAAGAGTAAAGTACGGATCTTCTTGTAGAGCGTGACGTAACGATGACCATCCCCAATATTTTAACCTGCATACGCATTTCTTTGATCCCCCTGTTGGTGCTGGCTTTCTATGTCCCTTTTGGTTGGCATACGGGCATATTGGTGTGTATTTTTGTCTTGGCAGCCCTCACGGATTGGCTAGATGGCTATTTAGCCAGGCGCTTGCGTCAAATATCTCCTTTGGGTACTTTTTTAGATCCGGTGGCAGATAAGTTGTTGGTGGCCGTTGCTTTGATTTTGCTGGTAGAACGCTATGCTAGCCCTTGGCTAACCATTCCAGCCTTGGTTATTGTGGGGCGAGAAATTGTGGTATCAGCTTTGCGTGAATGGATGGCGGAACTGGGGAAGCGTCGGCAAGTGGCCGTCTCACAAATAGGAAAGTATAAGACTGCGGCACAAATGCTGGCCATTGTTTTACTGTTGGTATTGGCGCCTTCTTCACATGCGGATACGATTTTTACGCTATGGCATTACGTGGCTTACGCCTTAATGTATCTTTCGATGTTTTTAACCCTATGGTCTATGGCTTTGTATCTAAAGGCTGCTTGGGTAGAGTTACGTACTCCTTGAGTGGAGGGCTATTTTGCTGGATTACCTTTTACAATGGCCCCTTCGGGTACATTTTTGATCACCACAGCACCGGCGCCTACAATGGCTGAAGGCCCAATAATCACGTGTGGCAGGATGGTGGCATTTGCTCCAATGCAGGCATAATCGCCAACACTGACATGGGCAGACAGCACTGCGCCAGGCATAATGTGTACGCCATTACCGATTGTGCATTCATAATCGATAGAAGCCTGGGTATTAATGATGCTATATGCACCAATTCGGGTCTGTTCGCAGATGGTTGCTCTGGCTAAGATTTGGGTACCAAGGCCGACATAAGCGGATTCAGCTACCCAACTTTCTTTGTGGGTTAGCGTAATGGGATGTAAGCCTCGAATAAGAAACTTTTTTGCCATCTCACATCGGAGTTGCCCTTTAAAGCCAGCAATCGCAACCACAAACCCCAAGGGTTTTTGTTGCTCTAGTAACCAAGTGTTCAGGGTTAGTTCATCATGTAGGGTTACTATGTCAGAAAAAGGATTTTTTTCAATATTACTGTCGTAAAGCGCCCCTATTTGATACCCTGCTTCGAGTAAAATAGGCCGTAACACCTTGGCTTGTCCCGTACCCCCTAAAATAAGTACGGTACTGATATCGGGTTGATGCGGTTCTTTGTTGATATGTTTGCGTTTGGGCTTCATAACAGATATGCACCTTGGTTTATTGTACTTTAATAGGTATTGTAAGTAAGGAAGCGTACTTTTGCAAAACCATCAATGGTTGGCAGGAGGCAGTCACCTTGCTATCATGCCAGCATATGAGCAATCGTTATACAATCGTGGTACTGAAGAATTGAGGTAGAGAGATGACAAAGTCTATTAATGTGGCAATACTGGGCGCAACCGGACTGATTGGGGAGACGCTTCTGTCGATTTTAGAGGAAAGAAAGTTTCCGATTAATCAACTGTTTGTGCTTGCCAGTGGCAAATCTTCAGGCCAAACCGTGCGGTTTAAAGGAAAAACATTGCGCGTACAGAATGCCAGTGAATTTGATTTTACCCAAGTTCAACTGGCATTTTTTGCGGTTGGCAGTGAACAAGCAGCCCAATACGCGCCTTTAGCGGTCGAAGCAGGTTGCTTGGTGATCGATAATTCCGCACATTTTCGTTTGATGGAATCTGTGCCTTTGGTCGTACCCGAAGTCAACAAAGAGGCGATTGCCGATTACCGTCAGCGTAATATTATTGCGAATCCAAATTGTTCAACCATACAAATGGTTATCGCCTTAAAACCTATTTTAGATGCAGTAGGGTTAAAACGAATTAACGTGGCAACCTATCAATCTGTATCGGGTACAGGAAAAAAAGCCATTTCAGAATTGGCTGAGCAATCTGCGCATTTGTTAAATGGGATGCCGATAGAGCCTCAGGTCTATCCACAGCAAATTGCATTTAATGTGCTTCCACATATCGATGATTTTTCAGACAATGGGTATACCAGAGAAGAAATGAAAATGATTCTCGAGACCCAAAAAATTCTAAATTGTCCTCAATTGGCAATTACCGCCACAACCGTGCGTGTTCCTGTGTTCTATGGCCACAGCGAAGCCATTTGGATAGAAACTGAACGCAGCATTACGCGAGAAGAGGCCACAGCCTTACTAAAACAAGCACCAGGTATTGTGGTCGTTGAGGCAGATGACTCAAGTGACTTCCCGTACCCCACACCGATCTCTCACTTAAACGCGGAGGATGCCGTTTATGTTGGCAGAATTCGATCGGACTTGTTCTCAGATTGTGGCCTAAATTTATGGGTGGTTGCAGACAATGTTCGTAAGGGGGGTGCCTTAAATGCCGTCCAAATCGCAGAAATTTGGCTAAATGAATGTTAAATAAGCCAATTTCTGGCCCGATTCCTTTCTTTCATGCTACATTGACTGGTAAGGGTACAGATCAATTTTTGTTGTAAGCAAAGACAGTTGGGATAGTCAGGGTTGATGCGGATGAATCATCGTTTGTTTTATTTTTTGCAAGGTTTAATCATTGTGATGATGGAACTCTTGTGTGTGGGGTCACTGGATGCCGTTGGTTTAGGAAAGATAAAAATTTATTCTTACCTGAATGAACCGCTTGACGCTGAAATAGAACTGTTGGCTGCTCAAAATGTTGTGGATAGCTTATTGGTCTCGGTGGCTTCAACAGATGAGTTTGAGCGTGCGGGTGTGACACGCATTCCGTTACTTGATAAGTTAATGTTCCAAATTATTAGAGACGAAGATGAAATTTTTATTCATGCGACCTCTAAAACCCTAGTGACCGATCCGTATGTCGATTTTTTGCTTAACTTGTCTTGGGGCCCTGGTCCATCTTCCGGCAGGCTGATTAGACGTTATACGCTGTTGCTCGATCCCGTTCCACCAGAAGGAAAGCCGGTATATGCAAAACGACGTTTGATGCCCAATATCGTAGAGCAACCAAAAAGTGGCAATCAGAAAAAAATACGTTATCAATCGGTGACAGATTTGGCTGCTTCTGCGTTGGATGAAGCCACTACTGAAAAAGATTTATTGCTGACAGAGTCTCAAATTCCTGCATTGGTTGTTGCTAGAACACCGCAAGAAAAACTGGCGAACTTATCGAAACAAGCCAAAACAGGGACTAACCCATCCTCTTCAGGTGTAACAGAGACGAGTACAAGTCCTCAACGTGCGCAAATGCATACCTTGTTTGATAACCATGACAAACCCGTCGATCTGAAAAGCGTGGTTGAGGATGTTGAGCGCATCTTCGTCTCCAATCGAGCGACTGAGGCAAATAATTGGTTTAGCGAGTCTGAGGTTACGCAGGCCAATACCACTGCCACGTCAGCTGAACCTGCTACCGCTGCCGTCGTTGAGCAAGAAAAAAAATCAGATACTCCCCTTAAAGCAGCAGAACAACCAAAGCCTGTTTCTAGTACAGAAAAGACAGTGCAACCTGTGTCACCGGCAGAAGCGACGCCTGCTCCCGCTACGCCACCTGTGCCAGTCGTTGTACCTGCGGACGAAAAAAAAGGGGGATTAACAGAGTACCTCAATTTGATTATCACCCTCGGTATTACCGTTGTATTGACGTTTGTAATGCTCTGGAGACGTTGGAAGAAACGACGTCAATTTGCTGAAACACGTGAACGTCTTGCCAATTTAAGTCGACAAGCAATTGATGAAGAACGCGCTAGCGCTGTTACAGTAGAAAAAACCGCTGCCTCTGATACGCCTAGCCATCCAACGGATACAGTGGCGTCACCTCAACAAACCGTGTCATCACCACAAGAAACTGAGGTGACAACGGGGCAATATGGCGATATACCAATCGTGGAAGAGCCATTTAACATGGCAGATTTAGACATTGTGTTAGCAGATGAAAATACAGCAGAGATTTCAATACCAGAGGCACCAGCACCAGCACCAGCACCAGCACCAGCACCAGCACCAGCACCAGCACCAGCACCAATAGAGGTTACCATCCCTACCCCAGTGGTTGAAGAAATTAATATTGATTTGGATGTCCCGCCACCTGTCGCTACAACCCCAAGTGTCTCGACTCAAGCGCCCTTGGTTAGCCCTGTTGCCGATCCAGAAGAAATCAATTTAAAATTGCAATTGGCGCGACAATACGTAGAATTAGGGGATTTTGGTGGTGCCAAAGAATTACTCACTGTTATTAACGCGCAAGGGAACGCAGAGCAAAGAAAGGAAGCACAGGAATTACTTGAGAAGATAATCTAATACATGAACACGCCGGTTGTTGCCCGCACGATTGCGCTGGGTATAGAGTACGATGGTAGCTTGTTTTCTGGTTGGCAACGACAACAGTCGGTGCCTTCTGTACAAGCCGCGCTTGAAATGGCTTTGAGTCAAGTAGCCAATCACCCTGTTGAGGTGTGTTGTGCTGGCAGAACAGATGCGGGTGTGCATGCCGTTGGGCAGGTTGTCCATTTCAACACACAAGCCCTTCGTTCACTCAGGGCCTGGATATATGGCACCAACACCCATTTACCTGCTACGGTAAGGGTGTTGTGGGCATCCGAAGTCGACCCTGATTTTGATGCCAGACGCTCCGCATCGAGTAGAACCTATCATTACTTTATCTACAATAGCCCTATTCGCCCAGCCCTCTTGAACAGACAGGTCACTTGGTGCTATCGTGCTTTATCTGTAGAGGCGATGCATGAAGCGGCCCAGCAATGGTTGGGTGAGCATGATTTTTCTTCTTTTCGGGCAGCAGAGTGTCAAAGCCGTAGCCCTGTGCGACGACTGATCCATACCTCAGTAGAGCGCAATGGATTGGTACTGCGATTTAGCGTAACGGCAAATGCTTTTTTACACCATATGGTGCGTAATATGGTGGGTGTCTTGTTAGAGATAGGGGCGGGTCGTCGTCCTGTTCACTGGTCAAAAGAAGTATTAGAGGCACGTGCACGTGTTAAAGCGGGTATGACTGCGTCGCCAAATGGGTTATATTTAGTATCGGTGTCTTATCCTGACAAGTTTGGGTTAGCTGAATACCTTGATTCTGGTCTGGAAAAAAAATCCGGACCTTGGTTTTTTTATTGACTATGCGTGCTGTTTTCAGAGGAATAACATGAGTTGGCTTTCGAAGATAATACCGTCTAAAGTGCGGACAGAAAAAAAGAAAGGGGTGCCAGAAGGCTTATGGTCTAAATGCCCTCAATGTAATGCCTTTCTATTTAACGCTGAGTTGGCGAGAAATTTACAAGTTTGCCCAAAGTGCGATCACCATTTACGACTCTCTGCACGGGATAGATTAGACCAATTCTTAGATACAGAAGGTAGACTTGAAATCGCCGCAGACGTCTCTCCTGTCGATAGATTGAAGTTTCGGGATACCAAAAAATATAAAGATCGGTTACAGCAAGCACAGAAAAAAACAGGTGAAAAAGATGCCCTGGTGGTCATGTCTGGTACAGTGAAACAGTTACCTGTTGTGGTCGCCGCCTTTGAATTTGGTTTTATCGGTGGTTCTATGGGGGCAGTGGTGGGTGAGCGTTTTGTGCAAGCCGTTAATGCCTGTCTGTCAGAGCATCGTCCCTTGGTTTGCTTCGCTTGTAGCGGTGGGGCCCGTATGCAAGAATCGTTAATATCTCTCATGCAAATGGCCAAAACCAGCGCAGCACTTGCGCGTTTATCTCGTGCAGGTTTACCCTACATTGTTGTACTGGTCGATCCTTGTACCGGCGGTGTGTCTGCCAGTTTGGCTATGTTAGGCGATATTCATATTGCAGAACCCAATGCCTTGATTGGCTTTGCCGGGCCCAAAGTGATTGAACAGACTGTTCGTGAAACCTTACCCGAAGGATTTCAGCGTAGCGAGTTTTTACTCCAAAAAGGGGTTGTTGATATGATTGTTGATAGACGCGATATGAGGGATAAAGTGGCTGAGTTGATTGCAAAGCTCATGTTTTATAAGGTTGCCGCACATCACTAAACAGTAAAAAGAGACGCAAGGAGCGATGATTATATGGACAATCTAAATGCACTTGACTTAGGGATTCTGGGTTTAGTGGGTATTTCTTCTATTTTTGGTGTGATGCGGGGTTTTGTTAAAGAATCCATGTCTTTGGTTACCTGGATTGCAGCCGTTCTTATCGCTACCGTCTATGCAACAACATTAGCCAATTATCTCACCGTTATTTCCCTGGTAAGCTTACGTTACCTGATCGCATTTTTGTTGTTGGTACTGGTAACCCTGGTTATTGGTGGGCTGATCAGTCATTGTATCTCTCGTGTGATTAATGCAACCGGTTTTAGTGTGACCGATAGAATCGTCGGTACGTTATTTGGCGCTCTAAGAGGTGTTTTAATTGTGGCTATTGCCTTATTGATCACTGAAAATGCAATTTTTGCGCAACAAAATGTGCTGTTTAAAAAATCGGTATTAATCCCAACATTTCAACCGGTGGCCAATTGGATAAAAAAAAGCCTACCAGAGGATTTGCTGAATAAGTTGTTAGGGCCAAATCTAGAGCATGGTCCGCAAAATACGCAGACTAATCTGCCCAATTTAAGTGATTTACAAGCACAGGCAAATGCCTTAAAAGAAAAAATAAATGCCCAACAAGCTCAGTCTGGTATCGTCACTGAAAATCCAAACGAACAACGTCCCGATTTATCAACAGGACTGTCACCTTAACACATCAAAAAAGGGTTCCCAAGGAGAGGGATATGCTAAGTAAAACAGATTTAGCGAGACAAGTAAGCGCAATCCTTGAAGCCTGCCCCAAAGGCCTTTGTAATCATCCTGATGCATCGCTAAAGGCAAGGTTTAAGTCTGTTTGGGAAGCCTACGATCGGTATTTAACGCAATTGATTGATGAGGTAAGCATTCGAAGACAGGCAGACATGCCCGATTACGACAGAGTGCCAACCCAAAAAGAATGGCTAACATTACAGGATATGTGCTTAAGGCTCACAGAGTGTTGGTATGGCGAGGGTGCAGGGAATTTATCTCGGGTTTATACGGCTTTACATGCTTGTGATGAGGCGGCAGGTTTAGTGGCCTATTCTGCCAAAGATATTGTTGTCGATTCGCCTGAAACGGGAGAGGTGGTGTTAGATGTACACAAAAGGAAAAAAATAGCGGCACAAGAATCGCATGCCCAATCGTTGAAAAAACAATCTCAACCCCCGGCTAAAACATTTCAAGAACAGACCCTGTTGTCCGGTCGATCGCCAATTGATCGTTTGGCAGTGAATAATATTTTTAATAACCAAGAGCGTCAGGCTTTGATTCCTTTGTTTAATAGAAGGGCATTAAAGCATTCTATACGGCGATTATTATCCACCATAGATCATAAAAAGACAGCAGTAGAAGCCGATAAAAAAATACAACGAGAACAACAGATAGAGACTTATGCTAAAAAGCAATTTCCAGATTGGGTATTTGACGAAAGCGCTGTAAATCACTCCACTGAATTAAGGTATGGCGACTCAATTTATCAAGAAATATTGCTGTTTTCGAAACAATATCCCGGCAGCTATTTTCGGGACAGCAGAGAACAACATCTGTTAACCTTGTTCAGTGGCTTACTCTCAAATAAACTGACCGTTATACCCAGAAGCAAAATAGAAAACAGTAAGCCGTATCGATATTTGGTTTTTAACTGGGAGAGAAGCTTACCTGCTTATCGTTGGGATACGGCTTTGCATGAAGCCGTTGTGGTACGAGATAAAGGTGCCCAAGAACAATCTAGACTTATCAGTAACAAATATCCTTATGGGTATTATCATGGGTTATCGATATCTAGCCAGGGCATGCGCGAAGGATTACGGTATTATGGTATGCCCGAGTATGAATGGAATATTCCACGCGAGCCAGAGGCTTTTTTACCCAATATCGATGTTTTCGATCCAGAAAAAATGATTGTCGAGTTTCAAGCCTTAAACCCAATCGGTGATTCAAGACAGTGGCTACTGAATGAGAAGGCCATTATGCTTGGAAAAAATCCACCCAATGCCTCTTCTATAAAAAATACACAGCATCATCAAGTGATAGCAGGTAGTTTACAGAGCGTTCCTATGTATGATTTAACAAGTCGGCCAGTATGGTATGAAGGGTTGTGTGCTTATTTTGATTGTATTCAAGTAGGCAATCGAGAAGATGGGTGTTTTTATAAATTTCAAGGGCAGTTGCCGATTCGACCAGAGATGTCTCAAGTCTTGTGTATGGTGTGGCGTGAATTGATGCAAGCATTAGGAGGGACAGAAAAGGTTGAGGAGTTTATTCAAATTTTTCCTGATAATTACGGGGGATTTTGTTTGGTTTTTACCCCTTTTGCCCGTTTGTTGCATCATCAAGATGCGCGTGGCCATATCGTCACCAATCGTGTCACCAAAGCAGAATTGGTATTGGAAGAATCGGGTACTTTTGGTATCTCAAATGCCTCTGGTGGTGCACCTGCAGAATTTTGTTTGCCTAACACAGCCGCATTGTACGATTTTGTTGCCTATCCAGGTATGCGCGCGGTGATGCATTCAATATTAGAGCAGGTACCCTATTGTCTTCGGGAGGATAATCCTTGTAAACCGTCTTTTCATCACAGTTAGGTTGTTTCAAGGTGGGGTGACAAAGGAAGCACCGAGGGTGATTTTCGGTGTAGAATGGATAAAAAGCTGAAAGCAAATAAGCCAAATAAACCAGACAATAAAAAGAGGGCTTGCCAGCTGAGATGATCGGCAGTAAAACCAGCAATACTGGAGATGAGTACACGACTGAATGAACCAAAAGAATACAGCAAGGTAAAATCGTGTGCGCTGTTTCCTTGTCGACAGAAGTGAGATAAAAAAGCGATAAACACGGTGGCAGACAAGCCTGCTGTAAAACTTTCGATACTTAAGGCAACAATCAAGCAGGGAAAGTGATAGCCGAGTTGGGCTTGAGTGATAAAGATTAGAGCAGAAAAACATTGTAAAGAAATGGCGCATTTGACAACAAAACGAATGCCAAATCGGTGGATAGTGTTTCCAGCCAGCAGTCCACCGGTAATCGTGAGTACGGTACCGTATACTTTTGAGAAGTGCGCAAAATCAACTTTATTAAATCCCAGATCGTGTAGAAACGGTGCCATCATGGAATTTAATACAATATCAGTCAGTTTAAAG
>JBEAUL010000060.1:0-9149 GCA_041161475.1 Pseudomonadota bacterium | reverse complement strand
CTCTCGGTAGAGATTATTCCAAGAGGAGAGTCTTTCTATAATCCATTTTTGGCATCGGTGGTGGATGATTGTAAAACAGCAGGCCTGTTGCAACCGTCTAACGGCGCAGCCTGTTTATTTTTACCGGGTTTTGTGAATCGTGACGGTGATCCATTGCCCTTGATGATTCAAAAATCAGATGGGGGCTATAACTATGCCACAACGGACTTGGCAGCTATTAAGCATCGAGTACAGGATGAACATGCCGATTGGATTATCTATGTGACAGATGCTGGTCAATCACAACATTTTGAGATGGTATTTCAAGCAGCGAAAGCGATTGGCTATTTACCTGAATCGGTCAAAGTGTCCCATGTGCCATTTGGATTGGTTTTACGACCAGATGGTAAAAAATTCAAAACACGAGAAGGGGATACCGAAAAATTGATTGATTTGCTGACAACGGCAATTGATAAGGCCAAAGTCGCGCTTGAATCCCGTAATCCTGCATTATCGGGCGCGTTATTAGACAATACAGCGCAATCACTGGGTATTAATGCCGTTAAATACGCGGATTTGTCTTGTCATCGAGTCAGTAACTATGTGTTTAATTACGATAAAATGTTGCAATTCGAGGGAAATACCGCAGCATTTTTAAGTTATGCCATTGTGCGTATTCGCAGTATATATCGTAAAGTGGGCGTAGATTGGTCTGCTTTGGTGGAGAAGAATACCATTCAACTGGATGCACCAGCAGAATGTAGTCTAGCATTATTATTATGTCAGTTTGAGGATGTTATTGATCAAACCGTACGTGAGTTGATGCCACATGTGTTAACCGATTATTTATTTCGTTTAGCAGAAAAATTTCATCGATTTTTTCATGATTGTCGTGTGGAAGGATCTGAGTATCAAAACAGTCGCCTGCTACTCTGTGGCCTAGTAGAGCGTGTATTATGCTTAGGGTTTTCATTACTTGGTTTAAAAACATTGGAAAAAATGTAGTCACATGGATAAAAATGAATCGCGATTGGCGCAAGAAACCGCTCAATTTAATGCGATGGCAATGGATTGGTGGGATAAAGAAGGCAGTTGTCGTTTATTACACGAAATTAATCCAGTTCGAACCCAATTCATTACAGACAGAGTGGATTTACTCGATAAGCAGGTATTAGACGTAGGCTGTGGAGGGGGTATCCTTGCGGAGGGCTTAAGTAAACGAGGCGCAATTGTCACAGGCATTGATGCGGCCGAGGCGGTTATTGATTGTGCACAAAAACATGCGCGTGACCAATCACTGAATATTCATTATGATGTGTCAACCGCAGAGGCCTGGTTAGAAAACAATCCAGATAAGGCAGAGACCTTTGATGTGGTGACTTGTTTAGAGCTCATAGAGCATGTTGCAGACCCAGCACGATTGGTGCGTAGCTTATCGGCTTTTATCAAGCCGGGAGGCCATTTGTTTTTATCTACCTTAAACCGCACGCCAAAGTCTTTTTTGCTTGCAATTGTTGGCGTAGAGTACGTCTTAAGATGGTTGCCTAGGGGAACCCATCGATACCAAGATTTTATTCGTCCCAGCGAACTCAATGTTTTACTCAGAGATTCAGACCTGAGTATTCAGTCCCTACAAGGTATGGCCTATAATCCTTTGACGAGACAAGCAAAACTGACTGCTTCCTTGGCAGTGAATTACCTAGTGCATGCGAAAAAGTTGCGTTAAGCATTATCTGCTATCCTTATAATAGGTTATAAGATTAACTTTTTAAGATATTGTTCCTAATTAAGCTTGACCTAGGATAAACAATGGCTTGGGTTTTATACGATAAAAGTCGAGAACTGGCGATCTTTCGATGCGATACCTCAGAGGCAAAAATAAGTGAACTCGCTGCATACCATATGCGAGGACAGCTGAGTATCTGTATTACATTGCCAGAAAAAAGTTACCAAGAATTGCATGAGTATTTACATGCCCATCCCGATTTTGGCTTAACCCAAGCGAATGCGGTTTTTATGACACCGCTTGGTTTTCATTGTTCGTTAACGGTAGACGAAGGTACTGGGCGTAATGTCTTGGTTCGCTATCTAAGTATGTTGCAGTCCTTTGATCCATCGATCAAAGAAGTCGCTCCCGATGTAAAAAAGGCACTCAATTATCTTGGTGCAAAAGAAATTGATGAAATTTTATATCAAAATTTAGATCAAAAAAGCTTTTTTTCAAATTTAACGACTGCCAGGCGATTGTATCGAGAAGGGCATCGAGATGCTTTACACCGTTTGGCTAAAATTTGTTTTGAAAAAGGGATGATTCGAGAAGGGAATAGTGCGCTGAACTTTATCCCAGATGACGATCATCTGGGACATTTTTGGGCAGCCAATATTTATCGAAAATTGGCAGACGATGTGGTATTGCAACAGTAAGTGAGTACACTATAAAACGGATGATATCAGGGAAAACAACATGGAACAGATACCGATAAAATCTCCCGAACAACAAAAACAAGCTTTTATGGAGCTTGAAATTCGTCATTTACTGCAATCGGGTACTGATAATCCTAAAATTAATGAACATTGTTTTGAAAGGATTAAAAAGTTTATTAATCTACCAGATAATGTATCCATGTCCCCCATTAGTTTAGGTAACGCTGCTTCAATGGTAGATTTAGGTTGCATGGTCTACCAGCTAAAAAAAGACATTGATTTTACCCAAAAACGCATTGATACCCTGAATAAAAATATAGGGCTTAAAAATACAGAGCCTTCGCAAGCGCAAACGGTATCAGAGGATGATAAGCAGAAACCGAGAATAGGGTAGAGGACATAGACATGAAAGGTTGGACGCAAACAGCAGAAGACAAGGATACCTTAAAATTTTGTTGTAATGAACCAACCAATGGTCGTATTTTAGAAATTTATTTGTATTTACATCACCCTAAAGTGACCCTCAGTTTAAACTTAACACCAGAGTTTTACCAAGTGTTTCAAAATTATTTTGAATATCATGCTGAATTTGGTTTTTCAAATCCAAATGGTTTATTTATGACAGATATGGGCA
The DNA here is from genome assembly GCA_041161475.1 of Pseudomonadota bacterium. Lineage (GTDB taxonomy): Bacteria > Pseudomonadota > Gammaproteobacteria > UBA6186 > Azoamicaceae > JBEAUL01. The sequence continues at coordinate 6,112 of JBEAUL010000060.1, read as the reverse complement.
ATCATTGCACCTTGACCTTCGATGAAGTACTAGAAAAAGACAAGTTAGATCGATTTTTGTCTGAAGTATTGCGCTTCGATCCAAGTATTATTGAAATTGTCTCTGCAATTAAAAAGGGATTAAAATCGGAAGATCATTACGGAATATCGGAAGATATTAGCCAGGAATTGGCCCACGGACATTTTGGGTTTATCTTAGAGTCTGCAAAACATTTGTATACGATTGGCAATAGAGATGTTTTACTAAAACTCACCAAACAATGTTTTAAGTTGGGCTTTTTTAAAGAAGGATTGGCTTGCTTAGATTGTTTGGACGAGACCGATAAGGTAGGTCATTTTGAAGGGGGGCATTTAATCTTACTAGAGAAAAAAATGTCAGAAAAATCTTTTGATCGCTTTGGGTTGGCATTAAAGCATTTCTTAAAATGCGGAGACGATCCATTGGCGCAAAAAATCAGAGACAAAGTCTTTTTTTATTTGACGGGTGGTGAAGAAAGTGACACAAGTGTACCCGAAATAACCGGTGTGCGTTTAAATGATGCAGGTGTATTGGTCAAAATATTAAGCGAAATAAGACAGTTGCATGAAAAAAAGAAACATTTGTTGGCGACAGAAAGCGCCTTGCAGGCGCTGGCACAAAAGCATGCTTAATCCGTAAATTGTTGTACAATAAGGCCTAACATCGTTTTACAAACAACAATAGGTCTTTGTGTATGTCAACCCATTCTTTTATCCCGCTTATCACCGTTGATGGTCCCGGTGGATCAGGCAAAGGCACCATTAGTTTATTGCTGGCACGTGAATTGGGTTGGCACTTTCTAGACAGTGGCGCCATTTACCGTGCTTTGGCTTTGGCTGCCCTGCAAAAATCAGTAAAACTGGACGATCCAGCCGCATTGGTTGCTTTGGCGAGCACTTTGCCGGTGGTCTTTGATGAATTTCAGGTTTGCCTGGCAGGAAAAGATGTCACTCAAGAAATGCGAACAGAGCTGTGTGGCAATGCCGCTTCAAAAATAGCCGTTTTTCCAGGCGTTAGGACAGCTTTACTGCAACGCCAAAGAGATTTTTTAGAGCCACCTGGTTTAGTAGCAGATGGGCGTGATATGGGCACAGTGGTGTTTCCAGATGCGCCAATCAAACTGTACTTAGAAGCCAGTTTGGCAGAGCGGGCAAAACGTCGATATATTCAGTTGAAAGACACAGAAAAAAATGTTACCCTGGACCAGATTTTGCGCGAAATAGAGGAGCGCGATAAACGAGACAAAAATCGTGCATCTGCCCCTTTATCCCCTGCTAAAGACGCGGTCATTATTGATACCACAGGTATGAGTATTTCGGCTGTCTTTTCAGCAGTCATGCATATCGTAAAACAGCGCTTACCAGCACATCAGCTCAATAAACAAGGCTGAGTGCTGTAGTGCATAATTTTTTATTTTTAGTTAGGCCTATTGCTGTCGGAAAATAATGCCGTTAAACGCAATAGAGAGAGGAATGAATTGTAATGTCGAGTATGATGAGCGAAAGCTTTGCTGACCTGTTTGAACAGTCTATCGAAAAATCTAATGTCCACTTGGGTTCTGTTGTTGAAGGAACCGTGGTTCGAATTAACAATGAGTATGTCACGATTAGCTCTGCAGACTCTAAATCAGAAGGCGATGTTCCTGTTGAACAATTCGCCGGAGAAAAAATTGCTGTTGGAGACACAGTCAGGGTTGTACTTGATGCTGTGGAAGATGGTTTAGGCAGAACACGTTTATCTCGAGACAAAGCAAAACGCCTCGAAGCGTGGGATAAACTCTCCGAAGCCTACGAAAACGATATTTCTGTTATCGGATTTGTCAGTGGTAAAGTCAAAGGTGGTTTTACCGTCGAAATTCAAAATATCCGCGCCTTTTTACCCGGTTCACTGGTCGATTCTAAAACCATGAAAGATCCGGTTTCTATCGAAGGCAAAGAACTTGAATTCAAAGTGATTAAGCTCGATCCAAAACGCAATAACGTGGTGGTGTCCAGACGCTCAATGGCAGAAGACAGTGAAGCCTCAAAAGAACAACAAGAGTTCCTCAATAGCTTGCAAGAGGGACAAGAAACCATGGGTGTTGTGAAAAACTTAACAGATTATGGTGCTTTCGTTGATTTGGGCGGCATCGATGGTCTGTTACACATCACAGACATGGCCTGGCGTCGTGTCAAGCATCCAAGCGAAGTGGTGTCTGTTGGCCAAGAAATTAAAGTCAAAGTCCTTAAATTCGATCGCGAGCGTAATCGCGTTTCCTTGGGCTTAAAGCAATTGGGCGACGATCCGTGGTTAGACATTACCCGTCGTTATCCAGAAGGCGCTAAGTTAATGGGTAAAGTGACCAATATCACAGATTATGGTTGCTTTGTTGAAATTGAAGATGGCGTAGAAGGTTTGGTACACGTTTCCGAAATGGATTGGACCAACAAAAATATTCATCCAAATAAAGTGGTTCAACTCGGTAGCGAAGTCGAAGTCATGGTGTTGGATATCGATGAAGAAAGACGCCGTATTTCCTTAGGAGTAAAACAGTGTAAAGAAAATCCTTGGGAAGCTTTCGCTGGTCAGTACAATAAAGGCGATAAAGTCTCCGGTAAAATTAAGTCTATTACCGATTTCGGTTTGTTTATCGGCTTAGATGGCAATATCGATGGTCTAATTCACTTGTCAGATATTTCTTGGCATGAAAGCGGAGAAGAAGCCGTTCGTCATTATAAGAAAGGGATGGATGTGGAAGCAGTGGTGTTGGTTGTTGACTCCGAGCGTGAGCGTATCTCTCTTGGTATTAAACAATTAGATAAAGACCCTTATGCAGCGTATGTGGCTGAATATCCTAAGGGCAGTGTTGTTCGCGGTACGGTTACTTCTGTTGACGCAAAAGGCGCTGTGTTGGAATTGGCTGACGGTGTAGAAGGTTACTTGAAAGCAACTGAATTTGCCCGTGAACGTACCGAAGACATGACCCAACATCTCAATGTAGGTGATGTGCTTGAAGCCAAAGTCATGGGTTACGATCGCAAGCTTCGCATGATTACTTTGTCTGTTAAAGCCAAAGAAACAGAAGAAGAGCAAGATACCCTTCGTGAATTGTCTCGTAGCTCCGCAGAAGCCATGAGCAGCAATACCTTGGGCGATCTGTTAAGAGAAAAAATGGATACGCGTAGATAAACGATCTCCATATAATAGCGTATAATAAAACCCCGGTAGTACGAAAATATTACCGGGGTTTTTTATTGTTTACGAAAAGGAGTGGTTTTTGATTTATGCGTATACGTAAAGCACTTTTTCCTGTTGCCGGTATGGGTACCCGGTTTTTACCAGCCACCAAAGCCAACCCAAAAGAAATGATGCCCATTGTAGATAAGCCACTGATTCAGTTTGCAGTAGAAGAAGCCATTGCTGCTGGAATAGAAGAATTAATTTTTGTGACCAGTAGCTCTAAACGCGCCATAGAAGATCACTTCGATAGCCATTTTGAATTAGAGCGCCGTTTGGCTGAACAGAAAAAATATGAATTACTCAAAATTGTTAAAAATATCCTACCAAAAGGTATCTCTTGTGTTTATATTCGTCAAGCTGAGCCCTTAGGCTTAGGAGACGCTGTACTCTGTGCAAAGCATGTCATTGGTGATGAACCTTTTGCCGTATTATTGGCAGATGATTTAATTGACAGTGAGGTGGGTGATTCAACACATTGTTTGACTGATATGGTGCAGTCTTTTGAAAGGACACATGCCAGCATTATTGCCGTTGAATCGATCCATTTGTCTGATTCTTTGAATTATGGAATGGTTGGCTTAGCGCCTAATGTGCATGATTATCCAAATTTACTGCCCATCAATCGAATTGTTGAAAAGCCTCTGGCCAAAGATGCCCCTTCTAATTGGGCAGTATTAGGGCGATATGTACTCACCCCTCATATTTTTAAGGCACTAGAAAGCTTACCCAAAGGCATACAAGGCGAGATACAGCTAACCGATGGCTTGGCCCGAGTGCTAGAGCATGATGCGCTGTATGCCTACCCGATTAAAGGAAAGCGATACGATTGTGGCAATCAATTAGGGTATTTGCAGGCAATTGTTGCATATGGATTGCGTCATCCCAAAGTTGGCACGGCCTTTCAACACTATCTGAATGCGCATATTACCTTGGCAGCAGAGTCACTGGTATAAACCTCGCCTGATTACATGATCGTTATTAGGAACAGGTATTAAGGGTACTGGAGGCATCATCACGTGCCCTTGTAACACAGCCAGGAGTAAATAAGGATTCAGGGTTGCTATTTGTATCGGATCTTGATGAAACTGATGAAAGAAAAAATCGGGATTTTTGTAAAAATATTTATTAAAAAAGAGCGCTATCGATTCGTGGATGATATGGGGTTGGCTCAGTAAGATATCTTGTAAATCGGTCATCTCATAGAGCGTTGATTTATCGTAGGTATATTTGGCTGCCCGTAGACAAGCCACTTGCTTCCAAATAAAACTCAAAACAGTCGGATCTAGTAAGCTTTCATAAGAAAACAATGGACTAAACGAAATCACTTTTTGGAGCTGATTTTTTTTATTATAAAAGAGCGGAGGAATACAAAAATAGGCAATAGGATCTTGCTTCAGGCTAAATGTAATCGTTGGTAAGTCAAATACTTTTTGTAATGCTTGGCTTGACAAAGTTAAATCAATCAAAGTTTGCTCAAAATGAAAGCGAATTTGTACGTAAGTGCCCCCTGTTGTACGACCATCTATGTAAACAAGGTCGGTTGCGCCAGAGGAGGTTAACTTATCAGACCAATGGTTAATGTCGGCATCAGACACGGGATGCGCGAAATGTAAATATAAGTCAATATCATGTACCTGTTCAGTTAAAGTATCACGAGAAAAACGATGCTCGAATAATATTCGAGCTGAACTGCCGTAACAGGTAAATGTAGGTACTTGTTTTTTGCGCTTATAGATGTTTGCATAAATACGATGAAACTGATTTAAAATACCGCCGATGGGGTGCTTGGTTTTTAATGGAGGCGATAAATTTGGCGGTTCTATGGCTTGCCAAGGTGTCGCATCTGGATTATAAGTGAAATGCATCGATTTTTTTAAGGTGGACAGTGGCAGTGACACCTTGTCTGAGGCGACTGCTTCGTCTTTCTGTTCCTTTTCTTCCTCTGGTTCTATGACGATGTTCTCGGGCTCTAGGGATGCCACGATGGTATCTGAGACAGCAAGAGGTATTTCTTCAACAACAACGGGTGACTCAACTTCAAGTGGTTCTTCCATTTTTTCCAATAGATCGTTATCAAGAGAGGGCAGTTCAGGGGGTGATTCAGGTACGGCAACAATGGCGTCAGCAGTCTTCTTTTTCGCTCCTTTTTTTCTGTTTTTTTTCTTTAAAGCTTTTTGTTGCGCCTTTTCTTCTTCATTCATAAGATCGAGCAATAGCGCTTCAGAGACTTTTTTATATCGCTCTTCTTCTGCTTGTATATAGGTTTTAAAAATCTTTTTTACACCCAGCAGTTCTTCTTTCTGGGTGTGTTTATCCAATTTTTTTGATAGCGTATACAGATTACTGGTGTTATTCGGATCGTCGGCGATGTTTTTTACATAATTTTCAGCCAGAAAATCTTGTATCGTATTTGGTAACTGATTGATAAGAGTTGTTTTTGAAAAGATACTTTCATAAGCATCGATACCTAAGTAGTTAGTCAAATACTCAAAAATAGGTAATAAGCTTACTTTTCTTAGGACTAAGATATCCAATAAATGGTTGAGTGATATGGGCGATAAGGGAGATCTGGCTTGCTCATCGATGAATATTTGAAAAATTTGCTCAGCGGTGAAGTGTTCATTCAGTGCCGACCATACCGTGTCGCTCTTGTAATCAAGATAGTGATGCCCAAAGGTATCACGACAGGCTTGGATCAAAGAAAAAGAAGGGTTACGCATAAACGATGGGTCTTCTTTTTCAATAAAAGCATATAAAATAGAATGTTTTTCTTCGACTAGACATCTAAAGAAAGTAATATCATGTTTTGCATAGACGCTTAAAATGGGAAACCAATTGGGGTGTAAGGTCGGATCTTGATATAAAGAGCGCATGA
>JBEAUL010000037.1:0-25718 GCA_041161475.1 Pseudomonadota bacterium | reverse complement strand
CGAAAGTAGGACACTGCCTGGCTCTTTATTAAGAAAAATCGTTCTTCTCTCTCTTTTTATGGTTTCACTGTCATAAATTATGACGATAAGGCCTGCACAAATTGTGACAGGCCTTTTTTTTATCAAAAAATCGCCGAAGAGTGTGTTGGCAGGAACCCCTAGCAGCTATAGTAGCTGAGACTAGGACTCCCCGTCATAAATGATGGGGAGGATGTCAAAAACCTAATCCTACGATACTTTTGCTAACCTTAACGATTAAAAAGATTGAAAAGCCGTACTGTTTTAGCCTGTATTGAATCCTTAGGGCTGGCTTCAAGGATTGCCTGCTTTTTATTATCTGGGATTGATTTAGCTTCCTCGGATAATGTTTCATATCTTATTGTCATGGTATTGGTTTTTTCGGTACAGAGGTAGGCTAGTCCGTCGTCTTCCTTTGAATCCGTTTCATCTTTTAAATGGATACCTTTTATGTGATGGGCTAATCCTTGAAGTATGACGCTTTTTGTACTCCGATTATCTGCTGTTGTACCCAATGGTTCAATCAAATCTAGCTGTGTAATCAGATTAACAATATTATCTGCTTTTATCTTATCGTGCTTCCAATAAAAATGCATAAAGCGAGTGTCTGGTCGCAAGCCCCAGTCAGAAATATAATCACACTCAAAATTTTGGCTTAACAAGTGTTTGTGTGCTTTAGCATCTCCTATGTATGTTGAAATGGTAAGTCCACGATCGCTGATATACAAATTCACATAGTCAATGATACGACCAGCATGACGTTGTGGTTTTGGTAATTGTTCTTCTGCTAATTTCCATTTCTTATCGCGTGTATGCTCTTCGTAATGACTTACCAATCCATTAACAAAATATTCTCCTATGCTAACCTGAGACAGTGTGTTGTATTGTTGCATTTTATACTTTTTTTCTAAATCAGATGCTGTCTCAGCTTGACGAAGTTTGGGAATATTTTTAATTTGGACATTGTTTGATTGTCGATTTAAAATTTTATGAATCAATTTATCTGTTTCAGCATTATAGGCAATGCCGTATAAATTCAATTCCCCTGCATGTTGAGATGCATTAATTGCTTCTAAGATAGGTAAAAGATGTTCATGGGTAATATCCTCAACAGCCATATGTGTGTTTTTTTTCAGATGACACCATCCAAACTTTTCGCATAACCTATCATGATGATCTATATCAATTGTTCTAAACTTATGATAAGGCTCCTCTATTGTTGCTATAAATAAGAATTTTCCGGAACCGCAGTGTTTTATGGGTTTTTTCCCAGAAGGTCCTTTTGTACACGGAACATATGCCCACTCAAAATTATATTTCCAGATATTATCGATTTTTGAAATGATATGTTGTTCCTCTATTCGAGATTTCCCATACTCATAAAGGCTTTCGTATTCAAATGTGGCCTCAAGATCGTTATCTGCGCGTAGCGCGCAGTGGTCTGTTAAATCAATCTTAAAATTTGATGTGGTCATGATATATTCAATTAAATTATCGCTGGCAATCGGCTCTAGCATCATGCTACTCCTGTATTTAGTCTCGTTTTAAAAAAATCGATTTAAAGAAGGTCTTGCACTGCGTTCGATAACCTTAATATCTAGGTCTACCTCAGCAATAGCAACCCTGCTGTTTTTATTCATGACCGATAAGGACCCGGCCTCTGGGTCTAAAATTTTCACTGCATCAATGCTATTTTGAGTTAATTCCCTTGTTTTTTCATACCCAGATAGCCCAGATGGGTTCATATCAATGGCGAGTATAAAATCAACGTTAGGCAAAGGATTTGTGAGAAATTCACTGTGCTTACGTTTAAAAATAACTGCGTTGAGTGGATGGTTGTGAAACAAATCTCCCCATGTTTTTGTGAACAATGTTGGAATATCAACTCGTAAACGAGAAAAGTCTGACTTGCCTAATTTAAACGCAGCATATGCAGATACATCAGAGTAAGCGCCCAGTACAGTCGAGCCACTTTTTTCTATAGATTCCTTGAAACGATTTAAGAGATCGACTGTGTTATCGTCAGCACTGTATATTTTATCGACAAGCAACCATTGCACATAGATCCCGTTCTCTGCCAGTTTTTTATTAATATGGTATTCTTGCCCTAAGTTCCCACTGCCGAGAGACAATAAAGTAACGCTTGTTTTTCCTGAAGCTTGTACTAATGAGATTACATGCTTATCAATACACTCTTCTCTTAGTGAACGAGGAATACAGCCACATTCTGTAAAAGTATTTTTCTCAATTTCTTCTGCCTCAGAGTCCATTTTTGTATCAAGTTCTGAGAGCATGGGTGGCTTGAGTGATTTTTGCATATCATAGTAAGATTTCATGAATTGAGCTCCTTAGATAAATTGAGATAATGGGTAATTGAATATAGTAAATTAACAAACTTAATTTATCAATAGTAAACGCTATAAGTAAAGTAGGTGTGCTTTATCTACCAAATCTTATCTGTTAACCAGGACTTAGAATCAAATCAGAAGGTAATTCTTTTGTGCCAGCATCGGTAATAATTTCATCAAAATAAGGTAGCCTGCTGTGGCTAATAACAAGAATTCCTGATTCAGACAAGGTGTTTGTCAGTTCTTTGCACAGTTTTTCAGCATAATCTGTGTTGAGATTTGCGGTAGGCTCATCCATCATTAGCCATTTTGGACGGTGGTAAAGGACGCGTAAAAAATTTACACGTTGCTGTTCTCCAACCGAAAGCGTTTGCTGATAATCTCGTACGGTATCTAAATAAGGAATTAAGTGTTCAAGCTGACAAGTGATCATCAACGGAACAAGCGCTTCATCGGGCGCACTTAATGAAGGATAGGCTAAACATTGTCGTAAACTACCAATCGGCATATAAGGGCGCTGAGGAATAAACATCATGTTATCTGGTATTTCAGGAGGACTGCCTGTATAAAAATGAGATAACCCAGATAATACACGCAACAATGATGTTTTTCCTCGACCAGAATGGGCCATTAATAATTTATGCTCACCTGCTTTAACGGTAAACTCAGGAACTGACCAAATGTGTTTGCCTTGAGGATTTAACAAGGTTAAACGATGTACATGAATCATGTTAGACACAGTGACATGTTGAGGCGGTTCATCGAGGTGTTCAGGTAATTTTTCCATATGCTCTTTAAATAAAATCACCCGTTGCATAGAGGCAATTAATGAAGCGATATTTTGATAAGAGCCAACGATGCTTAATAAAGAATCACTGATTTCACGAAACATACCTCGTGCTTGCATTAAAACACCTAGGGTAATACTACCGGCAAAATAAGCTGGGCCTACAATAAATAGAGGAATAAATAACTGCGCATTAAGATAAAAATTTTGAAAAAGATTAATGAAGATAGATTGTTTTAAAATTTGATAATAATTGTGCGTTAATGCTCGAAATAGACTGCGTAAATGTGCTTGTTCTGTCTCTTCTCCACCCAGAGTTGCGATTTCTTCGCGTCGTTCAAATATGCGCATTAGGCCATATCGAAAATCCGCTTCACATTGCTCCTGTTTTCTATTTAAGTCAATCAGGGGTCGACCCACTCTAAATACAATAATGACACCAAAAAAAGCATATAGCAACGCAATCCAAACCAAAAATCCAGGAATGGCAACGGATATACCAAAAGCAGACATTGGAATGGTATCGGATAAACCCCATAATAAGACAGAGAAGGTAATAAAGTTGACCCCTTCCCTAAAAAATTGTTGAAATAAATTAATAATGCCCATGGTGATTTGGGATAAATCGTTTGCGATCCGTTGATCGGGATTGTCAATGACATTATGCTTTAAAGGCATACGATAATAATTTTTTTGGGCAAGCCAGCGATTTTGTAATGTTTTGGTTTGCCATTGTCGCCAGCGAAAAGCATACCAAGAAGCAAAGTAAGCGCGTGTACAAAAATCAGCCAAAAATATCGCTGCCAGAGGAATATAGATGATGACTTGTTTTAAAAAAGCAGATTTGTCTTTGTCAGAAATGGCATTAAAAAAATTTTTAGACCAATCATTCATTAAAACGCTGACATAAACAGAGAAAAAACTCATTATTATTAGTGCCACAATACCTGTCCAGGCGAGTTTTTTTTCATCAGAAAAAAACCATTGACGTGTTTCACGCCAAAAAATATGAAAAGTCATTTGAGCATGCTCTAGGGCACTCATGAGGATAAAATCTCCTTCAATTTATCTGCAAGCGTTTCCGATGTTGCCTCAGAGCAGTCATCAATACAGAGGGTACGGCTTATCTCTTCAGTATTGAGTGCTTCCTGAGATGTAAATTGCGTTGCTAAGATTTCACTGGTAACCTTAGAGTCGAGACGTGCGTTAATTCGCCCTAAGAGCGCGTCGTAAGGGGCTTGTGTTTGGACAATTGCCCAGGAGAAGCCATGTTTTTTTGCAAGTGTTATAAACTGACAACGATGTCTTTGTTTTAAAAAAGAAGCATCTACCCAAATGGATTGACCTTGATGCAATAAAGTGGCTGTTAGTTCCAGTAATCCCTGATATACAATATGAATACTGTCCTCAGTATATAAATCATGTTTGCTAAAATTAAAGCGTGAGTCATGTCGATAAATATCGCTACGCAAAATGATGGCATCAAAATAAGGTGCTAACAGTTTACTACAATGGCTTTTGCCACTGCCAGAAAGACCATAACTTAATATCAGTTTAGGTGTTTTTGGTTTGATTAACTGAATAGTATAGTCAATATAGCGACCCATCTCATTTAATTGGGGTATTGTATTGAGTAAGGCTACCTTCGCACGAACCATTGCGCGATATGCTTTATAAAAATTGAGTAAGGGTAACCCTTCATAATCTGAACGCTTGTCGAGATAAGCGTTCAAGAGCGTATAGCTCAGCGTTTTTAGAGAGTGACATTCTAGATCCATCAGCAAGAAAGCCAAATCGTTGATGGGATCAATCCATGCAAAGCTTGGGTTAAATTCAATGCGGTCAAAGCAGTATACCCCACTATGCAAACACACAATGTTACCTAGTTGCAAATCGCCATGACACTGACGAATACAAAGTTTAGATTTTCTGAGAGATAATAGGGGTTTTAATTGCAAGAACTGTGCTTCATTCCAAGCCACAATACGATTATTTAAATGGGTAATGTCTTGATTGTGGGTCATTTGATGGATTTGAGCGGTGTTGTCTCGAATGGCTTGATAAACAGTTTCAGTTGGATTGCCATATGGACTGTCCACAGGTGCGCGTGGACATGTTTCATGGAAAGTTGCCAGATAAGTAGCCAGTGTGCACATTAAGTGAAGACGCTCAGTAAGGTTACTGCGAGATAGTGTAGGTAATAGCAGTGCAGTTTGTGGGAATTCATGCATCTGTATGACGTATTCAATGACAGGTTGATTTGCTAAAGTAAAGCTGGGTGCCGTTAATGTGCCGTATAAGGGTAAAACACCTTTATACATACCGGGGGAAGAGACTTGATTCAGCTTTACTTCTTGTTCACAGTAATATCGTCGTTTTTCGAGCGTTGAAAAATCAGCAAATGGAAAATGTATAGGTTTTTTGATTTTATAAGCAATATCACCCGTTAAAATGACCCACGACAAGTGGGTTTCAATAACGCGAATGTTGCTAACGGGATGTGGGTAGGTGGCAGGGTTAAGTAAAGCAATAATCAGTGGATTGTTAGGATACTGCGTTATGCTGGACATGCCGTGGATACACGCAAAGCAGCAAATGCTTTTTCGGCCGCTGACCAAGTTTTTTTGAGGGTTTCAGCATTGTGTGCTAAAGAAACAAATCCGGCTTCAAAAGCTGAAGGTGCCAGGTAAACGCCTTCTTGTAACATAACATGAAAAAATTGATTAAATCGTTCAGTGTCGCAACGCTTAACGTCTTTGAAGCAAGTCACTTCGTGTTGATCGGTAAAAAATAAGCCAAATAAACTGCCAACGTGTTGGGTATGAAAAGGAATATTGTATCGATCGGCAATTGCTTGTAAACCCTGCAACAGTTGTTGTGTATGGAGGGATAATTTTTCATAGTTTTCGGGGTGTGCTCGCAGTAAGCTTAAGGTATGGTAACCTGCGGTCATGCAGATAGGATTTCCCGATAAAGTGCCTGCCTGATACACTGGGCCATTGGGTGCGAGGTAGTCCATAATATCGCGTCGACCACCTAATGCGCCCACGGGCAGTCCCCCACCAATGATTTTCCCCAGACAGGTTAAATCTGGAATGATTTGATAAAGAGACTGCGCACCGCCAAGCGCTACCCGAAAGCCTGTCATGACTTCGTCAAAAACCAGCAAGCTGTTATACTGATCGCACACGGCCCTGAGTTGTTGTAAAAAATCGGCTTTAGGGGGAATGCAGCTCATGTTACCTGCTACCGGCTCTACAATAATAGCCGCAATATCATGGCCATATTGGGTAAAAAGCGCTTTGACCGAGTCAATATCGTTGTATTGGGCGGTCAGCGTTTCCGCGGCCAGTTGTGGCAAGATCCCAGCGCTAGAAGGGGTTCCGAGGGTCAGTAAACCAGAACCTGCTTTTACTAGTAAGCTGTCGCTGTGTCCGTGATAACCACCTTCAAAAGTAAGAATTTTTTGTCGACCTGTAAACCCCCTCGCCAAGCGAATGGCGGTCATGGTTGCCTCTGTCCCAGAATTAACCATGCGGACACAATCCAGATTTGGCATAATTTCTGTGATAAGTTGCGCCATCGCCACTTCTATAGGGGTAGGCGCACCAAAGCTCAAGGATTGGTCAACGGCATCTTTAACCGCTGCGGTGATTACGGGATGGGCATGCCCTAAAATAAGAGGGCCCCAAGAACAGACGTAGTCTACATATGTTTTGCCCAGGGTATCAACCAGATAAGGGCCCGTCCCTTTATTGAAAAAAATGGGTGTTCCACCCACGCTTTTAAAAGCGCGCACGGGAGAATTAACGCCTCCGGGAAGATAGCGAGAAGCTTTTTCGAATAAGTGTGTTTGTCGTATATCCATCTAAAACAGTGTATCTGAAAGCGTTTTTGCTGTAAATAGAACGCAATGGGATTGAGATTTAGTACATTTCCAGAGATAATAGCAGATTAAAGGTATTTTTCGCCATGGGTGGAAAATAGGTTTTGGGTAAAAAATGACGATTAAGGGGGAGTGCCCGTTTGTTCTATGATCTTGTAGATAGAACAACTGTTGGTGCTGAGTGTGAATGACGGTAGATAACATATTCTTTTATGCCTGTTTTGCTACAATTTTGTTTTTCTTTGTACTGATTTACTGGGTGGCTTCAGTAAAACAAAAAAAATTCACCCAACAAATGGAACAGTTACTGGTCATACAACAGGCTGCCAATGATCAGTTAGGGAATGTTGTCAAAGAGTTGCGTCGTCATAGCAAATTGTTAGCTGAAATTATCGACGAGGCAGCCAATAGTCCTGCTTATGAAGACGAACTTTTGGATGGTGAAACATTTGATGAAGAAATCGAATTTTTTGACATTTCTCGTAAAATCTATGTTGGAAATCTAGAGTATTCAACGACAGAAGCAGAGTTGGCCGATCTATTTCAGCAATATGGTGTCATTGAATCGGTTAACATCCCGCTTAATCGATATAATGGTCGCGCCCGAGGCTTTGGTTTTGTCACTTTCGTTAACCAAGCTGATGCGGAACATGCCATTGAAATGAATGGGCAAGCATTCAAAAATCGTGCTTTACAAGTAAATTTTGCTAAAGAGCGTGACTGAGTACCCAATTCGATAACGACGTATAAAAAATGTGGAGTAAAAAATGAAGTCCTATATGTGCTTATTATGTGGTTGGATTTATGATGAAGCGACTGGTTGGCCAGAAGAAGGTATTGCCCCTGGCACACGATGGGAAGATGTTCCAGTTAACTGGCGTTGCCCAGACTGCGGAGCATGCAAAGCTGATTTTGAAATGGTCGAAGTTACTGCTGCCTAACCGTCAACTTAAAAATGTGGCTTCACAACCGCCAATATAACACAGCCAATTAAAATAACCGTGGGTATTTCATTTACCCAACGATAGAACACATGGCTGTGTGTGTTGCGGTTGAGCGCAAATTGTCGCCTTAAGTAGCCACAGTATCCGTGATATATAATCAATAAACCGACTAGCCCGAGTTTCCAGTGTAACCAAGCAGCATGGCGATACACGTGCCAAGCATAGCCATCGAGCAGTAACCACCCAAAAAAAATTGTAAAAAAGGCACCAGGCGCCATAATGCCGTAATATAATTTACGCTCCATGACCTTAAAGCGCTCGATACTGGTCTTATCTTTGCTCATAGCATGATAAACAAACAGTCTAGGCAGATAAAACAGACCGGCAAACCAGGTAACCATGGCGATAATGTGTAGTGCCTTAATCCATAACATGCGTCTATATGCTACAATCGTCAATAAAAGAATGAACCCATTAAAACAGATTATACCCCAAAATAGGGGGAGGTAAACCAATGGAATTGCTGTCACCCATTAAAATAACCGATTTAGCTGCTCAAAAATTAGACGTACTGTTGTTGGCAAAAGGAAATGAACAAAGCAAGCTGCGTATTTTTATTGAGGGCGGCGGATGTTCTGGTTTTAAATATGGTTTTGTTTTAGACAAAGTGCAAAACGATGATGACACAGTGATCAGCAATATGCTTGTTATTGATTGTATGAGTATACAATTTTTACAGGGAGCAACCTTGGACTACAAAGAAAGCCTACAGGAGGCTGGGTTTGTGATAAAAAATCCACAAGCCAAGACCACATGTGGGTGTGGTTCTTCCTTCTCTATTGAGTAACGATGGTTGCCGCTAACTTTGGATTCACCAAAGAGTAGGCACTGTTATTCTGCGCTACAGAAATGGTTTTGTGGGAATTCAGTAAAGCCATGATTTTTGTGGCGTGATTGGTAAAATCCTTTTTATAAGTGCCAGCAATGGCTTGTGTTCTGGGTAAGGCCACGGTGAGTGGGTTATGATGCACTCCGTTGATCCGGAATTCATAATGTAAGTGAGGACCACTGGCCAGACCTGTTTTGCCAACATATCCGATGATTTGTCCTTTTGCAACTGTTGTACCGTTGCGTAGCGTGGGCGCAAATCTAGACAGGTGGGCATAAAAAGTAGAATGGCTTTTGCTGTGTCGCAGTTCAATAGATTTACCATAGCCCCCTTTTGTGCCCATAAAGACCACTTTTGCATCGCTGACCGCTTTGATGGGGGTACCTGTTGGGGCAGCATAATCAACCCCTTTGTGTGCCCGTATGCGATGAAGGACTGGGTGCTTGCGATTACCAAAATGAGAGCTGATTCTCGCTGACTCGATGGGTGTGCGTAGATACGCTTTTTGTAGCCCCTCTCCCTCTGGAGAAAAATAGCCAGGATGTCCTTTAGGCACTTGATAACGAATGGCCTGGACAGATTTTCCACGATTGTTAAATTCTAGGGCTAAAATATTTTCTTTCGCAATTTTTTTGCCGTATAGTTGCTTTTCTTCGAAGAGTACGTGGAAGGTATCATTTTTTTTGATATCAATTGCAAAATCGATGTTAGACCCTAAAATTTCTGTTATTTGTGTAATGACATGGTTAGATAAGCCTGCTTTTTTTGCGGAGACAAATAAAGAATCCTTAATGGTGCTAGAAGCGTAAATCAACTGGGTATCGAACTTAGGTTTTTCGCTGGTAATTTGAAAAGATTTTGGTGATGTTGCTTGTACACGCACGAGTTTTTCATCGCTTAGATGGGCAACTAAGTGTATTAGCTGACCGCTTTTATCTTTTTGATATAAGATACTGTTTCCGGCAGGCAAACTGTTCAATAGCTTGGCTTGTGCTGTTTTCTGGATAAGCTGGAGGTTTGAAAGAGGGAGCTTTTCACGTATAAATATGCGACGAAGAGAGTCCCCTTTTAAGATAGTGACTTGATGCCAAGGGATTTCCTCCGCGACTGGCTCAAGCACAGAAGCTTCTGGCTCAGCCGTTTTAGCAACAGGTCGAACCGAATCGGTTTGTGCTGTTTGGGAATTAGGAATATTAACTGGAGTACTGATTATTTTGACTGGATTAATGGAGTGTTTGTACCATACCCAAGCTCCAATAAGCCCAAGTAACAAGATGAGTCCAATAAGATTTAATGTGCGCTTCTTCACGTTGACTGTTCCCTTGCCCTTAGTATTCCTTTCGAAACTTTGTTAGTGAATAAACAAAGTTTTGAATCATGTTAGTCGTCCTCTGTCTTCTTATTAAAAGTTAGCTCGTCTCGTAAAATGGATCAAACAATGTCAGCTTTAGTAGAAATGTGACTTGTTCTGTGTGTTATCATACCCTGAAATGAAGAAAAAGTGAAGGAACAGCGGGGTTTTTCGTGTTGTCAGCAGAATTAAAGAGAAAGTTAAGTGACTTAAAAAGAGGGGTTGACGAGATATTAGTCGAAGATGGATTTGTTGATCAGCTAAAGTCAGGGCGTCCTTTAACAGTTAAAGCAGGTTTTGATCCCACCGCACCGGATTTACATTTGGGTCACACAGTGTTATTTAACAAACTAAAGCAGTTTCAGTCAGTAGGACATCGCATCGTCTTTTTGATTGGAGACTTTACCGGCATGATAGGCGATCCAACAGGGAAAAATGTCACGAGAAAAACCTTGACCCGTGAAGAAGTAAAACAAAATGCCGAGACTTACGTAGCGCAAGTTTCCAAGATCTTGGATATGGACAAAACCGAGATTGTTTTTAACTCTGCTTGGATAGAACCCATAGGCGTCAGTGGTTTAATTCGCTTGGCCAGTCACTATACGGTTGCTCGCATGTTAGAGCGAGATGAGTTTCAAAAGCGATACAGCCAAGGTGCCCCTATCGCAATCCATGAATTTTTATATCCGCTTATTCAAGGCTATGATTCGGTTCACCTAAAAGCCGATGTTGAATTAGGGGGCACTGACCAGAAATTTAATTTACTCGTGGGTAGAGAATTACAACGGCACTATGGCCAAACACCGCAAACAGTGATGACCATGCCTTTGTTAGAGGGCTTAGATGGTGTTCAAAAAATGTCCAAATCCCTGGGTAATTACATTGGCATCACAGAGCCGGCTAAAGAAATTTTTGGTAAATTGATGCGCATTTCAGATACATTGATGTGGCGTTACTTCGATTTGTTAAGTTTTAAAACAGCGGGCGAGATTGAGGCATTGAAAAAAGCCGTTGCAGAAGGAAAAAACCCCAGAGATGTTAAATTTGAATTGGGTAAAGAAATTGTTGCGCGCTTTCATGGAACGCAAGCAGCACAAGATGCACAAGACGCCTTTGTACAACAGTTTCAACAAAAACAGATGCCGGATGAAATCCCTACCCTTCGTTTATCTTCTGCGGATGCGTGTTTACCCATTCCTCAATTGCTAAAACAGGCAAATTTGGTGAAAAGTACCTCTGAAGCCATTCGATTCATTCGGGCCGGTGCTGTACGAATTAATGGCCAAAAAATAGACGATCTGAATTTAACAATCGCATGCGATGTTGAACAGGTTTATCAGGTGGGTAAGCGTGCTTTTGCTAAAATAACCCTAAAGCAAGAAAAGCCAGAGCCTAAGCTCCACTCTTGATGCTAGTTGATTTTGAATCTGTTTTTTAAAAAAGCCCCTCGGACTTCAGGCGAAGGGATGCATGTGCGTAAATCATGATTGATAGATTCCAGATTAGGTCTATATTTGGCGAAATCTACGTAAAACTGTGTTATGTAACGCTGTTCTGCTTCGTGAAGTTTAAGGCATTGGTATTCCAGTGTTTTGTTTGCTGTAAACAAGATCATGAAACTTATGATGACACTGATAGCAAGATTATGAATGCAAAGGAGTAGAAAAAATTCATCTCTTGATAGCGTTAATTCTTTGAGCAGTGCTATCGCAGGCTTTATGTACAATTGAAGAGCTACAAATAAAAGCAATAGCACAACACAGGTGAGGTGAGCCATCAATATTGCTTGTTTTTGATAAGGAGGGTAATATGGCGGCAATATTTCCCTCGACGAGGGAAGGGAAGAAGCCGCGCAGCGGCCTTCGAGCCCGAGGAGCCCGCGATAGCCGCGTAGTTTCGCGGAGTGACTACGAAACGCGGCGTCAAGTCATTGTGGGAAGGAATGGATTAAGTTTAAGCTGTAAAGAGAGAAGGGTTAATCACCCATTCCTGGACGCAGGACGAATCGCGCAAAATTAACCGTCGCATCTTCGGGACCGCGCTTGAACGACAGGGATGTCGTTCAAAGCTATCCCGGTATGCGACACCAGGGTTTGAAGCGTTTTTTTTTTGATTATATATTTTTCGAATAGACTGGGTCAATGAGGCTGTGATTGAGGCAATTTTCTGTGTTTGACGCTTAAAGGTGGGGTTAGCTCGTTGTTTTCTATATATGTTTTACTGTTTTCTTTAGAAAACAAAAAAACCAGAGGCTGAGGTTTTTCTGGTAACAGGTGTTTTTCATAGTAATTTCTTATACTCCCAAATTTTGGTACCCTTTGTCGATTCAGATTGGGTGTTAAGCCCAGTTTTCTTAGGACCATTTCAGAGCCTTTATTATCGGGATGTACGGTTGCAAACAGCGTTCCAATAAACCTAGGGTATTGAAAATAAGTATTTAAAACCAGTTGTCCTGCTTTAGTTGTGAGCCCTTTCCCAGAAAAATGGGATCCAATGCAATAAGACAGTTCAATCGTATGCTTATCTCTATCGGTGGGTTGTGCCCAAAAGCATCCAGCGATGCCATTATGCGTCACTATGATCCATGCAGTGGTATGTGGGAAGGTAGACATGATATTATTAAACGCGTTTCTATGGATTCTTTCTTGTATTTCTTGGGTTGTCCAAGCAATTCCTTTTCCAAAAAATTGCATATTTTTTGGATCTGAAAAACAAAAGCGTAAAGAGAACCAGTCATCCGGAAAAATGGGCCGCATCCATAAATATTCTTCACATAAATAGTCCGTATACGGTGATAGACGCAAATCATTGTAAGGGGAATGGACTGTTGGGGTTTGTTTATCAGAAAGCATATATGAAAATCATCTTTTATATCGAGTTATGTTGTTAGTGCTTTATAATCCCCCTAAACACAGACAAAAGTAGGTATAGAGGGATTGTCAGACATTACTTGCTGAGTGCGCCCGCGCCTGCACCAACAGCGCCACCGACAATAGCGCCTGTTGCAGCGTCTCCTCCCAGCACTTCGGCTCCGATAGCACCAACGCCTGCCCCAATAGCGCCGCCAGATAAAGCGCGTTGTCCGCGCGTATGGCCACAACCGACCAATGCAACAGACAGTAATAACAGGGGTAGTAATTTTTGAATCTTAACTAACATTTTAATATCTCCGAATGTTGTTACTGTTTAGACAACTTAATTATAGAACTGGATTGTTAGGTGATTTGATGATATGTCAGGTATTTGAGACAGCAATTGCTCAGATAAACGGTCAATTTATCTAAAATTGCCGAAAGACCCCTTGCTTTAGCTAGGGGATGTAAGGCATAATCTCACTTCCTAACGGACTAAGGCTGGGCAAGCCTGAAGTTACGCTTGTGGAGATAATGTGAGTCCTGGGGGACATGAGTTGGTTCAAATCCGTAAAAATCCCCACCGTGGGATAATTACGGCGAAAACCAAGCCATTTCCTCTGGGCAATATCGTTGAAGCAAGAACCGCTGGCAACCTTTTGGGTTGAGACCAGGAATCCCACGTCATTTATGGCGGGGAGGATGTCAAGTATATCTCTGGTATACTACTAACGTTTTTTGTAAAAGGTAAGGGAAAACCATGTTACATTTTTTTGCTTGTTTCTCTAAAAAATCCTCCCCATCCAGTCAATCGGGTAAATATGAAACATTAGACCAAAATACGATACCCTTGGTAAAAGAAAACAGAGTCAACGATGCAGAGCAATACAATGACGTAGAAGAAAGTGCAACACACTTATATCCTCATCATAAACACAGTCCTGAACGCATAGCAGACAATATCTTTGTGAATACCCATAAAGCGTCTCGGTTAGGCCATTCAAATGATTTTCCCTTGGTTGCGAACAGTCATTTGTCCTTACAGTGCGTTGTAGATGATGATTCTATCAAGAATATGTCATCAGAGGAGAAAGAAGTTTGTTCTCTAGAAAAATTAAGTCCTAAAAAAGCATAATACCATTCAAGATATGCTTTTTTAGGTTTAGGTTAATTGACGATTCAAAAAATCAAGTGAATCAACGTTTTGATTAATATTAGGTAACCTTGTAAATTATTTTTATATATCTATAGATCTCTAAAAAGATATGGTAAGCTTTACGCTTAGGCATTAATTTTTGATATCAAGGGTATGGGAAAATGAGTTTAAAGGATGAGCAAGAAGCAATTGATTTAATGGTTCAGATTATTCAATAGGCAACAAGGGAATCTGCAGTTCAAATTTTGAAAAAAGGATTTCTTCCTCATGAAGCCGATGGGGAAAAGGTTGTTGAGCGATGGCTGAAAATTTCGATTGCACATCTCTTCGATCAGCAATTTGAAGCCATTGTTCGCCCAATTATGACACTGGGAATGGATGTTGTCCATGTATTAAGTGACCAAGACAATGCATTGATGGTCCGTGATGAGGAATTAAAGAATTTGACAAAGCCTATTATGGAAGCATTAATAAATACCTCTAAGATGACCAAAATTAAAAATGAAAGCAGTTTTATCAAAAAGAATGCATTAACAATAAATCATCTTGAGAATTTGGATGCTGAAAAAATAAAAAACAATCTATCAAAAATCAACTTTTCTTTTACAGAAGAGCAGATAACCTCATTACTTGATTTGTCTATGCAGTTTAAACAATTGTTAAGCAATATTTGCGTAAAAAGCGATATGTTTATTAAGGATTGTCAATCTGTAGGCATTGGGGATGAAAAAATAGATGCTTGCTATAAAAAATATGAAAAATTAGTGAATGCGGAAGTGCAAACACTGACGCAAAGAATATTACCCAGTGTTCTTAGTGGTAGAAAGATACCTGCATTGTCGGCCCTTCCAGAAATGCCGCCAAAGCCAGTGGGTGTTAAAATAATAGAAGACGCAAAGTGTTGCCCAAGTATACTGCATGCCTTTGGATTAAATCGAAAAACAAATGCGATAGTCAGTGCAAACAATCGCGTAGAGGAAGAAAAAAAAGAAGACTACAAACCGCAACGCATTAAGATTTAATATCTAAAACCTGGCACTTATATCTGTACAAGTGTCAGGTTTTTTCATCCTATTTTCTCTTTGACTAAATTTTGATATGATTGAGTCATGTTCACTTCTGCTCAACTGTCTTCAGCCATTACTCCCCCTACCACAGAAGCCATACTATTGGATCGAGCCCATGCTTTGGCGGGTGTTTCTATAGAGTCTGTTGCGACTCAAGCGGGTCTAAGAGTGCCTACACGCTTGCATCGGCATAAAGGATGGATTGGTCAGTTATTAGAAAGTGTATTGGGGGCGGATGCCGGTAATTTATCTTGTCCGGATTTTATTCAATTGGGTATAGAACTTAAAACCTTACCCTTGAGTGCAACAGGTAAACCGCGCGAATCTACCTATGTGTGCGCCATTAACAGTCATCAACTAGAAACGCCTACGGCCCTAAATTGGCGATTATCCTCTGTATATAAAAAATTGGCCAGGGTGTTATGGATGCCTATAGAAGCCGATCCGAGTATTCCCTTGGGGGAAAGAAAATTTTTAAAGCCTTTTCTATGGATTATGTCCAAGGAAGAGGAAGACGTGTTGCAGCGAGATTGGGAAGAGCTAATGGAGGCTCTGGTATTGGGGTATGCCGATGCGTTGTCAGCACATCAAGGATCGTATTTACAGATTAGACCTAAGGCGGCCAATGCGCGGGTAAAAACCGCCTACTTAAATTCAGTTGGCGAATTAACTCAAATAGTGCCAAAGGGATTTTATCTGCGACCCTCGTTCACACATCTGCTCTATCAAACGGCAGCTCGTGCTTTTTTTGATGCTAAGAGGTAGACTACAGCATATAACGGCTTGAAAGCACACATGTTTTTCGATTAAAAAGGGCACATCATCATGGAAATACAGTCTTACTACCTATGGTTAGGCGCATTCTTTGGATTTTTAATGGCGTGGGGTATTGGTGCGAATGATGTCGCCAATGCCATGGGAACATCGGTAGGTTCTAAAGCCATTACCATTCGGCAAGCCATTTTTATTGCCATTGTGTTTGAATTTGCAGGCTCTTTTTTAGCGGGAGGCGAAGTCACCAACACCATCCGCGAAGGCATTATCTATACGGCCCCTTTTTTAGAAGCACCTAAATTACTCGTTATCGGTATGTTGGCTTCGCTCCTTTCTTCCGCGGTATGGCTCTTTATTGCTACCCATTTTGGATGGCCTGTATCTACCACGCACACGATTATCGGTGCGATTGTTGGCTTTGCCGCAGTGAGTATTGGCATGGACAGCGTGCAGTGGGGAAATGTAGGCTATATCGCGTTGAGCTGGATATTGTCACCTGTCTTAGGCGGTATTGTTGCTTACGCTTTGTTTCGTAGTGTGCAACATTTTATTTTTGATAAAACCGATCCGATTGCCAGTGCCAAAAAAGCAGTACCTTACTATATGATGATTGCTGGCTGGGTAGTGACGATGGTGACCCTTGATCAGGGTATTAAGAACTTGGGCTTTGATTTATCGTTTATGCGTAGCTTTAGTTATTCCGTGCCCATCAGTGTGATATTGTATTTTGTTGGCAAGTGGGCCGTTCAACGCTTAAAACTGAACCCTAAGGCAGACAAGGATTTTCACTTTACAAATGTTGAACGTATTTTCGGCATTTTGATGATCTTTACCGGATGCGCTATGGCTTTTGCACATGGATCTAACGATGTGGCAAATGCCATCGGTCCAGTCGCTGCAATTGCGCATGCAGTGAATAATCATGGCGATATTTTAAAAAATTCTCCTATTCCTATGTGGGTGCTCTTGTTAGGGAGTGCTGGCATTGTGTCGGGTTTGGTGATGTATGGGCACAAAGTGATTGCGACCATTGGTTCAGGCATTACAGAACTCACTCCGAGCAGGGGGTTTGCTGCAACCCTATCTGCCGCAGCAACGGTTGTACTGGCTTCTGGAGCTGGTTTGCCTATCTCAACGACGCATACCCTGGTAGGTGCTGTCCTGGGCATTGGGTTGGCTAAAGGGATTCATGCCCTTAATTTAAATGTGATTGGCACCATCTTGGTTTCGTGGGTGATTACCCTACCCGCAGGCGCCATTCTTTCGGTTATCTTCTTTGAAGGACTGCGCTGGTTATTATTGTAGTGCGCAAAAAATAAATAACTCTGAAGGGTCTTGTATTCAATAAAAAAATAGACCATACTCCGAATATGTCCGCCATTTTCGGAGTATGGTCTACAAAAAAAGTAGCGTGTTGTCCTTACCTTTGTGTGGTGTTTATTTTATAAGCCCATAACAAGGCAACAATACTGAGTATTAAACAAATGGGCAAAACGCTGAGCGCAATTTGATACTGCTTATTGCTACAGTCTAAGACGTAACCGATGAGTGGTTGGGCCAAGGCACCACCAAAGGTATTTAAAGCATTGGTAAATCCCCCAGCGGTACCAGCCAAATGAGGTGCACAGGTTTCCCGAATGGTTGAAAATGCCAAAATAAAACCGCTAGAAAAAAAGCCAATCGCGAACAGTAAGCATTGAATGCTCCATAAGGAAAGGTGATCGCAATAAATTAAGGCACTACAAATAGCCAAGGTACAGAGATTAGCGATTAACATGATGCGTTGGCGTGCCTTAAATTTTTCGGCAACCCAACCAGACAAAGGGGCACCGACCATCCAACCAATGTAAATCAAAGACACAGAAATACCTGCATCGGTTCTGTCTAAACCATGCACTTCTTGCATAAAAGGAATGCCCCACAGTCCGCCAAAAGCCAGGGTCGGTACAAACATGAGTCCAGCGTACGCAGCAATTAACCAAGCGCGTGTATTTTGCATCACTGCCCACAAATCTTGTCCCATGCTTTTCAAGGTATCTAAGACAGTACTGGATTGTAAAATATCACTGGTTTTCTCTGAGACTGTTTCAATTGCTGGGTTTCGGTCGCTGACAATAAACCAAATTAAGAGGCTTAAAGCCATACCCGCAATGCCACCATATACTAAGGCATCGCGCCAACCGAATACGGTGACCAGATACCCAACAGTAGACAAACTGAAGACGGCACCCAGCATGCCAACGGTTACCATAATGCCCGTGAGTAAAGAGAAGTGTCGTGCTTTAAACCATACGCTGGCAATTTTTAAACAACACACCACCGCAAAAGCAGCGCCAATGCCAATACATAAACGCGCAATTTTAGCGATAAAGAGACTGTGAGCCATACCAAAAATCAAACTACCGGCCGCACACAATAAAGAGGCAATCGTCAATAATCGACGAGGACCATATTTGTCGACCAGCAATCCTGCTGGAATTTGCATAAAACCATAAGCGTATAAGCAGTAGGCCGATAGACTGCCAAAGGCTTCGTCAGAATGCACAAAGGCACCAAAAAGTTCGTCTTTCATGGCGCTTGGGGCAACTTGTAGCAAATTGTCATAAAAGTAAAAGAGGGTTGCTAATCCCCACACTAGGCCTGCTTTCCAAAAAGTGGCGTTGCGGTTAAAAGCAAAAGAAGGCTTGTAATGGGGCGTGGTACCCAAAGCAGAATTGCCATAGTGGATCTTTGTCCCCAGCGCAGTGGTTTCTCCATTCATGTGTCAATGCCCTTTAAAATTATGTATGGTTATTTTATATGTGCTCTCTTCCACCCTACCATACCTCATGGGGCATTGACTACAGCGCACAGACATATTTTTAGCATGACGCCTGGATATACGCGGATAATTAAGGGCATATGCAGATAGCCTTTTGTGTTGACGTGCGGGCTATGATAATATTTCGCCATGCAAACCCAGAATACGCAACATCGCCATACAATGCCCGATATTCCCACCTTATCCTGCGATGTCGCCATCATCGGTGCAGGTATCGCGGGTTTATGGACAGCGCATCGTTTAAAGCAAGCAGGTTTTACAGTGGTATTGGTCGAGCCTTATGCCATTGGCGCAGGTCAAACAATCTGTTCCCAAGGTATTATTCATGGTGGGTTGAAGTATGCTTTAACGGGGACCTTGTCCTCTGCCAGTGAATCGATTGCAGATATGCCAAATATTTGGCGTGCTTGTTTGGCTGGTGAGGGTGTCTTGGACCTAAGCGCTGCAAAGGTATTGTCTGAGGCACAGTATTTATGGTCAACAGGTTCTCTAAAAGCCAATGTATTCAACTTTTTTGCCAGCAAATGCCTGAAAAGTCGCGTCAAAAAGGTAAAAAAAGACGCTTTTCCCGCCGCTCTCCAGCACCCAGCATTTAAAGGAAATGTCTATCAGCTAAATGAACCGGTATTAGACATTGCGTCTGTTTTACAGGCCCTGGCTACTCCTTTGCAGTCAGCCATTTTACAAGTGGACGGTCAAAAGGGCTATCAGGTGCATTATGCTACATTAGCCTCAAATGCCCCATACATAGACCATTTGTCATTGTCTTCACAAGGGCGACAAGTGCGTTTAACAGCGAATCACTATGTTTTTACTGCTGGACAAGGGAATGCACAGTTGGCTGAACAAACCGCCTTTACATCGATGCAAAAGCGTCCGTTACAAATGGTAACCTGTACGTTTCCAGCATATGTACAGCCCCCCAGTTTATATGGGCATTGTATTGATGATGGAGCAACCCCGCGCATGACGGTAACCACGCATCCCATGCCATCAAATCCGCAACAAGTGACTTGGTATTTGGGGGGCAAGTTGGCTGAAGAAGGGGTTTTACGTAGCATGGATGCCCAAATATTGGTAGCACGTGAGACAGTTGGTAATTTATTGCCTTGGATAGATTTATCGGGCACACATTGGCGTACAATTTGTGTGAATAGGGCAGAACCGCTACAACCCAGTGGTCAAAAACCCGATACGGCGCATGTCGAGTTACAGGGAAATATTTGCTTGGCCTGGCCCACAAAACTTGCCTTGTCACCTCGCATGGCAGATAAAATTTTATCTCATTTACAACCCCTAAAAATCACCGGCAAGCACAGTGATACGCGTGTATTTCAGGACACTTTGGCTAAATTAAATTGGCCAACGCCACGTGTAGCCAATTTACCCTGGGAATCGGAGTAACAGCATGCAGTATGCTTGGTTAGGTAGCACAGGAATTCGAGTGTCTCGGCTTTCTTTGGGTACGGTTAAAATTGGACGAAATACGGGGGTAAAATATCCGGAGGCGTTTGAGATTCCTGATGATGAGAGGGTTATCAAACTATTAACTTGCGCCAAAGAACAGGGCATTAATACCATCGATACCGCACCGGCCTATGGAGACAGTGAGCGCCGATTGGGTGAATTATTACCCCATGTAGCAGATCGTGGAGAGTGGGTCATTGTTGGTAAAGTGGGTGAACGATTTGAGAATGGACATTCTTTTTTTGATTTTTCAGCAAAGGCAATTGAAGAAAGTGTGCATCGTAGTCTACGACGACTAAAAACAAGCTATCTGGATGTCGTGTTGGTGCATTCCGACGGGGGACAAATAGAAACAACAGCACACAGAGAAGCATTTCCTGCCTTGCAACGATTAAAAGATCAGGGAAAAATACGTGCATTTGGCATGTCTAGTAAAACCTTGGCTGGTGGGCGGATAGCATTGGCACACGCTGATGTTGTCATGTTAACCTATCATGCAGGGTATGAAGACGAATACCCTTTAATACGAGAAGCCCTAGAAAAAAACAAGGGTGTTTTGGTGAAAAAAAGTTTAGCGAGTGGGCATTTACAGCATCCTAAAGCAGCCTTGACTTTTGTGTTAAAAGAAACCGGCGTGTCCAGCGTTGTGATGGGTACTATCAATGCGCAACACCTGGTAGAGAATTGTTCCATTGTTTGTCTTGAAAAAAAATAATACGAAGGAAATAAATGCAATGAATGATAAAAATAAGAGAAAAAAAGAAACCGCATTATCAGAAGATGCTGGCGTTGTAATTGCCGCTTTGTATCAATTTATGGATTGTCCTCATTATAAAAAGCAAGCGCCAGATTTGAAGATGCAGTGTAAGCAACATGGCATTAAAGGGACCTTGATTTTTTCATCAGAGGGCATTAATGGTACCGTATCTGGCACAAGAGCAGGCATTGATGCCTTAAGAGCTTACTTAATCAATGTCCTGGGATTTACAGCGCTCGAGTACAAAGAATCGAGTTTTGAAAAACAACCTTTTTATCGCATGAAAGTATTGGTTAAACCCGAAATTGTGACCTTAGGAAGACCAGATATTTTACCGCACCACCAATCTGGAACCTATGTATCCCCTAAGGAATGGAATGCCTTGATACAACAAGAGGGGGTGACAGTGATCGATGTAAGAAATGACTATGAAGTAAAAATAGGAACCTTTAAGGGAGCCGTCAATCCAAAAACAAACACATTTAAGGCCTTTCCTGCTTTTACAGAAAAGCATTTAGATCCGCGTCAGCATAAAAAAATTGCCATGTTTTGTACAGGTGGTATTCGTTGCGAAAAGGCCTCAGCGTACATGTTGAAGTCGGGATTTGAAGAAGTCTACCATCTGAAAGGCGGTATTTTGCAATACCTAGAGGATGTGCCTGTAGAAGAAAGTCTGTGGGAAGGCGAATGTTTTGTATTCGATCAGCGTGTTGCGGTAAAGGAGCAAGTAAAACCGGGTTCTTATGCGTTATGTTACGGTTGTCGATTGCCTGTTTCTGAATCAGACAAGGCATCTGACCAGTATATAGAAGGGGTCTGTTGTCCTGCATGCCATGGTAATTTAAGCGAAGAAAAAAGAGCGCGCGCTACCGAACGGCACAGGCAGGTACAGTTGGCCACTAAAAAAGGAGAGAACCATATTGGTGCCAGTAAACATTAAAGGTTAATGCGCAATGGAATTGCATTATAAAGGATTTTCTGCGCGGGTGCGTTACTCGGCATGTACAGAAGGATTTTATGGAGAGGCGATGCACGTGGATGGTGTCATCGCCTTTCAAACCAGCGATCTAAATGCTGTAGAATCGGCCTTTCAAGAAGCCGTGGAATATTATTTACAGCACACCCGTCTTTTGTTGTGTAGCCTCCAAAGACAGTTCCCGTAGTTTCATGTATCGATAGAAGGTTTCTTCCATGCGAGAGAAGGCAACCAAAAAACCAGCTACCCCATCTAAAAATCCCCCTTTTAGGACATAGCCCCGAAAAAAAGCCCATAATCCATGACTTAAAGCCGTGAAAAAAGAGGCCTTTTTTCCAGCAGCCCATTTTTTTTCTGCCCCCAGTGTAGAATAACGCTGTACTTTTTCTAAGGCAGTGGCTAAGTTGGGATAAGAAAAATGCGATAAATGACCCGGTAAAAACCCGACTTTACCATCTGGTATAACGAGTCTTTCGTGGACAACATCTGGTGTAAAAGTACCTTTATTTCTTTTAAATAGCCGTAGTTTTTTGTCGCTTCGCCAATCGCCGTGACGAATTTTTGTGCCACAAAAATCGGTAACAGAGGTGATGTAGTATCCGCTGTATGTTGTATCAAAAGGCATTGTTAATTGTTTTTGTATGTTGACTTGTAGGGATGGAGAGACGATTTCATCGGCATCTAAGGACAGTACCCAATCGCCCTTGGCATAGTTTAGGGCAATTTGTTTTTGGTGGCCAAACCCTTGCCAAGGTTGGATATAAATTTTATCTGTGTATGCTTGAGCGATGGCAACCGTATTATCAGTGCTTTCTGCATCAACGACAATGATTTCATCTGCAAACTGAACAGATGACAAGCATGCACCCAATCGGTGTCCTTCGTTATAGGTAATTATCACAACACTCAGCGTTTGTCGGCCTTGCATTATTTCCCTCTCAATCGATTTAAAGCATGGTTGAATACAGATTTTACTAAAAATCCAGACGATATTTTTTTTCCATCGATCCAAAAGGGATCTGCATTCACGCGATATAGAAGACCATTTTGTGTAGACCAGCCTAGATTAATAGCACCACCAATCCGCAGACCAAAGCGATAGGTTTTTTGTACTGTTTTGTGGACCATTCGATTCATTTTGCCGTAGGGATAAACAAAGGTATCGATAGCCATATTTAATTTTTCTTCGAGTAATTGTTTGGAGATATCGAGTTCTTCCCTGATATTGGTGTTTTTTTCACACAAATTCAGGTGATTGTGTGAATGCGAGGCAGGGTATACCCGTTGACTATCAACCATTTCGCGAATTTCTGACCAGGTGCAAAATGGAATGCTGTTTTTTACGGTAGAGTAATCAGAGAGTGCATTTGGATACGGAACGGCTAAGCGTTCCTCAGCAGGTATCTGTGTGTGTTCGGTGATATAAGCGGTTGGAATGGCTAGCACGGCTTTTAAGTCTAACGCTTGTAGTAAAGGATAGACATAATGATAAAAATCATAGTATGCATCATCAAAGGTTAAGCAGACAGATACTTGATGCTTAGGTAATCGATCGGCAGGCGTTACGATCGAAAATCGACGCTTTAATTCAATCAGATGCTGTTTAAAGGCAAGCAAGCGTTTTGGATCTGAAGGATCGCTGATTTTATGATACATCCCTATCAATAACATATGGCAATCTCTGCTATATTATGTGCGTGCTTGAGCGATATTTAGGTCTCAAATTTAAAAAAATGTTCCCGATAAAAACGCAATTCTTCGATGGATGCGCGAATATCGTATAGGGCCTGATGGCTGTTTTCAGTGTCTTTCTTAAATTGCTTGGCTATTTGGGGTGCCCAATGTTTGGCTAAGACTTTAATGCTGCTCACATCAAGGTTACGATAATGAAAATAGCGCTCTAGTTTGGGCATTAAGCGTGCTAGAAAGCGTCTGTCTTGGCAGATGCTATTGCCACACAAGGGTGATTTTCCGGGTGGAACATGGGTCATGATAAAATCTAGGGTAAGGGCTTCTGCGGCTTCGTAATCTAGTGCGCTTTCGCGTACACGTTCGATGAGGCCTGATTGTGTGTGGTGTTTGGTATTCCAAGCGTCCATATTTTGAAGAATGTCTTCGGGTTGGTAAATAGCCAGAGAGGGGCCTTCTGCAATGACATTCAGATGTTTATCGGTAACGATGGTGGCAATCTCGATAATAGTATCATTATTGGTGTCTAAACCGGTCATTTCGAGGTCTAGCCAGATTAAATTAGTTGCCTTTGGTTTCATAAATGGGCTACTTTGTGCGATTGTTTGGGTTTGGTAAATATAGGCGATATGGTAGCATGGATTAAAGCGTATGAGTAAGCGTCGTATCACTGAACAGCAAGCGAGACGGATCCAACAAGGGCGAGAGCGCCATCATGGTTCAAAAGAAAGTAATCTTTCTAACAAAAAAGAAGGGCTAGTACTGGCACATTTTGGTAAAGCCGTGGCAATATGGGACAAGGACAGTAACTCGGCTGTTTTTTGTCACAAACGCCAGCATTTAGGGGCGCTGGTGGTTGGCGATGAGGTTTTATGGGAAGCGACCACAGAAACAGAACAAGGTGTCGTCACGCAAATTTTGCCCCGGCGCACTTGTCTTGAAAAACACGATGCACGGGGTAACCCTGTGCCTATGGCTGCTAATATTGACCAACTGGTCATTGTTGTGTCACCGCAACCGGCCCCTCAGCAGACGACCTTAGATCGCTATCTGGTATTGGCAGAATATACAGGCATTGCACCGGTGCTTGTGTTTAATAAGACAGATTTAATAGAGAATAATGCCTTAGCCGAAGAGGCAAAATTGGCCTTTGAAACGATATTATCGGTTTACGAAGCCTTACCCTACGCCCATTTTCGTGTCAGTACCCAAATAGAAGACTCCTTAAGCGGTTTAAAATCCGCGCTACAGGGAAAAATTTCTTTGGTTGTGGGTCAGTCGGGGGTTGGAAAATCGTCCCTAATACGGCAACTGGTGCAGGATGATGCCATTGTGGTGGGCGATCTGTCTCGCGAAGGATTACTGGGTAAACATACAACCACTGTCTCAAGGTGGTATTTTTTAGACGAGGGAGGTGGTATTGTAGACTCACCGGGCATTCGGGAGTTAAAATTACCCCCATTGTCTCGGCATCAACTGTTGTCCTGTTTTGTGGAATGTAGGCCTTATATGGGGACCTGTCGGTTTCGAAATTGCACACACACCGCCGATACCCCCGCATGCGGGCTATGGCAAGCCGCTGAGCAAGGCATGATATCGCGTTACCGGTTGAGCAGTTTTGGCGAAATAGCCTTAGAAATTATTAAAAAGTAATGTTAGTTTTAACATCAGCGTTGTCAAGTCCGCTTTTTTATATCAAGAAAGTGCGCTTACATTTTTATAAAACAACCGCTGACATGGATAGGAGTTTGTAGGGTGAATATAGAAAATTTATATAAATATTGGCGTTTTAGAATCATGTACTCAATTATCTTTGGGTATGCGTGTTTTTACTTGGTCAGAGCCAATTTGTCGATGACAACACTCAGCATGATCGATGCCGATATGTTAACAAAAGAAGATTTAGGGATTATTTTTACCACCTTTGCTCTTATCT
>JBEAUL010000020.1:0-5828 GCA_041161475.1 Pseudomonadota bacterium | reverse complement strand
ACCATAATATTGGCGAATTTGTGAGTAATATATCTAATATGCCCAGAATTGTGACTTTTCATGATTTTACCTTGACGATTGAACCAAATACGAGCGGTCCTGATTCAAATATGTCTGCGCCTGTTACTGGAACAAATCCTGAATTATCAATGAATGTTAAAGCGAAAACATATTGGGCCACAAATAGCCTGGAGTAATAAGTGAAGAAAATATTTTGGTTTTTAATAGTAACTTACGCAATGTTAGGGTTAACTGCCTGCAGTGATTCCCCGGACAGTGATATCGTAGAGTTTGTTGACAAAACAAAAAGAAAGGAATCAAAGTTGCAAGAGTTACCAGCATTTAAAAAACCAGTGCCTTATTTTTATGAGGGCGCAAATAAAAGAGATCCATTTTATGGAGAAAACTTAATTAAAGCAAAAGCTGCTGTTGTAAAAAATGATTTAAAAGCCAACTACACGGGGCCAAAACCAGATTTAAAACGCAAAAAAGAAGCCCTCGAAGAATATGCTTTAGATGAGTTGTCTATGGTCGGAGTTATTTCTAAAAATGGAAAATATTGGGCTTTAATAAAAGACAGCTCAGGTATTGTACATAGAGTGGGTTTAGATAATTATTTGGGACAAAATTATGGAAGAGTTGTTGGTATTAATGAGGTCCAGCTTACCGTTGATGAATTGGTGCCCGACGGAGAAGGGGGATGGAGAGAGCGAAAAGGTTACATAAAAATGAAGTAATGGTGATAAAAAATGGATGGATCGGGGAATAAAGTCATGAAAAAATTTGCTGGTAAAGCCACTTTTGTCTTGGGTATCGGCTTTTTTGCCGGCACATTGCATGCAACAGTCGATTTACAAGATGTCAGTTATAAAAGTATTGCGAGCGGTCAAGCGGAAGTGTATTTTAAGTTTTCAGATATTCCTGGTGAACCAAAGGTTTTTTCAATCAAAAATCCCAATAAAATTATTGTAGATCTGAATGATTCAAAAAATAACATGGATTTAACTCAATTAAATCAAATATTATCTCAAGGGATTATTAAAGATGTTCATGTTGTTGAAAACAATAAAAAAATGAGAATTGTCGTATCTTTAGATGATGCAGCTTCTTTCGGAATAAAAAATGAGGGGAAAAATCTTGTTTTAAATATTTTGAGTCAAGCAACGGTGGCACCTAAGGTATTGGTCCCCAGAAAAGATGCTTTATTTTCAATAAAAAATTTCGATTTTCAAAGGGGTGAAAAAGGCCAAGGAAAGCTGGTTGTTAATCTATCTTCGGAAAACAGTGATATCGATGTTTCAGAAGAAGGCGAAAAATTAATTGCTAAATTTATCAATACAAAACTACCCAGTCAGTATCAAAAAACATACAGTGTGCTTGATTTTGCAACACCGGTAGAGTCTGTGAAAATGACTCAGGAAGGTGATAATGCTGTGATGGAATTGTCGATGAACAACTCTAATCCAGACACCATTTCATACCAACTGGATAACCAATTTGTGATTGAGGTGAGCCCTCCGGCGGGTACCCAAGTGGATACTGAGATGGGTGTAAAGGTGTACTCGGGTGAAAAATTATCCCTAAATTTTAAAGATGTTGAAGTGCGGGCTGTACTCCAAGTCTTGGCAGATTTTAGTAATTTTAATCTGGTTACCAGTGATAATGTTAAAGGCAGCATTACTTTAAGATTGCAAAATGTTCCTTGGGATCAAGCCTTGGATATTATTCTTAAAACAAAAGGATTAGAAAAACGGGAAAATGGAAATGTTGTTTTGATTGGGCCTTCACAAGAAATTTTATCTACAGAAAAACAAGAACTCACGTCTGAAAAAGACAAAGAGGATACCATCCCATTAAAATCAGAAATTGTTCAAGTAAATTATGCGGTTGCTGAAGACATGGCTTCTTTGTTAAAGCAGCAAAGTGGAGGCGGTGCCAGTGGCGGTGCAGCGCCTACGGTGACAAATGCTTTATTAAGTTCTCGCGGTAGCGTCACTGTAGATACAAGAACAAATGCCTTGTTAATTCAGGATACACCAAAAAAATTAACTCAAATTCGTGAATTAATTAGAAAATTAGATAAGCCTGTACAGCAGGTTGAAATTTCAACCCAAATCGTAAAGGCAACTTCCAGTATTACAGATGATTTAGGATTTAAATTGGGTGGAGCCAGTACGGTGGGCGTTGGCCATCGCCGAATGGGGATTGGCAGTAATGTCGCAAAAGCCAGAGGTATCGTGTCTTCAACGGATTTGGGTAAACCAGTGCCTTCCCCTAATCCTGTTACCGCAACCTTGGATTTGACAGCGACTGACGTAACCAATCCAACCGTTACCAATACCGAAGGATTATTCCATACCTTAGGCTCTGGGATTTCTGGGGCTGGCAGTATTGGGTTTGCCTTGGCAAGATTGCCGGCAGGTACTTTACTCGACTTAGAGTTACAGGCCTTAGAAACCTTGGCTTTAACAAAAGTGATTTCTCGTCCACGTTTGCTTACACAAGACCAAGTAAAAGCAACGGTTACGCAGGGTGTTCAAATTCCTTATACCGATACCACCAACACCACTGGGGGAACCGCTTTATTGACTACCAGTTTTAAGGATGCCAAGTTATCTTTTGAAGTGACACCCCATATTACCCCCGATAAACGTATTTTAATGGATATTAATATTTCGAATGATGAACAAGGAAGCACGACATCCAGCGGGGTTCCTGTTATCGACACAAACACCTTGAATACAAAAGTGCTTTCAGATAATGGAGAAACGGTGGTGTTAGGGGGGGTATTTAAAAATTCCTTGTCGAACAGCCAGAACAAAATTCCTTACTTTGGAGATATTCCCTTTTTAGGTCGTCTATTCCGTAGTAAAAGCAAAACGGTTACGAATAATGAGATACTGATATTTGTGACCCCTAAAATAGTAAGTTATGAATAAAACTAATTTGGGTCTTTAGATAAATCATGTTATCATCTAGGCCATGATTAGTTTATATCGTTTAAAAAATATTTTCTTGATTGGACCCATGGGCGCTGGTAAAAGCACCATTGGTCGTTTATTGGCCGAAACCCTCGGACTAGAATTTTATGACTCTGACCAAGAGATTGAAAAGCGCAGTGGCGTTGATATTGCGTGGATTGTCGATTTAGAAGGAGAAGATGGGTTTCGAGATCGAGAAAATAAAATTATCGATGAGCTGACCCAAAAAAGTGGCATTGTGCTGTCTACCGGCGGGGGCGTTGTGTTATCCCCAGAAAACAGAAAAGCCCTTGGATCTCGAGGGACCGTGATTCATCTGATTACCACAACCGAAGAACAGCAAAAACGAACTCAACGTGCAAGAAAAACCCTCTCTAGCCAAGATGCTGCAGAGATTCGTGCCAAATTGGCTTCTTTTGATCAAGATCTAGAGAGCTTATACGATGAAATTGCGCATATTCGTATCAATACAGACGGTTGCGCAGTAAAAACAGTGGTTGCCTCTATTTTGGAAGAACTCAAACAAAGGTAAGCCCAACCTGTTTGTAAAAAAAGGAACATTTGCGTGGAACCACTATTGCTTAGGGCCCTAAAAAGACAACCCATAGAAAGAACTCCCCTTTGGATTATGCGTCAGGCAGGTCGTTACTTGCCAGAGTATCGGGCTTTACGACAAGAGGCAAAACAGTTCCTTACCCTGTGCCGAACGCCAGATCTGGCTTGCCAAGTAACATTACAACCGCTTGAGCGCTACCCCCTGGATGCCGCCATTCTGTTTTCAGATATTTTAATATTGCCAGATGTGATGGGCTTGGGATTGGACTTTGTCACGCATGAAGGCCCTGTATTTCGTCACCCCCTGCAAGATGAAAGAAGCATAGCCCGGTTGCCTATAATCGATCCGGCCATTGAATTGTCGTATGTATTAGATGCCATTCGCTTAATTAAAGCCAATTTAAAAGACAAGACACCACTCATTGGTTTTGCTGGAAGCCCTTGGACCGTTGCTACCTATATGGTCGAGGGGGGCTCTTCAAAACACTTTAACAAAATTAAAAAATTGCTGTATGCAGATCCCGTGCAACTACATCAATTATTGCGCGTGCTTGCTCAAAATACGGCGCATTACTTACAAGCGCAAATTGAAGCCGGTGTCGATGTTGTTATGCTGTTTGATACCTGGGGTGGTGTGCTCTCGCATGCAGATTTTTTGACCTTTTCTGTTCCGTATATGCAATCGATTGTGACGGAAGTCAAAAAGAAATATCCCAATGTCCCCGTGATTCTGTTTACCAAAAATGGGGGCAGACAATTAGAGGCCTTGGTCGAAACGGGGGCAGATGCCTTAGGCTTAGACAGTGGAGCAAATGTACACCTGGCCCGTCAGATAACACGTCATAGGGTGGCCTTGCAGGGAAATTTAGATCCAGCGGCTTTGTATGCAGAGCCAGCGCAGATTGTGGCATTGGTGGAAAAAACATTGGCTGAGTTTGGGCCTGGTGGTGGCCATGTTTTTAACTTGGGACATGGTATTTACCCCGACACCAATCCCGAACATGTACAAGTATTATGTGAGGCTGTGCGTAATCTAAGCCCGCAATTCCATGTATCCCAAGAGGTGGTAATGCGATGAAACATGTCGTTATTTTTCCTGGCACCTTCGATCCAATTACCTTGGGTCATCAAGAACTGATTGAGCGAAGCGCCAGCCTTTTTACCAAAATTATTGTGGCTGTTGCAGAAAATGCCAGAAAATCCCCTACTTTTACCTTGACTCAACGGGTTTCTATGGCAAAACAAGTTTTGTCCCATTTGCCAAATGTCACGGTTGAAGGGTTTGATACGCTTTTAGTTGATTTTGCCCGCGCGAAACAAGCCAAGGCAATTGTGCGCGGATTGCGTGCAGTCTCTGATTTTGAGTATGAATTTCAGTTGGCCAATATGAATCGGCATTTGCGTCCAGAAATAGAAACCTTGTTTTTAACGCCAGCAGAAGAGTATTCTTTTATTTCTTCAAGCTTAGTTAAGGAAGTGGCCTTTTTAGGGGGGGATGTCAGTGCATTTGTGCATCCCAGTATTGTTAAAGAGATGACCGCAAAAAATTTAAACAGGTAATCGTTATTATGGCTTTAAAAATTACCGAAGAATGTATTAATTGCGATGTGTGTGAGCCAGTATGCCCCAATGTGGCGATTTATCAAGGGGAGTTTTTTTACGAAATCGACCCAAACTTATGCACCGAGTGCGTTGGACATTTTGATACCCCTCAGTGCCAACTGGTCTGTCCCGTTGCGTGTATTATTTCTGATCCAGATTGTGTTGAAACAAAAGAAGATTTACGCATTAAATCAAAAAATTTATCAAAAAATTCCGAAACACCCCTTGCTAAAAAGGAGCGATGACATGAACCTTAGCAAAAGCGCCGTAAACCCTCGCCTGTTCCAGGGCGGGGAGCAGTCACATATTCAGCTTATCGTATATTAACTTCAAAAGTAACACCCTCGGTCTTTTGAATGGCATTCAGCAGCAAGCAGAAATTACTGGTTGTTGGATTCCCTTTAGGACTGAGCATCCGCTGAACACTTTTGTCATTTTTATGAATTTGCTTGGCAATTCTATTAAACTGCGTAGAGGCATTGATATAATCACGCAATACAATCTTCGCGGTATCAAGATCACCTGCCAAAAATTCATTCATCGCTTCTTGTAGCAATGCTTTTCTGAATTCTGGATCACGGCGTGCGCGATCTGAAACCGTTTTTTTAAATTCTTTGGTTAATGCCATTGTTATCTCCCATGCTTATTATCTTTATCTATCCTGTTCTGCATTATCTAATAGTAACGTAC
>JBEAUL010000016.1:0-17029 GCA_041161475.1 Pseudomonadota bacterium | reverse complement strand
AGAAGACGAATGGGCAGCTTTATGGGAAACAGTAGAAACATTACCAAATGACACGCCTGAATTGTCTCGCGATAAGGAGCGCCTACGTTTTATCATTGTTATCTTATATTTTCTGGGCTTACGTATTCATGAATTAGCAACGCATCAATGGAATGCTTTTCGAAAAATCCGGGGTGCTTGGTGGTTTTTTGTGAAGGGAAAGGGAGATAAATTGGGAAAAATTCCGGTCAATGATGCCTTACTATCGGCTATATCCCGATTTCGTCGCTATTTAGGCTTATCCGATCTACCTCAGCCCGAAGAACAGCTACCATTAATACCCTCATGGAGATCAAAGGAAGGATTAGGGGTAAGACACATCAATCAATTGTTAAAAAAGTTGGCCATCTTAACAGCTAAAAAATTTGAAAAGGAACCCGATAAAGCCGAAAAATTAAAAAAATTTTCAGCACATTGGCTTAGACATTTGTCTGCAACCATGCAAGATCAGGCGGGTGTTTTGTTTAAGCATATCCAAGCAAATCATCGACACGAAAGTGAAGAAACGACTCGTCGATATGTACATACCTTTGATCAAGACAGGCATGCCGATATGCAAAAATTAAAATTGCCACAAACCCAGGGCTAGAGATGGAAAATACCATAAAGATAGCGTATAAGTGAGTGATGAGTCTCACATTAGGAGTGCCGTATGACCATCTATAATGAAATATCTGATTTTTTTTGCGAACTGTCTAACTTTTCTTATAAACGACACCAATTACTCATAACACGTGCAAAGGGAAAAACAGCGCCCTTGGCTGCAACATTAGCACAAACAGAATATGTTAATGCAAATGAAATGTATCGTGTATCAATGGCGCTACAAAACTTACAGATACCCAATGATACACTTGATTTAGACGAATACAGAGAAG
The DNA here is from genome assembly GCA_041161475.1 of Pseudomonadota bacterium. Taxonomy (GTDB): domain Bacteria; phylum Pseudomonadota; class Gammaproteobacteria; order UBA6186; family Azoamicaceae; genus JBEAUL01. The sequence continues at coordinate 16,112 of JBEAUL010000016.1, read as the reverse complement.
AGCAACATCTTATTTCCTCTACTCAAATTTATAGTTTATCTACTCAATTAATGGACAGTTGCGATTTAAATCGACTGGTTTTTGGCTTACGGTACGCAAAAGAATTTTTACGCAGAGATGTTTTGATGGACTCAGTTGCGGTAGAGCTAATCGATAACCCCACGCATCACATGCAATTAGAAGAAAGTACACGCCTGTATGCGCAAGTCAATCATTTATTAAAGGTACCTAAATTGGCCAGTATAGACGCTGATACAAAAGACATGCCCCCTCCTTGGATGAAAGCCGCTGAAGTCAAGATAGATAATACACTTCAGTTGTATGCCTTCCAGCAACTTTGTCAGAAAAAATCGAAGCTATTGGAGGCTGTATCGATAGAATCTATCGAAAATGAAATCAAACTTGAAAGCCTTAACATCAACAAACCTTAAAAGGATAAGACCATGACTATTGCATACTGGACAGTTGTTTTGATGACCTTATACCCTTATGTCTTTGCAGGACTCTTTAAAAGTACCAAGGGATTCGACCACCATAAACCTAGAATCTATGTAGCAACACTCAGCGGTTGGCGACAAAGGGCCTATTGGGTGCATGAAAACAGTTACGAAATTTTTCCTTTTTTTATTGCAGCTGTTTTTATTGCACAACAAGTCGCTGGAGCAACACACCAAAGTAGCATCGATAAGACTTGCGTCTTTTTCGTTGTCTCCCGTATTGCGTATGCGATTGCATACCTAAAAGATAAGGCCATGTTGAGAAGCAGTCTATGGACCTTAGGCTTTTTTGCAATTCTATATTTATATGGAATCGCCGCTTTTGCCTAAGTTTTATTCTGGCAACTTGTAGATACATTTAAATACACCAGTTTTTTGTTTTCTTTTCTGCCATAACTGATGCTACTTAAAATCAATCCACATGTTAGGTTAATAAAACTTAAGATCATTAAACCGGCGGCTAAAATGGCCGTCGGAACTTTGTAAACCCACTTACTTACAAAGTAAGTCTTAATAACCGGGTAACCTAGTAACAGGGATGCAAAAGCCAGTATACCGGCAACCGTACCAAAAAAAATAAATGGCCTAATTTCTTTAAATAAAAAGCACATGCGCCATAGAATACGGAAACCATCTTTAAAGGTATTTAACTTACTTTCAGTTCCGGCAATCCGATCATGAAATGGGGTTGGAATTTCTCGTGTAGGAATGGCCATTTCTAAAGCATGAACAGATAACTCTGTTTCGATATCAAATCCTGTAGAGAGTGCTGGAAAAGATTTAACAAAACGACGCGAGAAAACCCGAAAACCAGAAAATATATCGGTAAAATGGCTATTGAATGTCCACTTTAATACCGCATTAAATAATCGATTACCAAATTGGTGACCGGCTCGATAGGCCTTATCATTACCTGCTCGTGTTCCTATCACCATATCCAATTGTTCATTCACTAATGCTTCAATTAATTTTGGGGTTGAAGGGGTATCATAAGTACCATCGCCATCTGCCATTACATAAATATCTGCATCAATATCGGCAAACATACGTCGTACAACATGCCCTTTACCTTGTGAAAATTCTTGCCTGACAATGGCGCCTGCCTTTTTTGCCTGTAAATAGGTATCATCACTGGAATTATTATCGTATACGTAAATATCAGCATGTGGCAGGGTAATAGAAAACGCTTGAACAACCGAGGCAATTGCTTTACCTTCATTATAACAAGGCAATAGTACAGCGATGCGTGGCGTATGATGAGATACCTGATTCATTGTAATCACTTATGTTTGTAAACTATGTTAAAAATATACCATAAACTAGAAACACCAATCAGTGCAATAGCTGGCCACATAACCAAGAAAAAACGTGGAATACCTGATTGAATCAACGCCGTTAATAGGTATGCACCTTGAACAAAGCCTGCTGAAACGCTCGCTAAACAAAGAAACTCTGATATCACCTGACCTCTATATAATTGAATAAGTAACATCATTGGCGCATATACTGTGATGCAAAAAACCCATATCAATGCTAAACGCAAAGGAATTGCTATCCAGCTGCCTTTTTTGTAAGCGGCTTGACGAGGATACTCAGGATACTCAAGATTGCCTGGCAATGGCGTTGATTTGCTAAGAAAATGATTCATTTGTTGCACTTCTAGTGGTGTACCCAAATCCCATACTTGCCACAGTGCTGCATAATGCAACAAAACGTATCGAGCGTACTCAATGGGTCTTTCCATTATCACTTCAATGGCCAGTTTGGTACGTTCTTTGTCTAGCTCAGGGGTAGTCTTGTTCGCGCTTTCAAGCATGGTTTTGGATACCTGTTGGGCGAAAGGCGAATAACGATACTGATCGGCATACACGGAAGATAAAAGGTATTCAATGCGTAAAGTAGGCGCTACTTGCAATAGTGATCTAACCGGACGCGAGTAATCAGCGAGTATTTTCATCGCCCGAGCATTATTACTGGGAATATTTTCTTCAGCCAAAATACCGGTTTTCCCAATCAACATTTCACCTAAAAACGATTGCGTACTAAAAAATCCATGTCGATAGTGATTAAAAACAGAGCCAAGTAATAAACAGATTAAAAGGGGTATGCTTATAATGCTTACAATATACCGATAGCGCAACTGAGACAAATAGGCTTTTGCACCAATACCTGCAAACAATAAACCCAAGACCCAACCGTAAGAAGCAGGTCTAATCAGAATGGCCACACCCAAGAGAGCTGATATTAGCCCTAAATATCGCGTAGCACCCGTGATAATAAAGCGACACAATAAACCTAGGCACAGCAACAACAAGGTAATGGTTAAAGCTTCTGTGAGAATTAGAAAAGCATATTTTATCATTTCAAGATTGCCGGCTAACAATAACCACAACGCCATACTCCAAAAAGCCGATCTGGAGAGGTGATAGAATTGACAGACCAAATACGTCACGCCACTTAGCAATAATATCAATTGCAAAATAGGTACAATGCTGTAGTCACCAAATATGGTCTTAGATAAAAATAAAAATATTGGATATGCAGGAGTACGACTCGGGGAAAAAGTGATATAGCTCATGGAATCAGGTGCCATCATCGGCGTATTGCCATATAGCAACCAATAGCCGTATCCAACAACAATAGATAAGATACCCGTGACCAAAAAAAATTTTTTCATAATGAAACGCTAACCCTGTTTAGCTAGCGCGCAATGCCATGACCGCAAAACCCACAACAACAATCAATACGATAGCCAAAATACCCAGAACAGATAAACTTTTGCTTGTATTTTCTTTATTGAGCGTTCGGCCACCATCCTGTTTCACAAAACGATATAGCATCCAAACAAGGACAACCATCATTATAGCAGCAAAAACTTTCATGACTGTTTCCATGTATTTATACACTCCCTTCTATTTTTTGATATCAAAATGCTTATTCAAGTCTTTTTTCGACAATAAAAACACACCTGTTCCACCCCGCTCAAACTCAAGCCATACAAATGGTAAGGTAGGGTATGCAGCAATCAACGCTTCTTCAGAATTACCTACTTCGACAATCAGTAGGCCCTCTTCTGTTAAGTAATGCCCGGCTTCATTCAAAATACGATGCACAATAGAAAGCCCATCTTCTCCTGCGGCCAAAGCCAAGGTGGGCTCAAAATGAAATTCCTGTGGCAAGGCTTCCATGTCTGCTTTATCAACATAGGGCGGATTACTGATAATGATATCATATCGCCTACCTTTACAGGCAGTAAATAAATCAGACTCCAGTAAATGTACTTGGTCTATACAGTCGTGCTTTAGTATATTTTTTTTTGCGACAGCCAATGCCTCTTTTGAAATATCAACGGCATCAATTTGCGTATCTGGAAAGTAGTAAGCGCAAGCAATTGCCATACAAGCGCTTCCAGTGCACAAATCTAAAATACGGGCTGGCGTTTTACCCCCTAGCCACGGCTCAAATGCCTGCTCAATCAATTCTCCAAATGGGGACCGAGGGACAATCACTCTGTTATCGACAAAAAATGGAAAACCGGCAAACCAAGCTTCATGGGTTAGATAAGGCAACGGAATTTTTTGTGTGATACGTCTTTCAACCAAATGCTCTATTGCGTTGACTTGTTCCTGAGTTAAAATGCGTTCCCCTTCACTGGCATCTATGTGTCCAGACAGTTGCAGTATATGTGCGGCAGCTTGGACTGCTTCATCCCAGGCATTATTGGTACCATGACCAAAATATAGCCCCCCTGCTTGCAGTTTTTTTTCTAATTCAACCAGTAAATCACGCAATGTGGTCATATTTTTTATCCGTATTTATCTAAATCTTCAAGCGTCAACTTTTTGGCTTCATTTTCAAGCATAACGGGTATACCCTCTCGAATGGGATAGGCAAGTCTATCGAACCGACACCATAATGTTGCTTCTTGTTTTTGATATGTTAACTGTCCTTTACATAGAGGACAGACCAGTATAGCCAATAATTTTTTATCGATCATGCTTGCTCCTGCGACACAGTTGATTCCTTTTTACAGATTGACCCACCATTGCTGAAAAACCTTCGTCCATGGTAACGCGAATCTTAAGCACCCAACAATCCCCTGACGGCAAATGTTGCGCACATTTGATCGCATCTTTTTCTGTCATGATAATAGTGCCTTGTGGCTCAAACATCAAGTCTTCTGACTTGAATGTATGGTGATCGGGATAAACATGTCTCACAATATTGAGACCCATTTTTTCAAGCGAATGAAAAAATGTACCTGGATTTCCAATGCCTGCCACAGCGTGCACAGATGTTGTTTGAATGGATTGCATAAACGATTCTACCGAAACAGTCGATAATGTGGTTTGATAAGGTATCCCAGGTATTACTTTACAAAATCCTACCACATCAAATCGCATCGGATATACTGGCACCATTGACATCGAGTGGCTTGTTATAGCCTGAGACACCTGTGATTGTGTTAAGGCACTTGTATTTAAAACGAGTACATCGGCTTGACTAAACACCCCACCGGCTATGCGAGGGGCTCGTAAGGGACCTGCCGGAATACAGTAGCCATTGCCTAAGCCACGTTGCCCATCTACCACCACGATCCGTAAGTCAGGGTATAATCCTGCGTGCTGCAATCCATCATCACTGATAATCACATCTACTGCCGGAACCTGAGTTAATAAGCTTTGTATGGCTTGATTACGACGATTGGCAACCACAATAGGGCAAGCGGTAAGCTGAAATAAAAGCGCAACTTCGTCCCCAACCATATGGGCAGGTAACTCTTCTGTGACCGTCAATACACCTTTTGTGCTACGTCCATACCCACGACTGATAATACCGGGATGAAATCCTTGTTTTTTTAATTGTTCGCACAAATAAGACACGATTGGCGTTTTACCTGTTCCACCTACCGTAAAATTACCAACCACGACCACAGGAACGGAAGAACGATAGCCAAGACCATAGTACCGTGCAAAAAGCACAGTATACTGTATCAAAAGAGAGAGCATGGCATACAATAGCGAGAAGGGAAGTAATAAATAAAAACAAATGGTTTGCCACCAAGAACGAGGCTTCATATGACTAGGATACCAAATCGTTTCAATCCAACCTGGTAGCAGTTTACACATCTTTTATTGTACCGCGTTTGGTTCTGCTTGATAATACAATTGGCTGTGCTGTAGCTGAGCATATCGCCCATTTTTTTCTAACAAGGCCTGATGTGTACCACGTTCTAGAATTTTTCCTTGTTCAAGCACCAAAATGAGATTGGCATTGACAATGGTTGAAAGACGATGGGCTATCACAATAGTCGTTCTATTTTTCATGAGTGTTTCAAGCGCTGTTTGAATACTTTTTTCAGACTCCATATCTAAGGCAGATGTAGCCTCATCCAGTATTAAAATGGGTGCATCTTTTAAAAATGCCCGAGCAATGGCTATTCTCTGACGTTGCCCCCCAGACAATCGCAAGCCATTGTCTCCTACCATCGTTTTTAGTCCTTCTGGCAGTGCACGCACAAACTCCATAACATGCGCCAATTCTGCTGCTTTTAAAATTTGTTCTGGTGTAACTTTATGTGCGCATCCATAAGCGATATTATTTTCAATTGTATCGTTAAATAAAATCACTTGTTGGCTAACGATAGCAAATTGCGCTCTTAAGTCCTGTAGCTTGATATCTCGACAATCATAGCCATCGAGCAAAATCATCCCTGTGTCAATTTCATAAAAACGAGGTAATAATGCCGCAATGGTTGATTTTCCGCTACCTGAGCGACCCACCAGGGCAACGGTTTCACCCGCAGGAACGGTAAAACTGATCTTTTCTAACACTGCTAACTGCTCTTTTTCGGCCAGCTTAGAACCATAAGAAAAAGAAACATCCGAAAAAACAATTTTTCCTTTTGAACGGCTTATCCTGATCTGTCCTTGATCAATTTCCGTAGGCTCATCCAGTAAACAAAAAATGCTTTGAGCACCTGAGATCCCTCTTTGGAGGGTACTGTTTACGATACCTATTTGCTTAATCGGACGTAATAATTGGAGCATGGCAGTAAACATGGCTGCAAAATCACCCGCCGACATCGCAAAGCCCCCTTGTCCGACTTCGCCACGCGTTGCCAAGAAAAACAAGCCACCCAGCGCAAAAGCCGCCATCATTTGCATAACGGGCACACTTAAGGCCGTCACACGAATCATTTGCATTTCTTTCTTAAAGTTGTCTTTGGTTACTTGTGCAACGCGTGCATTTTCGTACTCCAGTCCTCCAAAAGTGCGAATCACACGATTGCCTTCAACCACTTCTTCTGATACTTGGGTAATGCTTCCCATGGTTGCCTGTACTTGGGTGCTATACGCGCGCATTTTTTGACTGACTTTGTGAATATAAAATCCCATGACGGGTAAAATGGTAATCAACAGTAAAGTAATGCGCCAGTTGATCACAAACATGACATACAGGAGCGCACAAGTAATCGCAAACCCTGTAATGGTGGCACACACCGCTTCTGTGATGGCATCAGCCACTTGTTCCGTATCGTAGTTAATCTTCGAAATAAGCGAACCAGAGGAGTGTTTATCAAAAAAGTAACTGGGTACTTGCATTAAATGTGTCAGCATTGCGCGACGTAAGTCTCGTACGATACTGCGTCCTACTTTACCCATGGCATACTTTGATAAAAAGCTGCCGACACCACGAACCAAAAACAAACCAAAGACAAAGAGCGGAATTCCTGCAATAAACATTGCATCTCTTTTCACAAACCCTTTATCAATCAGAGGTTTTAAATACTTGATAAAGCATGCGTCCGACAAAGCATACAAGATAATACCCACAATCCCGGCAACAAAAGTCCAAGCATAGGGACTCAGATAAGACAATAAGCGCCGGTAAGTGGCTAGAGCAGAAACATTTTGATGCATATACAGAAAATCGATAATTTTGTTGTTTTTGAAGGTAACAATGTAACGGAATTTAGGGGGGATGGCAAGAAATTAGGCCTAGGCACAGCAAGCATAAACGGTGCGTATACTTACCTCAGGGTAGCGCAATACAGAATTATCTGGCTAACCGATTGTTTTTACCTCGATTGACTTGTTGTTCCCGTGATTCAGCTTCCTTCAGACTTTCTCGCTGAGCAGACTCGTTAAAACCTTCATCTTCAGCTCTGTCCATATCCAAATGATCTTGTTTTCTTTGCTTTTTTTTAGCAATCACGGGAACCTGTTTAGGTTGATGGGTAGACATTAATTACCCACGACCTCTTGATTTTTTACCGGCATTTTCCATATTTTTCCAACCGGAATCTTTACCTTTAGTGATGCTATCACTTCTTAAGGTAGGTTGTTGTCCTTTATTCAATGGACCACGCATGTTTTGATAAGCAGCTGTATGCATTGCACTCGTGCCTTGAGCACCATGCATTTTCGTACCCATGCGCATATCAGCACCACTGCTGTGATGAGTACCTGCACTGTGATAGGTTTCTGCACCACGTGCGCCACGTTCTGCTTGAAGTGTACTTGCGCGAGGTCTTTCTTCTCTTTCTTCTCTTTCTTGTCTGTCTCGCATCTCTCTTTCATGTTTTTTCTGATGATTGTCATTTTTGTGATGTTCATAGGTCATAAAATAAAGCCTCCTATATTGATGAAACAACGTGAGCCTGCACTGCATTAGGGCAGTTCCAAGCCCTCGGTCTCAGGCTAGATCAATAAAAGTTAGAAAGCCAAATTTTTCGATGTCGTGCACGGTATTCATCGGGTTGTTGTACGTGCAATCTATCTGGTTCTAAATAAAACGTCACCGCACCCGATGTAGTCGTGTCCAGCCATTTTATCCCCAAGTGTTTATATCGCTCCATAATTGCTGCTTTAGGGTGTCCATAACGGTTCATATAGCCAGTAGACACAACCGCATACGCTGGATTCACTTGCCGAATAAACCCCATATCAGAAGATGTTTTACTGCCATGATGTGGCACGACCATGACAGAAGCGGGCAATTTATGACGAACAGCGGAGCGTATCAATCGCCTTTCGACGGACGCCTCTATATCTCCTGTCATCAGTATGCGTTGCTTTCCCACAGACACACTTAACACGCAAGAACGATTATTGCGCTTAGAAATCACGCTCGGATCAACGGGGTGTAATATTTCAAAATGAACCCCATCCCAGTCCCAAGCCTGATGGGTATGACAGACATCAATGGGGGGTAAATGAATAGAGTCGAGTTCATGGCGATGTGCTAAGCGCTCTTTCAACACTTGAGGTTCACTTGTCATGATGTGCTTCACATGGCTGGATTTTAGGAGGGACACAAGTCCTCCTGCATGATCTGAATCGACATGACTCACGATAATGCGATCGATTGGTTTGCCAAAATGGATTGTTGACAGATAAGGTAAAATAACCCGCGCACCCATATCGCTGTTTTTCCCCAAAGGGGCCCCCGTATCAAAAATCAAGAGATGATTTTTTGTTGATACCACTGTTGCCAATCCCTGCCCAACATCCAAAATAGTAACTCTTGCATGCCCCATCTCCGGTGAAGCCGATTTTACAATCAATAAAGGCAATAACCATAAAAGACCCAACCATCTTCCAGGTATCCCCTTGGGAAGCAGTAAAATAACGATTCCTACCAGGCCACACACCAGAGGAATCATGGATTCAATAACAGGAAATGTCCAAAAATGTATGGGGCTGTTGCTCATGATAGACAATACGGACAATAAGCCCGATAAACTGAGTGAGGCAATATGTAAGCAGATGTGCGCAATCGAATCCTGTATCGGTGACATCAAAACACCTAACAGCGCAAAAGGCACGGTCACGAAACTGACCCAGGGAATGGCCAACATGTTTGCAAGCGGAGAGATTAAAGAGACCCCTTGAAAACCATAAGCAGACAAGGGAAACAATCCGATAAAAACTATCCACTGAATACGACCATATTTCCACCATAAACCACTGGGTTTTAAACGATTTTGCATCCCATATAAGATAACAGCCACTGCGCCAAACGATAACCAAAATCCTATAGATAAAGTCGCCAGGGGGTCAATCAATAAAACCACCAACAAAGCGATACCATAGAGTCGCCAACTACTGATATTCCGTCGCATTAAAATGCCGACCATCGCACAACAAACCATCACAAAGGCACGTTGCGTGGGCACAGAAAACCCAGACAATAAAGCGTATACAAAAGCACCTGCTATGGAACTATATGCCCCAATCATGGGTGCTGGTATACGATGTAACCAAATGGCTGGCGCCCCCCTTGCCCATACAAAAAATCCAAGATAGAAACAAAAACCGGCGATTAAACCAATATGTAACCCAGAAATAGACATCAGGTGTGCTGTACCCGTCTTCTGAAATAACGCCCATTCATCATGAGAAATCTTGTCTTTTATACCTATGGTTAGGGCTTCTAAGATCCCCTGATAAGGATATGATTGACTGAGTACTTCTAGCTTCTGTTTTAAGATAACTCGATAGCGGTCAATACTGTCTTTTAGATGCCATGCTTTTTTTGATAATACATCGGGATGCCATTTGATAACTTTTCCTTCTGCCACAATATGACGAATAAAAAACTGTTTTTCAGTATCAAAACTACCGGGATTCGACAAGCCCCTGGGTTTTTTGAGAGAAACACTTAATATATGTCGATCTCCGGGCATTAATATCGGCAGTTGATCTGAATCATTTGCTTGTCTATTTTTCCAATACCAGATCAATGACACTTTCCCGGGATAAGGCCAAGCCTTAGGTTGGTCTGGCAGTTGATAAACCTGAAATTCAAATTGTGCATATCTATCCGTCACAACAGGTATACCGACAATTTGTCCTTCGACAATTAAAGGTTTTCCGACCAAATGATTGGGTATGGCTTGCTTATGAACGTCATAGGCAGCATTTAAAACCCATATATGCCCAATCGTAAAACACAGACAAGCAATCAGAGGTATCTTGAAACGTGCCCCTACTTTTCTACGATGATAAACAATTAAAAGGCCAGTCAAAATAAAAATTAAAAATACAGTACCAATAACTGTGGCGCTATTTGGCCACGCTGGTAAAAAATAAATAGAGGTATTTCCCAGTAAAAAGGCCAGCAATGGTATTATCATCTTGTTTTTTACACTCACAAGACAACTAGCGTTGAGGCACTAATCGCCCTTCTTTCAAGACAAGGGTTTTATCTAAACGCGTTGCCAACCCAGTATCATGGGTGACGACAATCACTGCACGACCCATTTGTTGGGTCACGTATAGTAACAGCTCTAAGACATGTTCGGCATTTTCATGATCTAAATTGCCGGTTGGTTCATCGGCCAACACCAAGAGCGGTTCATTGATTAAGGCACGGGCAATCGCTACGCGTTGACGTTCCCCCCCAGATAGCATGCTGGGCTCATGCATTACACGATCGCTTAAGCCAACTTGTTTTAGCATGGCTTTGGCGCGTGCATAGGCTGCCTTTGGAGATAATTTTGCAATCAATAATGGCATAGCAACGTTTTCTAAGGCTGTAAATTCAGGCAACAGGTGATGAAACTGGTAGATAAAGCCCAAATGCTTATTACGAAAATGACATTGTTGCGCTTCGTTTAAGGCATGAATAGATGTACCTTGCAGCAACACTGTTCCGGCTGTTGGAACATCCAGCCCACCGAGTAAATTCAGTAGCGTGGTTTTACCAGAACCTGAACGACCCATAATTGCTATTGTCTCACCCGCATGCACTGTGCAATCTAAATTTTTTAGAATGCTTAATGTTTTTCCTGCTTCACTATAATTTTTTTCAAGCCCTTCGACAACCAATAAATTACTCATAGCGTAAAGCCTCCGCAGGGCGAATTTTGCTGGCACGATAGGCAGGATACAGGGTAGAAACAAAACTAAAAGACAAGGACCAAATACAAATTTTTGCTACATCAGACCAATCTAAATGAGAGGGCAAGCAACTCACCGCATATACCTCTTTTTGAAACAAACTCACTTGACATGTTTTTTCTATCCAATTGACCCAATCCGTCACATTAAGGGCCAAAGTAACCCCTAAGATTACCCCGATCGCAATCCCCATAAGACCAATAAACGTACCTTGTACAACAAATATAGCCATGACTTGATGGGCTCTGGCCCCCAAAGTCCGCAAAATGGCAATATCAGGTCGTTTATCCGTGACCAGCATCACTAAACCAGAGACCAAGTTAAAAGCAGCAATGGCAACAATCAGTAATAAAATAAAGGTCATGACTGTTTTTTCCATTTGGATGGCCGCCAAATAAGAGCCGTTGCTGTGCATCCAGTCCATCACTTCATAGTGTGGCCCTAATGTCGTACGTAGTTGCTGAGCAACATCAGCAGCACGCAATTCATCAGATACTTTGAGCTGTATTCCTGATATATGATCGTCGCCATACTTTAGAAATTTCGCCGCATCATCCAGATGTATAAAGGCATGGGTACTATCAAAAAAAGTACCCATATCAAATATGCCCAATAGGGTGAAGCGTTTTAACCGTGGGGAGACACCAGCTAATGAAACACGCGCCTCTGGTATGATCAAAGTCACTTTATCCCCTACTTGCAAACCTAAACCAAAGGCCAACTGCTTGCCAAGGTAGATACCAAAGTGACCGGGTATAAAGTCATCAAGACTGCCGGCAATGAGGTGCTCGTTTAAGGGGAATACAGTTTGTTGTGCACCAGAAATACCTTTTATCCATACTCCTTGGATTCTGCCGGCATGAGAGAGCATGCCCTGCCCCTGAATATAGGGCGCCTGTGCAATAATGTCTGAAGTCACTTGGCTTATCTCAGAAAGTAAGTGATTAGACTTTGCTAACTGTTGCCCATTAGATGATTGTATGGTGATATGTGGTGCACCGTTGAGCATTTGTGCCCGAATCTCTCGACCAAAACCATTCATGACCGATAAAACAGTGATGAGAACGGCAACGCCAAGGGCGATCCCAATCATCGCGGTTAAGGCGATAAATGAAATAAAATGGTTATCGCGTTTTGCCCGTGTATAACGGTACCCTATAAAGGCATAATACGGCTGAAACATGGATACGTTTTGTCACCTGAAAAGATTTTTTCTGATGCTTACAGTGTACCACAGACTTTAATGGATATCCGTTAGTTAACCTTGAAACTTACTAAACAGAAATACGCCATTTATCGTTTAAAGCTTTAAACTCATTCTGTAATTGTTCTCTTGGATTGAGCTGTTGCTCCCCAAGGATGTTTAACAGGCCAAAATCATTGGATTTATACATATTGTAATGATGCGTGATGACTTTTGCGCCCACATCCAAAATTCCAACACGCTTCTCTTTTGCCTCTGCCAGTAACTGTTCATGTTGTTGCTGATGTTGTAGATCGTTATTACGTTTATCGTCTAACAAATCACTGTGTAATCGAGCCTCTTCTTGAATTTGTTGCAATTCGGCTTTTTGGATAAGATGAACCTCGTCTTCAAATGCTTTAGCCAATGCTGGATCTACATGGTATTCAAGACTGTTTTGATCTTGACAGCTTGTTTTAATGGATTCTAGCTGTTTTTTAATAATATGAGCTGCAAGCTCAAGCCCGTGATTACCCATCTGCAACAACATTTCTGCAAAAGCAAGCCAAGCCGTATTTTTATCTTCCGGGCAGGCACGCCATTTGTCTAGCAAGATGGCTTTGTTGTCTGTGCTTAAATCGCTCCTGCTAACCTCGTACAGAAAATCCTGTGCTCCCGGTTGACTCAATTCCTCTTTGGAAAATGTTTTTTCTAAATTAACGGGTGGACGCATAAAATGTTCCACCATTCTTTTAAAGAAATCAAAGGCTTTAAAAATCATCGAAAAAATCCAACCCACGATGCTGTTTTGATCTTGCATGGATTGAGGCAATAACTGTCTAATATCTTCTAAAGCCAATCTGATTGTATCCAAAACGGTCTGCTCTTCTACTAACTGCTGCTGTGTTTTTATCATCGTCATACTGCCTTGTGATCCCTGATACGTGTATAGTACATCATTTTACATGTTAAAATTTACCCTGTCATCGCATAGATAAGCTATCCTGTTACATAGGTAGACTCGTAAATATGCGTGTAACAGGATACCGAAAATAAGGTACCTTGCACAAGTCTCACAACACTTTTGACTCAAAACAAAGGACTTCACGGTCATGCAAAACGCGCGAGGTTATAACGAATTTCTACAGTCCCTTGAATCCAAGACAAAGGAAAGTTTCTTTTTTCACGACATAGAAGAATGTATATACATCACCAGTGATGAACACAGACTGCTGGGCATTTGGGATAAAAAATCTGGGAAACCACACGAAAACTGGAGATCAGCGCTTCCCTCTACCCCTTCTTAAGATATACAGTTTTTCCATCTAACGCCGATACACTGAGTAACTCAGCAGAATCAGGTGATTCTCGTCACGCTTTTTACTATACAGAACGCGGTGGTTATGGCGAAAATAAATCAAAAAAATCAACAGACTAATACGGATATACCAGACTCTTCTCAGCTTTTGTTCTTAGAACCATTAGCGACAGATGGAGAATCAACCAGTGAACAAACCACCGAAGAATGGGCAGACTGCGCTTATTTTGCAGAAGAAGACAGCTCGCCCGACCCTACTGACCTATACCTAAAAGAAATTGGTGCCTCCCCCCTCTTAACAAAAGAGGAGGAAGTGCATTATGCTCGATTGCTACAGCAAGGCGACCCAAGCGCAAAGAAACGCATGATAGAAAGCAATTTACGGCTGGTTGTTAAAATTGCTAAACGATATTTGCGCTGTGGCATGCCCATATTAGACTTAATTGAGGAAGGTAATATTGGCTTAATGCGTGCCGTTGAAAAATTCGATCCCGAAAAAGGATTTAGATTTTCAACTTATGGTGCTTGGTGGATCCAACAAAGCATTGAACGGGCTATTATGAGCCAAAACCGCATTGTTAGACTACCTGTCCATGTCTCAAAACGCTTAAACCGTTGCTTACGTACCAGCAAAGAGCTCAGCAAAGCGCTAGATCATAAACCCAAAGATCATGAAATCGCGTTTGCCTCTGGACACTCTACCGAAGATATTAAAATGTTATTATCTTTAAATGAAAAAATTGTCTCCATAGATTCTAATATTTCTGAAGACGTCCCTAAACCTTTATTAGATACATTAACCAACCATCGAGATGATCCCATTGAAGACTTACAATATGCCAATTTACAAAAATACATTGTCTCTTGGCTAGAGCAACTCAACAAAAATCAACGCGCTGTAATTGAGCGACGCTTTGGGCTCAATGGTCACGATGCCGTCACCTTGGAACAAACAGGTCATGAAATAGGGTTAACCAGAGAGCGTGTCAGACAACTACAATCTGAGGCCTTAAAAAAGCTCAAAGCGATGATTTCAACGCAATGCGGTGGACCACATATCGATACCTTCATTTAAGGCAGGGAGATACCCGTGTTTAAGTGGTTAAACGACTGGTTTATCGGAGAGTTAACTAGAAACAGTCCCAACACTTCCAGCATTCCTTTTTGTGATTTTGACAGAATACTCTATGAAATTCGTCTGTGTGATGTTGTGTTAGTCGAAGGAGATAATCGTGTTAGTGAAGTCATAAAGACCATTACACAAAGTGCTTGGTCGCATGCTGCCCTATATATTGGCAGACTACATGACATTGAAAATCCAAAGCTACGAAACTTGATTTCTTTAAATTTTCAAGGCCCACCAGATACGCCACTCATCATTGAAAGTATTTTGGGTAAAGGGACGGTTATTAATCCACTCACCCTTTACGCAAAAGACAATGTCCGCATTTGTCGGCCTAAAGGTCTCTCTAGACAAGATGCCCAACATATTATTGCCCATGCAGTGAATAAACTTGGAAATCAATACGATATCCGGCATGTTTTAGATTTAGCCCGGTTTTTATTGCCCTGGACAATTATACCTAGACGATTTCAATCGAGCTTGTTTAATGAACATGCGGGTCAATCCGTTCGTACCGTGTGTTCCTCTATGATCGCAGAGGCATTTGAATCGGTTAATTTTCCTGTCCTACCCTTGATTAAACCCCATGATAAAACCAATATTGAGTTGATCCATCGTAACTTTAAATTGTACACACCGAGAGATTTTGATTATTCTCCCTATTTTGATATTATTAAGTTTCCTTTCTTAGAAATTGCAGATAACCCGGCTTACCATAGCCTACCTTGGAATACCACTGGCCTACGCAGTAATGACGATGCCGGTATCAGTTACACCAAACAGTCGACTGATTTTGAGATGGATTCCCTCAAAGAAGACAAACCGAAGCATAAAAAGATAATTCCTGGTCTTAAACATCTGCGGAATCCTTTTAAAAAACAGTCGAAAAAAAATCCCCCTCTTCCTACCCCAGAAAACGATCCAAGAGAATAAGTTAGTTAACTTTTTATTTTTTAACAAATATAATCCCCTATTCCCATCTATTCTTGTAAAAAAGTAATTTTTTTAAAAAAACCTATTGACAACTTTTTCACATACGGTAAAATGCACCCATATGTAACGCGGGAATAGCTCAGTGGTAGAG
>JBEAUL010000085.1:0-7537 GCA_041161475.1 Pseudomonadota bacterium | reverse complement strand
AAAATAGATAAAGCATGATCGGTCATTTTAAAACCATACTGCCGAGCAATGTCCTTTTGTTTCTGCTCAATCAATTCATCTACAAATTCAACCACAACACCGCAGTCGGTGCAGACCAGGTGATCGTGATGCGCTTTGTCATCCAGTTCAAAAACAGAATGCTCGCCATCGAAATAGTGCCTAATTACAAGGCCAACGGCTTCAAATTGGGTTAAAACACGGTAAATGGTGGCCAAGCTGGTTTCAACACCCGTTTCGCGTAAATACTGATAGATGTCTTCTGCACTCAAATGCCGTGATTTAGCGGTCTTCAGTGCGTTTAAGATGCGTATGCGAGGGCCTGTAATTTTAAGACCGGCTTTTTTAAGTCCTTCTTCGTCCAACCCAAACTCCTTAAGAGATGTACAACAATTCAGCAGACAGTGAAAAATAAACAACGTCCAGTATAACCCAATTACGGCAGTATGCCTAAAGATTGCGAAAGACAGACAACACCATGCGTGGTGTGCTTTTCGGGATAGTTTATGTTTTTAAGATATAAACTGTGTTAAAATTCTTGGAAATTGAGTATCTAAAACATGCCAATGGGGAGTCCTTGTTTTTAATGTTGCTATTTTGTCGCACGATCTTAAAAAATGCTGTTCTTGTAGTGATGGTATGCATGTCTTCGATTGTTTGTTCGGCTTGCCATTTTCCCCCAAAAATTTATCGAATTAATATTGAGCAGGGCAATATTTTTAAAGCTGAACAGGTTTCCAAACTAAAACGTGGCATGAGTAAAGCCGATGTGCAAGCAGTATTAGGCACCAGTTTGTTGCCCCATTACATGCATGCCGATCGCTGGGATTACTATTATTCCTTTGTGTCTGGGGAAAACGGTAAACAGAAACAAAAACATTTAGTATTACATTTTAAGAAAGATAAGCTGGTTTCCATCAAATCATGGGCAGAAGACGAGTTTACTGACTAGGAAAAATGACTGGATTGGTCGCTGTTGCTCTGCAACGAAATATGTTATAATTATAGCTTATAAAGGGCGCAATAGCACTTAGGTTTATCCATGCATAAACAATCATCAAAAAAGCCGTTGTTATCAAAGAAATTTTCTTGGGCCAGTAGTTTTTTACTCCTTGCTGTGCTCTTAGGTATTGCCACGGGTTACAGTGGTGTCACACTGTTGCTTGATACTGCACAGATATTTTCTGATATTTTTGTGCGCTTGTTAAAACTTATCAGCATGCCCATTTGCTTTTTGTCTATTACCTCAACGCTTTCTGGCATGAAGGACTTAAATGCACTCCGTTCTATCGGGGGTAGGGTGTTACGTTACACTTTGCTAACCACTATTTTGGCCACCATCGTTGCATTGGGTTTCTATTTGTGGGTTAACCCAGGGGTTAATGCAACCCAAATGTTAAGCAAGATGACCAATCAGTTTGGTGCCTTACCTACGGCGCCGGCAGTTGTTCCCTTAGAAAATCATCATGTACATATCTTAAAATATTTTATCGAAGCCATTCCAACGAGTGTTGTACAACCGTTTATCGAGGGCAATATTTTTGGGGTCATGTTTTTAGCCCTGGTGATTAGCTTTGCGGTCATCAAATTGCCAGATGAACCCAAACATGTGTTACATCAAGCGTTTAGCAGTCTTTTTTCTGCTGTGATGATGATGACGCGTGGTTTAATCGTTATTCTACCTTTGGCTATTTGGGCTTTTATTACCTTGTTTTGCGCAGATTTAATTAAAATGGGCCCAGAGGCCAGTTTTGTAATGCGCAGTATTGGTTTGTATTTGGCCTGTGTGGTGGGGGCAAATCTTGTTCAGGCATTTGTCGTTTTACCCTTGTTCTTAAAATATCACGGCTTGTCTCCTTGGCTGGTGGCAAAAAAAATGGCACCCGCTTTGGGATTCGCATTTTGGTCAAAATCCTCGAGTGCAACCTTACCGCTTGCCATAGAATGCGCAGAAACCAGATTAAAAATTCCACCTGCAATTGCTCGATTCTCCTTGCCCTTGTGTACAACCATTAACATGAATGCCTGTGCAGCATTTATCATGTTAACGGTGATGTTTGTGGCACACAGTCATGGCATGACCTTCTCGGCTGCACAGTATATTATGTGGGTTTTTGTTGCAACGATTGCGGCTGTTGGTAATGCGGGTGTGCCGATGGGTTGCTATTTTTTATCTTCAGCCCTGGTTGCAAGCTTACATTTACCCTTAACGCTGATGGCAGTTATCTTACCGTTTTATAGTTTAATTGACATGCTCGAGACATCGATTAATGTGTGGTCTGATGCCTGTGTTACAGCGGTTACCGATAAACATATTTCTGCTAAAAAACTCGCCGCATCGGTTGATGAAGATGTCTGAGTATACGCATCAACCGGTACTTTGTGTCGAAGCCATTGCTGCACTCAATATTCGTCCAGATGGACACTATATTGATGCAACGTTTGGTCGAGGTGGCCATAGTAGAGCCATTTTATCTCACTTAAGCCCACAAGGGCGTTTATTGGTTATCGATCAAGATCCGAGCGCGATTGAAGTGGCCAATATTATGGCCACACAAGATACACGCTTATCGGTGTGTCACGCCCGTTTCGATGCTTTGGAATCCCATTGTATGGCCGAGGATATCCTAGGAAAAGTGGATGGGGTACTCTTAGATCTGGGTGTTTCTTCTCCTCAGCTCGACACGCCAGAACGTGGTTTTAGTTTTATGCAGGCAGGTCCTCTCGACATGCGAATGAATCCAACCACAGGCCAATCGGCTGCCGCTTGGATAGCCAGTGCGACAGAAAGTGAAATAGCCGATGTATTCTATCGATATGGGGAAGAACGTTTTTCGAGGCGTCTTTCAAAAGCAATTGTTGAGGCGCGTAGTACTGCACCGATAGAAACAACAGATAGATTGGCGGATATTATCAAGCGCGCACATCCTGCTTGGGAAAAACACAAGCATCCTGCGACACGTTGTTTTCAAGCCATCCGTATTTTTATTAATGAAGAGCTCAGTGCATTAGAAAATGCCTTAGCGCAGACCCTATCGGTATTGGCACCTCATGGTCGACTCGCGGTCATTAGCTTTCATTCTTTGGAAGACAGAATCGTCAAACAATTTATGCAAAGACAGGCCAAGCCTCCCTTAGCATCACGGGCATTACGCCGTTTGCCCACCTTACAAGAGGAAGTCGCTTTTACACCCCGCCTGCGTATTATCGGTAAAAAAATAAGACCAACAGCCGTAGAAGTACAAGAAAACCCTCGGGCGCGCAGTGCCCTCTTAAGAGTTGCCGAAAGAACAGAGATTCGCTAAATTGAGGGTATGAAGCGCTCAAAACATCGGCATACTTGGTTACAAGGTCCTGTTAACCATATTGTTTCAACCCTTAATTGGTCGTTGATACTGTTGATTGGGTTTATTTGGCTGTCTGCTTTGGCCGTCGTTTATACCAAGCACTATTCGCGTGTTTGGCATGCAAAAAGTGAACAACTCCAACAACAGAGACATGCCTTGCATACCGAGTGGCTTCAGCTGTTGGTTGATTTAAGTAGTTGGACAAATAAATCTCATCTAGAACACCTGGCTAAAAAGCAGGGTATGATTTTTCCGGAACAAACAGAAGTCTTGTTTTTGCCTCCTGTCGATCAATCAAGCGAATAAAGCTTCTAAAGACGATAGAACCGATTTGGCTTGTTCTGTCGCTACTTTGTTTTCATCCAGGCGTAATAAATAACGTGTCAGCCAATCAATGTCTTGTTTGGCTTTATTCACTTTTACATCGTCAAAAATAGAATGCCCTTGTGCGATGGCCTGAGGTAATTCTGGTGATAGGCGAATCGTAAATGGCAGTAAGTGTGGACGGTAAAGCGGTGAAAGTTGTATAGACTCAAGCGCGGATTTAGCAATAGCAGATTTTGGATCGAATTTATTAAACAGAATGTCTAATTGAATAGGGGTCGAAAAACGTTTAGATAAATCAGTGATGGCTTGTTTTGTGGCTTTTAGTCCTGCTAAAGCAAATTTTTCTGGGACAACGGGTGCGACAATGCGGTCTGCCGCTAAAGTAATGGCTGAGACAGATTGACCTAAGCTGGGTGGGCAATCAATCACGATTAAATCGTATTTTTCTCGTAGCTTTGTTAAGGGGTCTGCATAGACGCGATTGAGTGGAAATTTACGCAGACGAATCACATCATCGAGCATTGAATTTTCTATGCGACTCGGTAATAAATCTAGGCCTTCATGTACAGATAAAATGGCATGCTCGAAAGAGTAATCTTCTGCCAAGATATCTATCATCACAGGAGAATTTTCAGCATCAGCGTGTAAAGCATGTGTTAAGTTGCCTTGTTGATCTAAATCTATGCATAAGACGCGTGCACCATATAAATTGGCTCGAATTGAGAACTCAAAGGCCAAGGATGTTTTACCTGTGCCGCCTTTGACAATTTGAAAGGCAATAACTTGGGGTTTAAAGTTAAACTGGAATAATTCTCGTGCAGCGGGGTATTCAAAAAAAAGACGTCCGTTTAAGCGGGTTGTTGGCAATTGCAAACTTTTAAGTTGTTTATTCACCCAACTTTCTGTGACACCCAAGAAGGAAGCAGCGTCTTTAACCGTCATTTTTGGATCCATGGCTCTTTGTCCTTGTATAAGATGCGCAGATGCTTGTACTTGTTATTAGTTTAGTACAGGGGTTGCGGGGCTTCTATGCCTTATCTGCATCGATGGAGACAAAGCAAGGAAGTTAGCTGGTAAAGCTTTCACCACAGCCACAGGTGCCTTTGGCATTCGGATTGTTAAATACAATGCGCTTGTTCAAACCGTCTTGAATACAATCGATTTCGAGTCCTCGTAAGGCAGGCAACTGCGCTGGATCGACCCACAAAGGTATTGGGCCATGATTTGCAAGTTTTTCGTTGGGTAGGCGGGTCATCGCGGGCTCGAGCACATAAGATTGCCCAGAACAACCGCTGAGTTTTATACCAATTCGAATGGCCTTTGCTGTGGCATCAGCAGACAGCACTTGTATAAAATGATCTTGAGCAGAGGGGGTCAGTGTAATAGCGTTATCGAGTGTTTCTGTGTTGTTGGACATGTTTTTGCTCTCTTGCGCGCTTTCTTCTCAGTATTTTTGGATCTTGTGTGAGTGGACGATAAATTTCAAGTCTGTCTTTGTCCTGTAGTAATGTATGCATCGATACCAGTTTACCAAAAATACCCACTTTATGCGAGTCAGTTAAATTGATTTCAGGAAATTCTAACAGTACCCCAGAAGCCTGTAAGGCATCTGCTACGGTGCAAGGAGACTGTTTTTTTAAACAGCTTTTCCAAACCAATTCATTAGTACCAGTATTTTTAGCAGGAACATAGATAACTTCAATATGGATGTAAGATATTGTCTGTGCGCCACTGTTTGTCATATTGCTCGATATTCACCGTATTGTTGCTTGGCCTGATCGCAAAATGCTTCTACAAATCGGCTGGCAATCGATTCAAACAAAGGACTGATAAGGCGAGCTGTAAAGCCCGATCCAAAAGTAAATGCCAAATCTAAACTCACTCTAGACCCTTTTCCGGGGCCCTCAGGCATAAAGTGCCAATCCCCCTCGAGTTGCGTAAAAGGACCGTCTACTAAACTCAGATGAATATGGCGATTGGGTATGAGGGTATTTTTGGTTGTAAATGTTTCTCGAAAAGGCCCTTTTGCAATCGTTAACGTTGCAATCATCTGTTGATCGCTCTTTTCGCGAATCGTCGCTGCCACACACCACGGCAAAAAGCTGGGATATGTGCCCACATCGTTAACCAATGCATACATTTGTTCGGCTGAATAAGGTACAACGGCATTTTTTTGAACTATTGGCATATAACACAACGCAGATCGAGCAAAGAATGAACAAAATTGACAAGAACGGCATTAAGCCTTAATATCGACAAGCCATGTCGATAGCGCGTATGAACAGTAATGCCACAAGGCTGCCATGAACAAAAAAGTAACTGCATCAAAAACTCCTTCCAAAACCATTGCGCTCAATAGAAAAGCACGCCATGACTATACCATAGAAGAGCGTTTTGAGGCAGGGATCGTGCTTCAAGGCTGGGAAGTGAAAAGCCTAAGGGCGGGAAAAGGGCAAATCGCTGAAAGTTACGTATTGCTAAAAAAGGGAGAAGCCTGGTTACTGGGGGCGCATATTGCTCCGTTGGTTTCTGCTTCTACGCATGTTAAAACAGATCCTACGCGTACCCGAAAATTACTGTTACATAACAAGGAGCTAACGCGCCTTATTGGGGCAGTGGAGCGTAAGGGGTATACGATTGTGCCCTTGGCAATGTACTGGGTTAGGGGAAAGGCAAAACTTGAAATTGCACTGGCCTGCGGTAAAAAATCCCACGACAAACGGCATGATGAACGGGACAGAGATTGGGCGCGTCAAAAGGAACGCCTCATGAAACGCTAGTTAAGGTGTAAACACATTCGATGAGATACACGAATATAAAGATATCTCACTGAGATGATGTAACCACGTATATTCCAATTTTACCTAAAAATACGCTATAATCATTTACTGGGGGCGACATGGCTTCGACGTAAGTAATAAAGTTTAAGGTGCATGTCGAGTAAGGTAGCTTCATCTCGTAAAACGGTAGCTGCAGGCAAATATAACTGCCAACGACGAAAACTACATCGCTGTAGCCGCTTAATAACCGGCTTGCGACCTTTCACCGAGTAGGCTCGTCTATTCGATCTGAAGGGTAATTTTTAACGAGATCGCTGTTTTTTCTCGCCTTAGGTGAAAACAGTTAAAACCCATAAGGCTGGTTGTTTAATCCCCTCTCCCATCGGGATGGTTAAACGATGAGATAAAAAGTATGGGATAAACATGTAGAGCTAAGAATGGCGTGCTTGCGGACGCGGGTTCAATCCCCGCCGTCTCCACCAGTTTAAAGTTCAACCACTTCCCCAAACGTCCAAAAGGCCCCGTAAACCGGGGCTTTTTTGTATCTGAGCCTTCCACCGAGTTCCTAGGAATTCCTCTTGTATCCAGGATCAAAATCGGGTGCAAATACAAGACTATTCAACAACCCGGAACAAATGTATCCATGCTTTTAACCGAATTAGAAGGCACCATAATAACTTATGGGAATAGGGCGCTCATTGTAGAACGAGGAATAAATGCCAGATAATTACAATTGCTTAATTAGATGATCAAGCGCCGTTAAAGAACTATCATCATGGATTTGGTACGCCTTTTTGTTGGTATCACTCTGTACGATGCTGTCTAATTTTCCATCAATAAAATAGGCAGAAGTCTCGTCTTCTAGGGCAAGACCGGGCTTGATGCGCTTATTTTCAACAAAAGTCTTGTAAGCAACTTGTCGTTCAACTTCTGAATCAAAATGTGGACAGATGCTGCCTTGAAGAAGACCAAGGCCATCGACAACACCGAGTGGCCAAACGGAATCCGTGATGCCTTGTTCAAACCAACAGATGGCGCCAGCACTAATGCCAGACAAAATGATAC
>JBEAUL010000084.1:0-3912 GCA_041161475.1 Pseudomonadota bacterium | reverse complement strand
TATGGATTGGGAAAAGGAATCGCCGGTGGCGTGAGCGATCGAGCCAATCCTCGTATTATGATGCCCTTAGGGCTTTTTTTTGCTGGTTTGGCCAATTTAATGGTTGGCATGGGCTCTAGTTTTTACTGGTTACTGTTTGCCTGGTCACTGAATGCTTGTTTTCAATCTTTGGGCTCTCCGTCTTGTATTAAAATATTAACGCATTGGTTTGATAAGCGAGAGATTGCCACGCGTTGGGCGGTATGGAACAGCGCACAACAAATTGGCGCAGCCGTTCCAGCCGCCGCCGCTGGCTTGATTATTGCCCAGTTTGGTTGGCGTGGGATGTTTTTTGTGCCAGCAGGCTTCTGTTTGATTGCCTCTGTAATACTCTTTAATCGCTTGCGTTCGAGTCCTGAGTCCGTGGGTCTTCCTGCAGTCAATAACGACCTGTCACAAGCGGGGAAAGCCACTGCCAAAGAAGCCGATGCAGAAGCGCCTTTTTCTCATATTTTATGGGAATGCGTTTTTAAAAATAGGCTGGTATGGCTTATTGGGATTGCCAATTTCTTTTTGTACATGGTGCGTTTTGGTTTAATCAGTTGGGCACCCACGTTGTTGATGGAACACCGAAACAACAGCATACTGCAAGCTGGCGTGCAGACCGTATTGTTTGATTTATCATCGGTCACGGGCGGTATTTTAGCGGGCTATTTGTCCGATAAAGTATATAAAGGGAATCGAGGGATTGTCAGTGTGATGTTTCTACTGGCTTTAATGTCGGTTATCGTTTTACTGATGTGTACACCGCCTGGCCTGATTTGGTTAGACTGCATATTAATGGCCTTGATTGGATTTTTTATTTCAGGTCCTCAAATTTTGGCTGGTGTTGCTGCGGCAGACTTTGCCTCCAAGCGCGTTGCTGGAACAGCAAATGGACTGATCGGTATTTTTGGTTATTTAGGTGCCTCTATTGCTGGTTTTGGTGTGGCAAAAATGTCTGATATGCTTGGCTGGAATGCTACCTTGTTGGGGTTTGCAGGCGCTGCTGCCGTTAGTGCGCTTTTCTTTGGGATGACCTTCTCGGCAATGGATAGAAATAAAAAAGTAAAACCGGCAGTGGTGGCAGAAGCCCTAGGTTAACAAGCTTCACCAAAGTGGCTACAGCTGATTCCATAGAGAATCAAATGGATCATCTCCATTTTTGTTCTCTGGTTTTTTCTCTTCTTCCTTGGTAGGCATAGGGTTCGGTAGAGCATTGTCACCGCTTAATCCTGTGGCTGGCATCGTGGTTGTTTTGATGCGAGACTCTTTATCCATAAATTGAAATTGTTTATGGCTACCACTGGATTCTAGCAGTTTAACTAAATCGGCTTCGAATGTTGATGTACTGTCTTCTTCTACGCGTCGAATGGTGACACGTGTGCCCGATCGAAAAGGGATGGGAGAGGTGATAATGATATTTTTTACCAATAGACAACGTAAGTATTGGCCAGAGGGTTGCCCATCCTTGAGGGCTTGAATACCAGCAGCGATGACCGGATCGGTAAACAATTGTACCCCCATTTTAAGTTTGTCCCCTTCTGCGTGTTTCAACCAGCGTATAACGCCAACTTGCCAAGGCGCAGTGGTGGCTTGGGTTGACTGTACCCCCACAATATCGCCTGGTTCAACGGCTGGATAAGCATCGTCTCCCCACAGAATACAACGCCCCCCTTCTGCATCGTCGACAATGGTGCAGGTGGTGGTTTTAAATTCATTGAGTTTGACAAAGCGTTTTTCATCGGGCAAGGGAATCATACTTAAATCGATAGATTCTTCGTCGCTTGATTTAGACTCTTGCATGTTCATGCTGAGTCCACCAGTCAGGCTACTTTGATCGGCTACTCCTCCGGATTCATTCATTCCCGTACTAAAAGGTCGTCCATTGCTCACATAATAGTGCGTTGCACTTAAGCCAACACAGACCCTTACTTGTTCATTTTTGTTGGTACGGGGTTTTTCTCGCATGCCCGAAGCATGCCAATCGTGTAGCAACCCTTTGATAATGTTCAAGGGTAAAGCCGCATCGGTATCGGCATTAGCAGGGTTAATTGTCATGCGACCGCTGGATTCACGTGCTTCCATACCGATAACCAAACTGTCTAAGTGTGTCATCAATTTATGTAAATCTACGATAAAGCATTCTGAGTCTAGATGATTTAGGTCTTTAACTTTTCGCCCGAGTAGGGCGGGTGGCATGTCTTGTCGGGGATCAATGAGCGCAAGGCCAGAGGGGATACTATTGGGTGTTGATGTAATTTTAAAATGAGATACTTTACTGATTTGGATTTTAGGTAACCAGCTGTTGACAACATTATTCAGGTTATCTAGATCGTTTTGGCGCCATTTGTATGGATCGGTTGTGGCAAATAAAAACAGATGCCCAAATTGTGTGCTAATGGCACTTTCTTTCAAAAATCCTGCCTGTCCAGCATAGAGGTATAAACGATATATTTCGGACCAAGTACCACTGGGGGGCGGAGAGTACAGCTGATAGGCACGCAATAAAATTTTGTTAAAGGCGCTTAAGGTACGCTCTATCGATGTCGAGATTGCTTGCTCGGAACCATTGCTGTCTTTGTGGGGATGCAATTGTTCAATAACGAGTTTATACCCGTATGTTATTTGGGTTTCCAGTGTTTCTGCCAATCGAGCAATGGCAATTTTTTGAGGAGAAAGCGGTGCTGTTTGATGTAAATAATGTTTTTTAAGATTTTGACAAATAGAGTTTGTTGCCGCTTGTAAGAGTTCGAGCATGGTAAAGCGCTCTTTGGGCGGAATATTGGTTTGATTGATTTCAAGCAACAAGTTGTACAGTTTTTTTGAGCTGATACCGGTGTCGGCCAGAGGCAAATCATTCCGCCAGCGCTCAATGTCTTTGGGGGTCAAACGAATCGTCGAGGTCGCAGTCGTATGACTCTGGACCGGTATGGTAAGCCCCAGCTGTCCTGTGGTCGTTTTGATCATGTCCTCAGTATAGCAGGGCTATTGGAATTTTGGCGGATGCAAAAGGCTGTTCTTTAACCCAACGAGGCACCATATATCCAGGTAATTTCGACATAAGATCAATCATAAGTGCTTTAGCCGTCGCAAGGTCTACATCGAAATGTGCGCTTCCTGCAATTTTATCCAAGAGATGCATGTAATAAGGGATAATGCCTGCATCGAAAAGTGTTTTTTGTAAGGCTATCAGTGTTTCTAAGGAATCGTTCACGCCTTTTAACAGGACGCTTTGATTAAACACCGTCACACCGGTATCTCGTAAGCGGCTAACGGCATCGGCGAGTGGCTTGTCTATTTCTCTTGGGTGGTTGATATGCAGAACAACAGTGTGCTTAAAGCGTGTGGTGCTAAATAAGGTTAACAGTTCGGGAGTCACCCTATTCGGGATAAGACCGAGTAAACGCGAGTGAATACGGACATATTGAATATGGGGGATATGGCTCAGTTGTTCATAAAAATAATGCAATGATGCATCTTTGATCGTCATGGGATCACCGCCGCTCAGAATGACTTCGATGATATCGGGTTGCTGAGATAAATAGTCGAGAATGGTTTTCCAGCCTAATTTTCCGGGATTATTTTCTTGATAAGGAAAGTGGCGCCTAAAGCAATAGCGACAGTGAATGATACAGGAACCACTTAAGGTGACCAACACGCGACCGTGATATTTGTGTATTAGGCCTGGTAGGGGATTGTGTTTTTTTTCTTGTAAGGGATCGGTACTAAAACCAGGCACTGTATCGCGTTCGCTGTTTAATGGCATGATTTGTCGCAGTAGCGGGTCGTGGATATTGCCTTTTTCTATTTTTTTAACGTAAGACAGCGGTACCCGAAGCGGAAAATCTGGGCGCAATAAAACATGATCAATCAACTTAACATCTAATTCGC
>JBEAUL010000076.1:0-10174 GCA_041161475.1 Pseudomonadota bacterium | reverse complement strand
TAATACAATATCAGTCAGTTTAAAGAAAAAAATAAAACCGAGTAAAGCCAACAAGAGTGAAGCAGGGATAGAGCAGGCATGATGCCAGCGTGATACAGCAATGGTTGGTTTGTTATTTGTTTTTGTTGGCTCATCACTGACTAAAATAGCGCAAACCCCGACGAGACAACAAAAAGCCATGCTGAGATAGGCAATTGACCATCCCCATGCGTTGGCCAAGTATAAGGCACCTGCGCCCGAAATCAGCATGCCCAGTCGAAAACCAACGGCCTCAATGGCTGCGCCAGATCCAAGATTTTTATCGGATAATAGTTCTATGCGGTAAGCGTCGATCACACTGTCCAGTGTTGCAGAAGACAAAGAAACCAGTGTTGCCCAGCAAGCCAGTTGTGGCAATGAATCATTTGGGTCACAACAAGATACCCCTATTAAAGAAAACAATATGCCCAGTTGTGCGATGAGTGCCCAGCTACGGCGTTGTCCGATAGAGGCAGTGAGCCAAGGGATCTGAATTCGATCGAGGTAAGGAGACCATAGAAACTTAATGCTGTAGGGTAGGCTAACAAACATAAAAAAGCCAATCAATGTTTTGCTGATGTTTGCTTCACTGAGCCACATGCTTAAGGTAGATAAGACCAGTAAAAACGGTAAACCACTGGAAAAACCAAGCAACAGTAAAATAAAATGTGGTTTGTTTCTATAAATACCTAACATGGGTAATATTTTATTTGGCTGTGATATATCGTCTTTTTATCGCAAATAAAAAGACAGATAATAGATAGGTGGTAAGAAGGTATAAGATGCCCGCAATGGCCAAGCACTCCGTTGTCTGATACGTATCAGACATTAATTGTCGCGTAACGCCCATTAAATCTAAGACAGTAATGGTGCTGGCAATAGAGGTTGCTTTAAATATGAGAATAATTTCATTGGTATAGGCTGCCCAACTGTTGAGTAATACCCGTTTGAGTTGTATCCAAAAAAACAATTGCGATTTAGAAAAGCCCAAGGACTCCGCTGCTTCGATTTCTCCTTTAGGGATAGCGCGAATAGCGCCATGCAATAAAACAGTGGTGTAAGCGCTGCTGTTCAGTGCCAATGCGAGAATGGCGCAGAGGGTTGGCGATTCAAAAAAGGCCCATAATGGCCCGCTGTGTATCCAAGAAAATTGTGGTAATCCATAGTACAAGAGATAAATTTGAACCAGAAAAGGTGTACTTCTTAAAAAATGATTGATGCTTTGTACGGGTAAAGCGTACCAAGGTTTTTGGCTTTGTATGGCCCAAGTACTGAGTGCCGCAAAGACAATCCCAAGTAATAGACCTGAGGCAGTCAGTAGCAGACTGGTCTTAAGTCCAGATAAGAATGCCACATGGTGGTTTATGAAAAAATCAAACATGTTTAGCCTGTAATCGATTTGAGATGCGACGTTCTTGGTAAGCCAGACACAATTGTGACAGACTACACAGTGCAAAATAAACGCAGGATACCGCCATAAAGTAGGTAAACGGTGCATGGGTAATATTGGCTTCAAATTTCGCCCATTGCATCATCTCAGACAGTCCAAGCACCGAGACGAGTGCCGTATCTTTTAATAATACTTGCCATAAATTGCCCAAGCCAGGTAAGGCGTGTTGCCAAATTTGAGGCAAAATAATATACAGAAAAGATTGATGACGATTGAAACCGATTGCCTGTGAAGATTCGAATTGTCCGATGGGAATCGCGCTTAGGGCTGCGTGAATAATTTGCGCAGCATACCCAGAAAAAATCAAGGCTAAGCCTAAGGTACCTGCCCAAAAAGGGGATAAGCTGCTTGCCGTTGGGAAACAGTATTGTAATAGGGCATTGCCACCGTAGTACAATAAAAACAACAGTAAAAGCTCGGGGATGCCACGCAAAAAAATGCTTATAGCCACTGCAATGGCGCGCCATAAGCGATGGGTTTGTTGATGCATGGCTAAGCCAAGCAAAATGCCAAGACATAAACCAACGCCCAGTGCTGTCGTTGCAACTTTTATCGTTGTAAAACAGGCAAAGAGCAATCCAGACATGTTATTAATTGATTCCAAATTGTATTTTAAGGACGTCGTATGCGGGTTTTTTTTGGAAAGCTTTTATTTGGGCATTTAAAGCCTTGACGATTTGTTCTGATTCAGGATTTTTATTAAATGCCACGCCATAACCTGTGCCGAGTATACTCAGATTCTCCGGATTTAAATCAATACCTGTTACAGTATAGTTATCTTGTTTGTCTTCCGGTAAGGAACGCGTAAAATAGCGCAAAACAGGCGTATCCCCAAAGACGGCATCGATTCGTTTTGCGGTTAGATCTAGCAAGGCATCTTGAATGCTGACGTAGCGTTTAATGCGTACATTCGGAAACGCAGTACTCAGGTAGTGCGCAAAAGTACTGCCTGTTTGTACACCAATTTTTTTGTCTTTGAGCCCTTCCTCAGTGAAAGGTAAAACGCTTTCCCCATGAGACACAATACCAGCCAAACTTTCATCGATGAGCGGTACTGTAAATAAAAATTGCTCTTGTCGTGCTTTTGTAATGGCGATCCCCCCGTAGATGGCATTGATTTTACCTGTTCGCAAGGCGGGTACTAAATTATCCCATTCTTCATGACTAAAAGAGCAGGCCCAATTCAAGTTTCGACAAACCGTTTTTAGTAATTCTGTTTCAAACCCAGAAACGCGACGCGCATCATCTAAATTGACCAAAGGAGGATAGGTCGCATCTGTACCAAAAGCAATATAGGTGCGAGGAGAAGCGGGAGGCATCGGTGTCTTGTTGTTGGCTTGTACGGGAGTGTGTGCCCACAAGAATAATGCAATAGCAACAGACAAAAAACGGTTCATTCAATAGACTCCTTGTCAACAGGATGAAGGGGTGTGGGTGGTAAAGACAAAAAAGCCTGGAATCGAGGGTGTTGCGGAAAAATGTGTTTGTTCACCACGGTTGCTACTTCCAGTATTTGACCTTCTTCTAGAAAAAGAATGGCATCTGCAACCTCTAAGGCAAAAGGGATATCGTGGGTAGAAATGATTTGCGTAATACCCTTATTCGCCAGTGAACGAATAATCCCAGCAATTGCCCTTGATTTTTCCGGATCTAAGCCCGAGTTGGGTTCATCAAATAAAATAAACTCAGGTTCCATCATCAATGTTCTGGCGATAGCGACGCGCTGTTGTTGGCCACCAGACAATTGCGCAGGATAGTGCTGTGCTTTATCCGCAATGCCGAGCGTTGTTAATACCTCTGTTGCGGCGACAGTGGCTTTTGTTGGAGATTGCTTTAATACGTGGATGGGAGCCTGTGTCACATTTTCTAACACTGTTAAGTGTGGCCACAGATGAAATTGTTGAAACACCATACCCACTTTTTTTCGTATTTCTTTAATGGCAGTGGCGTAGTGAGATTTATTTTCTTGTGTTTTTGGGAAATGTAAACTGGTTTTATCTACTTGCAATGTGCCGGAGTCCGGTGTTTCTAAGAGATTGATACAACGCAAGAGCGTACTCTTTCCAGAACCACTGCTACCCAGTAAAACCATGGTTTTACCAATTTCTACTGACAGGGAAATGCCCCGTAAAACAGGTTTTCCTGAAAAAGACTTATAGAGTTGATTGACAGCCAGTTTATGCATGAAATAGAAGCTTAACTAATGGTTATAACAGCCTTATACAATAGGCCGTTTTTGCCCCTATTGTCAATATTTTAAGGGCTTGGGTTAAATATGGGTTTTGTCTTTATAGCCACATAAATCAGCCATGTGACAGCTGTTGCAGAGTGGTTTTTTTGCTCGACAAACATATCGGCCGTGTAATACCAACCAATGGTGTGCATTTTTTTTAAAACGATGGGGTATCACCTTGTGTAATTGCTTTTCAACCATTGCCGGTGTTTTTCCGTTGGACAGTCCCATGCGATTTGATACTCTAAAGACATGTGTATCTACAGCAATGGTTGCTTGATCGAACAAGGTATTTAAGATAACGCTGGCGGTTTTAGGCCCAACCCCAGGTAAAGATTCGAGCGCCGAGCGATTATTTGGGACTTGTCCTTGATGATCTGCGATCAGTTGTGCGCAAGTACTGATAATATGTTTTGCTTTGGTTGGATAGAGGTTAATGCGTTGAATATAGGGTTTTAGACCCTCAATGCCTAAAGATAGAAGTGCTTCAGGGGTATTGGCTACTGCAAACAGCACCGCTGTGGCCCGATTAACCCCACTGTCCGTGGCTTGTGCAGACAACATCACTGCAATCAGCAGTTCAAAAGGGGTTTTGAAAATCAGTTCAGTCCCTGGATTTGGGTTTAGTGCCTCAAAGCGTGAAAAAAGGGTTTCAATGGTTGTTGCTTGCATAAATAAGGTTTGTCTAGCCTTTATAGACTGTGGTTGCTTGTTTTTGATTTGCACGTGCTAAAGCCGCTTGAATGTCCAGATGCATCTGTGTCTGTGTCTCTTTTGTAATCGGAGGTAACAGCAATAATTGTTTTTCACGACTTAAACGCGCAAGACGTTCTTGGACACGTTTTTTGGCTTTAGTGGCGCGCGCCTGCTTGTCAACAGGGGCACTTTCCTGTGTTGGGGGCACTATTTCAATGCAATCCATTGGGCAAGGATCGATACATAAGCGACAACCAATACATTCGTCAGTCAGAACGCTATGCATCATACCAGATGCGCCTACAATGGCATCGACGGGGCAAACGGCGATGCACTTTGTACAGCCAACACAGTTTTCTTCTTGGATCTGAACAGTAAACATCTGATATGATCGCGTCTTTATTTTACCTTCATGCCTGGTTGTGCACCTGCGTGTGGCTCTAAAATCCATAGGTCGCTTCCACCCGGTCCAGCAGCTAATACCATGCCTTCAGAAAGACCAAAACGCATTTTGCGTGGGGCTAGATTGGCAACCATAACGGTTAATTTGCCGACCAATACCTCTGGGTTAGGATATGCAGCTTTAATGCCTGCAAAAACTTGTCTTGGTTTTTCTTCACCAATGTCTAATTGAAATTTAATCAGTTTATCCGCGTCTGGAACATGTTCGGCAGTGAGAATTTTTGCAATTCTTAAATCTACTTTCATCACATCATCGATAGATATGGTGGTCGTGTCCTGTGATGGCGTTACAGTTGGGGAGGTGGGTTCTGTTTCTGGTGTATTTGGCATCATATGTTGTACCTTTTCAAGTTCGAGTCGTTGTAGTAAGGGGCTAAAGGGGCGGATAGTGTGCGCGCCAAGCGGTATACCCATTGTATGCCAATCCAGTTGGCTGTTTAAGAAGTCAGCAACACGCTCACTTAAGGTGGGCAGTACAGGACGCAAGTACGTCATCAATACCTTGAACAAGTGCAATGCGGTGCTACAGACAATATGTGCTTGTGTCAGCGTGTCGGGTGATTTAACCAAGATCCAGGGCTTATTTTCATCGACATACTGGTTTGCTTTGTCGCACCATTTCATGATTTCACGAATAGCGCGATGGTATTCTCGGGTTTCATAGGCAGTAGCGATGCTGGATTCTGCTGCGACAAAATTGTCCAGTAGTGCGGTGTCAATTGTTGCAGAAAGGGTATTGTCGAACAGCTGGTTGATAAATTTTGCGGTACGACTGGCGATATTCACCAGCTTCCCGACCAAATCGCTGTTAACACGTTGTACAAAGTCATCCATCCCGAAATCTAAGTCTTCTATACCAGCGGTGAGTTTGCTTGCCAAGTAATAACGCAAGTATTCGGCGTCAGCAACCGCAAGATAGTCTCGAGCCGTGATAAAAGTACCCCGAGATTTAGACATTTTTTGTCCATTTACGGTGAGAAAACCGTGGGCAAAAATGGCTGAGGGCAATCGGTAACCACTGCCTTTTAAGATGGCTGGCCAGAATAATGCATGAAAATAGACGATGTCTTTTCCAATGAAATGATAGACTTCACTGTTTTCTGCGTTGTTTAAGGACCAATAAGCATCAAACGACAGTTCAGGTCGTTTAGCACACAAATGCTTTAAGCTTGCCATGTAACCAATTGGCGCGTCTAACCAAACATAGAAGTATTTACCGGGTGCATCTGGAATTTCAAAACCAAAGTAGGGCGCATCTCTCGAAATATCCCAAGAGCGGAGTCCAGCAGCAAACCATTCTTCAAGCTTATTTTGAAGGGCGATTGGTAGATGTCCTACTGTGGTTGTCCATGCTTTTAAAAAGTCAGCATAATGGCTCAGCTCAAAAAAGTAGTGTAGGGATGCTTTCTTAATGGGTACTGCACCAGAAATAACCGATCGCGCATCCATTAGATCTGCTGGGGTATAAGTAGCGCCACAGGCCTCACAATTATCACCGTATTGATCTGGTGTTTTACACTGTGGGCAGGTGCCTTTGACATATCGGTCCGGTAGGAAAATGGATTTGACGGGATCGAAGGCTTGTTCAATGGTTTCCGTTTTGATATCGCCTCGGTCACGCAATTTTTTGTAAATATCACTCGACAGTTGCTGGTTTTCAGGTGAGTGACTTGTATAATAAGTATCTAGCGCAATATTAAAATCGGCTAAATCGCGTAATCGCTCCCTATGATAACGGTTGATCAGGTCTTCTGGCGATATCTGCATTTTTTCAGCATTGAGCATCGTGGTTGTGCCGTGGGCATCATCACCCGATAAAAACAGGCACTGATGGCCTTGTAGTCGTTGAAAGCGTACCCAAATATCCGCTTGGATAAATTCAACCAGATGGCCTAAATGGAGAGGGCCATTTGCGTAGGGTAAAGCGCTGGTTACCAAAATATGTCGATTTTTTTTCTGCTTCATGTTGCTGTCTTTTTACGGTAAAATGGAAAAACCAAAGGGTCATCTGCTCGCCTATTATGCCGAATAATCCCTTTAAACACAAAATTTTCATTATATGACTATACATAAAGACAGTACCATGCAACAAACAACAAACGATCGCCCCATTTCACCTATCTACAGTCACGCAACGCAAAAAGGCACGCAACCCTTACCGGGAATTAAAAATATTTTGGCTGTGGGTTCAGGTAAAGGAGGGGTAGGAAAATCGACCACCGCAGTGAATCTGGCCTTCAGTTTACAGTTGTTGGGTGCCAAGGTCGGTATTTTAGATGCAGATATTTACGGGCCGAGTCAGCCCCATCTACTGGGTCTTGCTCAATCAGACAAGCCTTCGGTAAAAGAGAATCAATTTGAGCCCTTAAGCGCTTATGGATTAAAATCCATGTCAATCGGATATTTAATTGATGCAAGCGCCCCAACCATTTGGCGGGGGCCGATGGTGAGCGGTGCCTTACTGCAACTATTAAACCAGACAGCATGGGGACAGCTCGATTATCTTATCGTCGATTTGCCACCAGGAACGGGCGATATTCAACTCACTTTGGCACAAAAAATACCGGTTTCGGGGGCAATTATTGTTACAACACCTCAAGATTTAGCCTTGCTGGATGCCCGAAAAGCCGTGGCGATGTTTCAAAAAGTGGGTATCGCTGTGCTAGGTGTGATTGAAAATATGAGTACCTATACTTGTCCGCATTGTCAGCATAATGTCCCTATTTTTGGTGAAGCGGGGGGAGAGCAACTGAGTCAACAGTATTCGCTTCCTTTTTTAGGCCAATTACCTTTGGCAACAACAGTGAGAGTTGCAGCAGACAAAGGTGTTCCTACGGTGATGGCAAATCCAGAGAGTGAAATTGCCTTGTTATATCGCGATATTGCGAGTAAAGTAATGGTCGAATTGGGAAAAAAGCCCAGAGAGTATCGAATACCCAGTAAAACGGAGTGATCAGTAAGATGAGCATAAAATCAGATCAATGGATTAAACGCATGGCAGTTGAGAGGCAAATGATTACGCCGTTTGTAGACAGTCAGGTACGGGATAAGAATAACCAACGGATCATTTCCTACGGTACCTCTAGTTATGGATACGATGTACGTTGTGCAAATGAATTTAAGGTTTTTACAAATATTCACTCTACTATTGTCGATCCAAAACAGTTTGACGAAAATAGTTTTGTTGATATTACATCAGACGTTTGTATTATTCCACCGAATTCGTTTGCCTTGGCGCGAACCGTTGAGTATTTTCGCATTCCCCGGAATGTGCTCACGATTTGTTTGGGTAAATCTACCTACGCACGCTGTGGCATTATCGTGAATGTAACGCCCTTAGAGCCTGAGTGGGAAGGACATGTTACCCTTGAGTTTTCTAATACAACTCCCTTGCCTGCAAAAATATATGCAAACGAAGGGGTAGCCCAAATGCTGTTTTTAGAATCAGACGAGGTCTGCCTCACTTCTTATCGTGATAGAGGTGGCAAGTATCAAGGGCAGGTGGGGGTAACTTTACCTGTCGCTTAACATTGAGTTTAAAAAAGGCGCAACCTATACTTTGGTATGGTTTGCGCCTGTGATCTGTTGATGAATATTAAAAGGAATGCGTTTTATGTCGATTACACAAAGTCCCGGAAAAGCAGATGAATTCAACCAACTGTGCGAAGAATATATTCGTAATTTGTACCAGGGTATTTCTGGATTTATCAGTTATCAGCCAAATGAAAAACAAGATAATGAAAAAGAAGATATTTATCTAACTTATGGAGAAATCACTTAT
This sequence comes from Pseudomonadota bacterium, assembly GCA_041161475.1. Taxonomy (GTDB): domain Bacteria; phylum Pseudomonadota; class Gammaproteobacteria; order UBA6186; family Azoamicaceae; genus JBEAUL01. Next base: position 1,534 of record JBEAUL010000076.1, on the reverse strand, counting down.
CCAGGGATTGCCAGATTACTAGATTATGCAAAACTGGGCCCCGAAGACGTGTTTTGTGATTTGGGCTCTGGCGTTGGTAAAGTGGTTGTGCAATCCTTTTTAGCCACGCCTGCCAAGCGCTGTTTCGGTATTGAGGCATCACAAGCACGCTATGCTTCTTCCACCCAAGTATTGAAGCGTTTGCGCGAAGAATCCCCCGATCTGTTTATGGGCGGAAAGCGCGCATTAGAGTTCTACCAAGGTAATTTTTTAAGGGGTGACCTGGGCGATACAACCATCGTATACGCGGGGTCAACTTGTTATAGCACGCAGTTAATGTCAAAAATCGCCGAAATGATAGACAACACACCGTCCATTCGTTGTGTAATGAGCTTAAAGCCACTTTCTTGCTCCCTTCCTCTCGATACCATTATCGACGTAGAAGCAACTTGGGTTAGCTTAAGTAAGTGCCATGTGTACACACGAAAGTAAAGTAAGGTGAAGTTATCAGATGGATTACTGAAAAATATAAATTAGCTATTTATTGTTTAGGTCCTTTTTTATTAGGTATATTAATCTCTTCATCATCTAAAGGGATATCTTCAAATCCTTCAGGGGTTTCTTTTGACTTTTTTGAGACTTGATCACTGATTAAAAATGTTTTTTTAGTACTTATTTGGGTTGATTGAATAGCTGTAATTTTATCTTTTATGTAACTGTTGCAGCTATTGATTGCGTTTGTAATTATTTTAATCAACGATTCTAGGAGTTGTTTTGCTGATAAATTAGTGTTTTTTTGTATCTTATCTATATCTTCCCTTAGATCTTTTGAAGGGTACAGGGAATTAAGTTTTTCAAGTAGCTTAACTAAAGTTTTCGCTTCTGTTGAAGACATGCCACGCTGCCCTCTTATAGTGTCTTCAGTAATCTCGGTAACATTATTAATAATTTCAATTAAACCACGGTTCATTTCATGCATATCTGTGCTGTAAATAGAGGGATCTAGCGTTAGAATTTGCCTTTGTAATGACAAGTGATTGTCCAAAACTTCTTGAAGCTCTGTGCCAAATGTTTCTGGTTCTGCTAATCTAGCAAACCTAACAGTACTTTCTAGTACAGCATCAAAATCTACTACCACAAAAGGATCGGTTGAATTTTTTGATTTCATTGCAGGAATTGTTCCTCGCTCTAAGAATAAAGCTTTGGTATAACTCAGAGCTTCCTCAAATATGCTGCTAGGTGTATTATCATATAAGTTTTTCCTTAGGTATTCATCCATAGATTCAAGATATTTAATTGTTTTATCTAAAGTTGCCATAGAGTATTGTTCATCAGCACTTAAAATATTTTCTCCTTGCTTACCTTGAGATATTTCTTCTGTCAGCTCTTTTAATGCCTCTACAGACGTTATGGTTGTAGCTATCTGCATGCGCATGTCCAATAAGCTATTCTCATCTGCTGATTCACCGTATTTTTGTTTTTTGAGTTTGGGAAAGTCTGATATAGACGCCATATTTTTTTTTACCCTACTCAGTGTCTCAGCATACTTTTTTTG